>CANJEJ010000010.1 GCA_947473325.1 Alphaproteobacteria bacterium | reverse complement strand
TCCTGGGCTCCATCCCGATGAAGGTGCTGCTGCCGATTCCGATCGCGGCCTTTCTCTGGGCGATGGGCGGCGGGAGAAGCTTTGCCTACAAGACCATCCTGTTTCTGCCGACGATCCTGAGCTTCGTCGTCGTCTCTCTGGTCTGGCTGTATCTGCTCAATCCAATCGTCGGTCTGGTTCAGGCCGTGCTGGCGAGTGTTGCCGGCGTCCGCCTGCCTTCGCTTCTCGGGGATGCGGACACGGCGCTATGGACCATCCTTGGCATCTCGACCTGGAAGATTATCGGCTTCAACACGATCCTCTATCTGGCAGGCCTTGCCAGCATCAATCGGGACCTTGTGGATGCCATGCGGCTCGACGGCGCGCGTGACCGCCAGGTGTTCCGCTTCCTGATCTGGCCGCTGCTGACGCCGACGACCCTCTTCGTGCTGGTCGCGACCGTCATCTTCTCGCTGCAACAGGTTTTCACGCCGATTGACGTGCTGACGCGCGGTGGGCCGGCCAACGCGACGACCAACCTGTTCCACATGGTCTACATCTACACCTTTGAGAGCTTCAATGTCGGCTTGGGCGCGGCCGGAACCACCTTCCTGTTCCTGCTGATCCTGTTCGTGACCGTGGTAAAGCTGAAGCTGCTCGAACGCTGGGTACACTATCAATGAGCCGCGCCGCCCTTCACCTCGGGCCGGTCACCCGGCTGGCCGGTGAACTTTTCGTTCTTCTGCTCTGTGCCTCGGTGGTGATCCCATTGCTCGTCATGGTGGGAACGGCCTTCAAGCCGAATGCGGAAATGTATTCGCCGGCGCCCTGGCCAGTGAACCCGACGCTGGACAATTTCGAGCGGTTGTTCACCCAGTTGCCCTTTGCCCTCCAGCTGTTCAATTCCTCGGTCAACGCGATCATCCGCGTCTTCGGCCAGGTCTTCACCTCAGTCCTTGCCGCCTATGCCTTCGCGCGCTGGCGGTTCCCCGGCCGTGACATCCTGTTCTTTGCCGTGATCGGCGCGATGATGGTGCCGCATCAGCTCACCATGGTGCCGATCTACCTGCTGATCGTGAAGCTCGGCTGGTACGACACGCTCGCCGCGCTGATCATTCCCAATCTCGTCGCGCCCTTCGGCATCTTCCTGCTGCGCCAGCATTTCCTGTCGCTGCCAAAAGAGCTGTTCGACGCGGCCGCCGTCGATGGTGCCGGCAGCATGCAGACACTTTGGCATGTCGCCCTGCCGCTGTTGAAGCCGGCCATTGGCGCACTCGCCATCGTCTTCTTCATCGAAAGCTGGAACGAGTATTTCTGGCCGCTGCTGGTGACCGAGACGGCGCGTTCCGCCACCGTGCAGATGGGGCTGCGCCAGTATATTGATCTGGAATCGAGTTCCGACTTCGGCCCGCTGATGGCGGGCATGCTGATCGCCACCATGCCCGTGCTGGCCGTGTTCTTCTTTTTCCAGCGCCAGGTGTTCGAAACCTTCGCCCAGACAGGCCTCAAGGGATGAATCGCCCGATGACGCTTCGCATTGCCCAGATTTCCGACACCCACCTGACCCGCAAGCCGTCGATGTTCCAGTACAACTGGGAGATCGTGGTCGAGGCCATACGCTCATGGGCGCCTGACCTTGTCGTCTGCACCGGCGACATCGCCATGGACGGCCCTAATACACCCGACGATCTGGTCTACGCGCGTGAACAATTCAATCGGCTGGGCGCCGAGGTCTGGACCGTGCCCGGCAACCATGACATCGGCGATGTCCATGTTGGCCATGACCGCGTCGCTGACCACTTCATCAACCAATATGCGGAAATCTTCGGCCCCGACTTCTGGGTGCGCGAACGCAAGGGCTGGATAATGATCGGGCTTAACGCGCAGCTGGCTGGCAGCGGACTCGCCGGCGAGGGGGCCCAGCTCGAGATGCTGCGCGAGGCCCTGAGCGTGGCACGCGGCCGCCCGGTTGCCGTGTTCAATCACAAAGCCCTGCATCTTGGTGAGCCGGAAGCCGACGACCCGCCAGGCTGGACCATTCCGCTCGCCCAGCGCAGCGCGCTGCGCAACCTGCTGCTCGAGGGCAATGTCCGCCTCTATGCCTCAGGCCATTTCCACCGCTATCGCGAGATGGACGACAGTGGCATGCGCCTCCTGTGGGCACCCTCCCCGGCCTTCATCACCAACCATCCAAAGTTCGAGCGCCGCGGTGGCCTGGTGAAGTCCGGCTTTGCTCGCCTGGAACTCGGTCCCGACGGCAGTGTGACGGCGGCCTTTGCCGACGACAACGCCATGGTCCAGTTCGACATCCAGAATGCGTTGAATGACGGTGGTGCGCGGCGCAAGCACTGGAACCAGCGCCTCGCCTTCCAGGTAACGCGGGTCGACGCCTAGACCACGGCGCCGACACCGCCGCCTACTCTGCCGCCTGTGAGAGGGCGGCTTTTTCCTGCTTGCCGCGTTCGGTCATTGTCGCGATCAACGCCCGCGTGGCGTCGGTGCGGATGACGTGGGCATCAAGTTGCTCGATGCCGGGTGGCTCGACCATGCGGAAAGAGACCGCATGCGGAGTGAACACATACTCCACCACGCCCACGCGCTTCATGCCGGCGTGGTTGCGCGGCGGCTCGTGCACGGCATGGACGAAGGCGGTGGTCGGCGCCGACACCATCAGCCGGCCATCGGCGATCCAGCTGCGATATTCATGCACATGCCCGTTGCCGACCAGCCGCACATCGGCATCGCCCAGCGCCGCGTGAAGGCGGCGGCGTGCCGACTGCCCGATGGTCATCGACGTGTCGCTGTCTTCGTTCATATGGTGATTGCACATCGGCTTGTGCAGGAAGAGCGCGATGGGCCGGCCTTTCGCCGACCCGAGTTCGTCCGCCAGCCACTGCCATTGCTGCTCTTCCGTCGCGAGCTGGCTGCCAAAGACCAGTGTATTGAGGCCAATCAGGCGCCACTGGCCGAGGTCGCGCGCCCAGAAGTCGTCGCCGAAGTGGCGGCGGTAGCGGTCGAGGCGCGTATCGTTGACCCGGATATCGATCCACGGTTCCGGGTGGGTGTCACCAACGTCATGATTGCCGGGCAGGATGAGCCAGGGCGCCTGAAGCCGATCCATCTGCTGACGGGCGTGACCCAGGTCGTCCTCCGCATCCGGATCAAGGAAGGATGTATCGCCGGTATTGATGACCAGGTCGGGCTTCGTCGCGTTCACATAGTCAACGACTGCATCCCAGTTGCGCTGGGCATAGTCATGGCTATGGCCGAGGTGGATGTCCGAGACGTGGACGACGCGGAAGTGTTCAGTCATGTCGTTTCCCTTCGAGTCGGCTATTTCGCCACCGCGATCGTGCCTGGGCGGAAATCCATGAGATAAAGTGAGATCGGCTTCCAATCGATCTTCTTGCGCAGGCCATAGGTTTCGACAATCTGGTACAGCGGAATGGCAGGCACCTCGTCGTCGAAGATCTCCATCTGACGGGCAAACATCTTCTTGCGATCCGCGACGTCGGTGGTCATCGACATCTTCTCGCCCAGCTCGACGAATTCCTTCGGCGTGTCCCAGCTGTTGAAACCGCCGCTGAAGCCAAGGCCGGGCGCGTAGTTGAGATAGGCCCCGCCCAGCGGATCGGGCAGGATCACATTGCCCGAGATCGCCCACATGTTGCCCTTGGGCTGGCTGATCTGGCTTATCGATTCAATCGGCGACAGCTTCACGTTGAGGCCGACCTGCTTCCACTGCTCATGTGCCACTTCGATGGCGCGGTCCATGTTGACGTAGTAGCCGGCGGGCCAGCGCAGTTCGATCTCTTCGCCCTTGTAGCCCGCTTCCTGCAGCAGCATCTTTGCCTTGGCCGGGTCATAGCCGAGCGGCTTCTTGCTGGCGTCATAGTAATCGCCGAACATCGGGAAGTTCACCGCCGTCGGCACCTTGGTGAGGCCGGCCCAGAGCCGCTCGGCCAGCTGCTCGCGGTTGACGGCATGGGCCATGGCCTGGCGCACGCGCTTGTCGAACACCGGGTGCGAGGCGGGGGCGTCCTTTGTCTTCGGCCCGCGGAACAGCCACATGTGGAAATTCTCCACCGGGACGCTCGCGGTCTTCAGGTCGGCATAGCGCTCGATGATGCGAATCTGGTCGGGCGGCACCGAGGTAATGATGTCGAGGTCGCCGGCGACCAGCGCCGACAGGCGGCCCGACTGCTCCGGCACTTCCTTGTAGGTGATGCTTTTCAGCGGCGGCATGCCGCGGAAATACTGGTCGTGCGAGACGAGACGCAGGAACTGGCCCTGGACCTGTTCCTGGAACTTGTACGGACCCGCCGAGATGGGCGCACGGTTGAAGGCATCCGTCCCCATGTCGGCGAGTTCCTTCTCCGGCACCAGGAAGCCCATGTCGGTGCTGATCCGCATCTGCATGAGGACGTCGGGCTGCTTGGACACGATGCGGACAATGTCGCCATCGACCTCGACGGCGGCGAAGCCACGAGCGAGGGCGTATGGCTGCGCGGGCTTCTCGCCGAACTGGCGGCTGAAGGTGTGGGCGACGTCCTGCGGAGTGACCTCGCGGCCGTTATGCAGCAGCACGCCCTTGCGGATCTTCATTTCGAAGACAGTGGGCGACACCTGGTTCCAGCTTTCCGCGATTCCGGCCTTGGGCTTGGCGCCGGCGTTCTGCGGACCACCCTGGAAATCCCGCGGCAGCACCGGCTCGTAGATCGCGTAGAGGACGCGCGAACCGAAATTCGAGGTCGCGTTGCTTGGATGTGCCGTCAGGATGGTGGTCTGGCCAATCCTCAGGTCGTAGCGGTCCTGCGCCTGCGCGGCGGAAGCGGCAATCGTGGCAAGTGCGGTCGCGAGCAACGCGGACCAGCGGCGGGCTATCATGGCAATCTCCCAGGGAAGTCGGTCGCCGAGAGACCTAAAGAGACTTGATGAGCGTGCCATGACGCCGGCATGACAGTTTGGTGGCACACAGACTCCTGCCGCGTCACCGTGCTGTCATCGACGCGACCTAGCTTCCGCGCCCATGTTTGCCTTCATTGCTACCAAGCTGCTGCGCAGCGCGATCACCATGGTCGTGGTGGTCACGGCGGTGTTCGTGGTCTTGCGCCTGACCGGCGACCCCATCATCTCGCTGCTGCCGCTCGACACCCCGGCCGACATCCTCGACCAGTACCGCGAGCGCTGGGGGCTCAACGATCCGATCTGGCTGCAGTATGTCCGCTACTGGGTGGCGATCTTCAACGGCGACCTCGGCCGGTCCATCTTCAGCGGCCAAGATGCCGTCAAGATCGTCTTCGAACGCTTGCCGCACACCCTGCTGCTTGGCGGCGTTGCCTTCGTGATCAGCCTGGTGGCGGGGATCGGCTTCGGCACCCTCGCGGCGCTCAACCGCGGCAGCATGATCGACCGCGGCGTGATGGCCTTTGCCGTGACCGCCTACAGCCTGCCCAACTACTTCCTCGGCATCTTGCTGATCCTGCTCTTCGCCCTGGAACTGCGCTGGATGCCCGCGGCGGGCGCAGAAACCTGGAAGCATCTCGTCATGCCGGCCTTCACGCTCGGCATGTCCTCGGCCGGCGTCATTGCCCGCTTTGTCCGCTCCGCGATGCTGGAGGTGATCCGCCAGCCCTACATGCGCACCGCGGCCGCCAAGGGAGCGTCCGTCTCCCGCCGCATTGCCTGGCATGCGCTGCCCAACGCGGCGATCCCGACCGTGACCGTGCTCGGCTTCCAGCTTGGTTTCCTCATCGGCGGCTCGGTGGTGGTGGAAAGCGTCTTCGCCTGGCCGGGCGCCGGACGGCTGCTCGTCACTTCGGTCGGCCTGCGCGACTTTGCGGTGGTTCAGACCATGGTCTTCCTCGTGTCCGCCACCGTGATCTTCGCCAATTTCATGGTCGATGTCGCCTATGGCTGGCTCGACCCACGCGTGACCGTCACCGGAAAGCAGAGCTGACCATGGCGTCCTTCGACCTCGCCGAATCGGGCGCGCCATCACGCCCGCAGGTACCACCCCGCCACCGCTCCTGGATCAAGCGAGCAGGTCTCGATCGCCAATGGCTGGTCATGGCCGCGCTCGCGTTCCTGGCGTTCATTGTGCTGGTGGCAGTTTTCGGGTCTCTGCTGCAGCCCCATTCGCACACGCGGCAGAACCTGCTCGACCAGTTCCTGCCGCCACTCGGCTTTGGCGGCGAATGGTCGTATCCACTCGGCACCGACGACCTCGGCCGCGACATCCTGAGCCGCATCATCTATGCCATCCGCATCAGCGTGCTGATCGCCGTGGCGGGAACGGCAATCGGCTCCGTGCTCGGCACGTTCCTCGGCTTCGTCGCGGCGCGCGCCCGCGGACTTGTCGAAGAGGCGATTATGATGCTGGTCGATATCCACCTCGCCCTGCCCTTCGTCATCTTTGCCTTGGCGGTCCTCGCGTTCTTCGGCGGCAGTTTCATCGTGCTGATCATCGTGGTCGGTATCGAAGGGTGGCAGTCCTATGCCCGCCTCACCCGCGGCATGGTGCTGTCGGCGCAGCAATCCGGCTATGTCACCGCCGTCCGCTCGCTCGGATTCAGCGACTGGCATGTCTATGGCCGCCACGTCCTGCCCAACATCCTGAGCGCCCTGCTGGTGCAGCTCACCATCAACCTGCCCAGCATCATCCTGCTGGAAACCTCGCTCTCCTTCCTCGGGATCGGGGTACAGCCACCGATGACCAGCCTGGGCCAGATGCTGGGTGCAGGCCGGGATCATCTCATCATGGCCTGGTGGATATCCGTCATCCCGGGTGCCATCATCTTCCTGTTTTCGCTCTCAGCCTGCATCGTCGGTGACTGGCTGCGCGACCGCTTCGACCCGGTGCTGAAATGAGGACACCGCTGTTGGTCGTCGATGGCCTGCGGGTGACCTTCCGCACGCCCTTCGGGCCGGTCACTGCCGTGGAGAATGTCTCGCTGACCGTGGAGCGTGGCCGCACGCTGGCGCTGGTGGGCGAAAGCGGCAGCGGCAAGAGCGTCACCTGCCTGGCGGTCCTCGGCCTGCTCGCCGCCAACGGGTCCGTCAGTGCCGGTACCGCGCTGTTCGAGGACGAAGATCTCGTGACAGCCTCGCCCAGCCGGCTCAACGATCTGCGTGGCCGCGACATCACCATGGTGTTCCAGGACCCCGCGGCCTCGCTCAACCCAGTTCACACCATTGGCCGCCAGATCATCGAAGCGATCCAGTTGCACGAAGGCGGGTCCACGGCAGCGGCCAGCCAGCGCGCGGAGGAGTTGCTCCGCCATGTCGGCATGCCCGACCCGAAAGCCCGGCTTCGCTACTATCCGCACCAGCTGTCTGGTGGCATGGCACAACGGGCGATGATTGCGATGGCGCTGGCCTGCCGGCCGCGCCTGCTCATCGCCGACGAGCCGACCACCGCGCTCGACGTCACCATCCAGGCGCAGATCCTCGATCTGCTGCGGCGCGTGCGCGACGAGTTGCAGATGGGCCTGCTGCTGATCACCCATGACCTGGGCGTCGTGGCAGAAATGGCCGACGATGTCGGGGTGATGTATGCCGGACGGGTCGTCGAGGTTGGGCCCGTCCGCGACATCTTCGCCAACCCGCGACATCCCTATACGCGCGGTCTGATTGCCTCAACGCCACGTTTTGACCAGCGCCTTGGCCGCCTGCACCAGATCGCCGGATCGGTGCCGGCGCCCAACGAGGTGGTGACCGGGTGCCGCTTCGCAGGGCGCTGCGAACAGGCAGACAACCTTTGCCGCCGTGAAGAGCCGGCCATGCGTAACGTGGCCGCCGGGCGGCTGGTCGCCTGTCATCAGCAGATGCTGGAACCCGCATGAGCGCCACCATCGAGACGCCGCTGATTGAGGCGCGGAATCTGGTCTTCCAGTTTCCCCTGAAGCGGCGCTGGCCCTTCCAGGCCCGGCGCCATGCTCGTGCGGTGGATGGCATCTCCTTCACCATCGCGGCCGGCGAGACCTTTGGCCTGGTCGGCGAAAGCGGCTGCGGCAAGTCGACGACGGGCAGGCTGGTCCTGGCGCTTCTTGAAGCTGCCGAGGGCGAGGTCCGACTCCTGGGTCGGCCCCTTGCAGGCCGCTCCCGCGCCGAATGGCGCGCACTCCGCCGCGACATGCAGATGGTGTTCCAGAACCCGATCGACGCCCTGAACCCGCGCCTGCCCGTCGGCGACCAGATCCGCGAGGTCATGCGCGAGCACCGTACCGTACCGCCCGCTGAGCGCGAGGCGGCGCTCGCCGACCTTGTCCGTTCCGTCGGCCTGCATCCCGACCTGCTCAGCCGCTATCCACACCAGCTGTCCGGCGGTCAGCTGCAGCGCATCGTCATCGCCCGTGCCCTTTCCCTGAGCCCAAAGCTGCTCGTCTGCGATGAAGCAGTGGCGGCGCTTGACGTCTCGGTGCGGGCCCAGATCATCAACCTGCTCACCGATCTGCGCGCGAAGCATGCACTTAGCTATCTGTTCATCTCGCACGATCTCAGCGTGGTACGGCATGTCTGCGACCGCATCGCCGTGATGTATCTCGGACGCATTGTTGAAACGGCGCCGGTCGAGACGCTGTTCGAGCGGCCGGCACACCCCTACACGCGGGCTCTCATCTCGGCCGTGCCGGTGCCCGACCCCGGTGTCAGGCGCCAGCGCATCCTGCTGGAAGGCGAGCCACCCAGCGTATTGTCACCCCCGAAGGGCTGCGCCTTTCATACCCGCTGCGCCCATGCCATCGATATCTGCCGACAGGCGGCGCCGGCTGCACAGACCATGGCCCCGGGACAAACGGTGGCCTGCCACCGGGCCCGGGAACTGACGTAGCAGCGTCCATATTGACGCTTGGCGGCGCCGTCCTCCAGGCGCCGGTCATCATCAACATGTCACGCCTGCCCGGTAGTCGTCGGAGCTGATGGAAGACGTGGCGATCGAGTTCAACAAGAAGCACGCGGATGCCGATTGAGGTGGTCTCCGCAACGGATTCAGACCAACTCGTGGCTACCCTGTGGGGCCTGCGAACCCGCCTGCGCGGTCACAGCCATCGCGCGATGCGGCGAGTGGCGGTGCTGCGGCCAAAGGATGTAACGCAGGCTGCGCCCGACTGCGAGGCGCTGCCGTGCCGCGTAATCGACAGCGTCTACCAGGGCGGCGCCTGATCTTGCGCCCGGACGTACCCGAGGCCCCGCTGCTGACCCTCGACACGGATCACCCACCCGTTGGCGACCGCCTGCGTCTGGCGATCAACGACGGCTGGGTGTTGCCGGAGGAGGCGGCATGAACTTACCCCTCTTTGCTGCGACCTTCTGGTTCCTGCGGCATGGCGAAACGGAAGCGAATGCCGCTGACCTGATTGCAGGTGCCATGGACAGCCCGCTGACGGCGCAAGGGCATGAGCAGGCGCGGGCGGCGGCGGAGCGCCTCGCCGCATGGCCACTGACGGCGATCTACAGCAGCCCGCTGTCGCGCGCACGGGAGACGGCGGAAGCCGTGTCCCGCAGGGTTGCACTTCCCGTGACGGTCATCAGCGATCTCGCCGAACGCCACTATGGCAACTGGGAAGGCCAGTCGCGCTCCATCCTCATCCGGTCCGCGGTACCCCCCGGTGGCGGTGAAGGGCCAGACGCCTTCCGGAGCCGCGTGCTCAAGGCCCTCGCCATGATTCCCGGAGGAGGCCTGCCCCTTGTCGTCGCGCATTCCGGCGTCGCCCGGGTGCTTCGCGAACAGCTTCTTGGGGCTGACGTCGCCACGCCGCTTGAGAATGGCCGCCCGGTCCGCTTCCAGCGGCAAGGCAAGATCTGGCGGATGGACTTTGGCGGCCTGCTCTGAGACAGACGTTTAGATGAAAAATTTCCGGATACGACTGGAGATCACGTCCGTGGCGGTGACGAGGACGATGATCATCATCATGGCCGCGGCGGTTTTTGAGAACTGAAACCCGCGGATAACTTCCCACAGCACGACGCCGATGCCGCCGGCGCCCACCATGCCCACCACGCTGGCGGAGCGGACGTTGGCTTCAAACCGATAGAGCGTGTAGGACACCCAGAGCGGCATGACTTGGGGAATAACACCGTAGATGATCTCCTCAAGCGCATTCGCGCCGGTCGCCCGGATGCCTTCGACCGGCTGCGGGTCAATGGCTTCGACGGCTTCGGAGAACAGCTTCGCCAGTGTTCCGGTTGTGTGAATCCAGAGCGCGAGCGCCCCCGCAAACGGACCAAGACCCACGACGACCACAAAGAGCATGGCAAAGACCATCTCGTTGATCGAGCGGAAGGCGTCGAGCAAGCGGCGCACCGGCTGGTGAATCCACCAGGGCGCAATGTTGGCGGCGGCAACGAGGCTGAGCGGGATGGCGCAGAACACGGCTAAAACCGTGCCCCACACGGCGATGTGCAGGGTGACGATCAGCTCTTCAAGATAGTAGCGCCAGTCGCTGAAATCGGGCGGGAAGAAGTCCGCCGCGAAGGTCGCCATATTGCCGGCATCGCTGAACAGCTTGACCGGCGAGACTTCGGCGCCCTGGTAGGACCAGACCAGGAAAGCGGCTGCCAGCCCGTAGCCCAGCAACTTGAGCAGCGAGGCCGCGGGCGTGGGACGGGGGGCACGCAGAGGAAGATCCGCGACGCGCAAGGCTGGTGATTTCATGTTTGTTGAATGATGCCGGGAAACAGCCGGGGTGGCACCTCGTGCCACCCCGGCTGCCTCACGCAATCAGGCCCCAATCTGGCGGGACAGGGCGGCCAGCTGGGCATCGATCTCAGCCAGCTTCTTCGCCTTTTCATCCGCCGACATGGCGGTGTCGGCTTCGATCTTGAGACGGTCGCGGAACAGGCCAAGCTGACGGATCGGCAGCAGCTGGCGGTTGGACGATTCCTTGAACGGAGCCCACTGCAGGCCGGTCAGAACCTTCTTTTCCGATTCCAGTTGGTCGGCCGACTTGCCGTTCTGCGCCGTGCCATAGGTCAGGAAGAAGGTCTTGATCTTTGCCTTGTCGGCGTCCGGCAAATCGGTGCGCCAGGTGATCGGGTCGGACGGAATGAGCGGCGACTGCCACACGACATGCAACAGGGCGGCTTTGTCCGGGGCTGTCTTCTTCAGGCGGTCGAAGCCTTCGGTGTTGAAGGTGGCGACATCGACCTGCTTGTTGGCGACGGCGAGCGCATTGGTCTCGTGGCTGCCCGACGTGATGCGGGTGAAGTGCTTGCGGATATCGACGTTGTTCTGGCCCCAGAGGAAGTAGCTCGGCACCAGGAAACCGGATGTGGAGTTCGGATCGCCGTTGCCGAACGTCAGCTTGCCGGGGTTCTTGAGAACATCGTCGATCGTCTTGACGTTGCTGTCCTTGTGGGCGATCAGCAAGGACCAGTAGCCCGGCGAGCCGTCGTTGGCGACGGTCTGCACGAACACTTCGGCGCTCGCACGGTCGACAGCCTGGATGGCAGAGGCGTTGCCGAACCAGGCCAGCTGCACCTTGTTGAAGCGCATGCCCTCAATGATGCCGGCATAGTCCGGCGCGAAGAAGGCATTCACCTTCATGCCGGTCGCCTTCTCCAAGTCGGCGAGGAACGGCGTCCACAACGGCTTGAGGTTCGAGCTTGCCTCGGTGGAGATGATGCCGAAGTTCAGCTCCTTGGGCGCCTGGGCCTGCGCCGTTCCGGCCAGTCCGACGATGGCAGCGGCAGCGACCGCAGCCTTGATAAATGTGCGACGCAACATGTTGGCTCTCCAGTTGATAAAGAATGGGAAAATTCAGGCGAGCGCCGCCTGCCGCGGTCCGGGCATCGCGGACCTTGCCCCGTCGCGTTCCGATGGCTCGACTTCGAGCGTGCCGAAGTCGAGATCGGTGTTGTCGCCATAGATGCCCCGCAGCAACGCAGCCGTCACCGCGGCGGCGGGCCCATCGAATTTCACCTTGCCATCGCGCAATGCGACCACGCGCTGGCAGTAGCGCAGCGCAAAATCGACCTGGTGCAGCGACACGACGACGGTGACACCATCCTGGCGGTTGATCAGGCTGAGCGTCTCCATCACGCGGCGCGCGGATTCCGGGTCGAGCGACGCAATCGGCTCGTCCGCCAGAATGAGTTTTGCCTTCTGAACAAGGGCGCGTGCGATGGCGGCGCGCTGCTGCTGGCCGCCCGAGAGTGTGGACGCACGCTGGAAGGCACATTGCGCGATGCCGACACGATCGAGGGCAGTGACCGCGAGGCGACGCTCCTCGTCGTTGAAGATGCGCAACAGGCTGCGCCACAGCGGCATACGGCCCAGATTGCCGACCAGCACATTGGTCAGCACATTGAGCCGGCCAACCAGGTTGAACTGCTGGAACACGAAGCCGATGCCGGCGCGGGATGAACGAATGTCAGGGCTGAGTCGGCCGCCGGCCTGAACAGGCCGGTTGTCGACGACGATCTGCGCTTCCGCGTTGCGGTCCCCGCGCACCAGACCCGAGATGTGGCGCAGAAGAGTCGATTTTCCCGATCCGGATGCGCCGATCAGGGCCACCATTTCGCCCGCCCCGATGTCGAGCGAGACATCGTCCAGCGCCCGCTTGCTTGCACCGAACGTTTTCGATAAGTGAGCAATCCGGACGGCGGGCAACGCGCCATGGGTATTCTTCAGCATGCCCCGTCTTAGCAAGCGGCCATGACAGTTCTGTTGCGAACCTCGACAGGTCTGAAAAAGCCGCGATCCACCACGGCAGCATTGCTGGATGAATGCCGCAAAGGTCTGGAGGACGAATCGTGACCGCGCGCTATGCCATCTACGCAGCGCCTGCACCTGGGACCGCTCTTTCGGCTTTTGCCGAGGCCTGGCTGGGACGCGATGCCATGCGCGGAAGCCTCCTCCCACAGCCCAAGGTGCCGGGCCTGTCAACCGAACGCTTGTTGGCGCTGACGGCGGAGCCCCGTCTTTACGGTTTTCATGCCACGTTGAAGCCGCCGTTCCGGCTGGCTGACGGGTGCCAGGTCGATGATCTGGAGACGGCCGTTGCCGACCACGCCAGGCGCCATGCACCTATCTGCCTACCATTTCTCAAACTCGACAGGCTCGGCAGCTTCTTTGCGCTGGTACCAGAAAACCGATCCGATGCGGCCCGCGCGCTGGCTGCTGGCTGCGTCATGGCGTTCGATGCCTTTCGCGCGCCCGCGCCGCCCGGGGAAACCGCCCGCCGGCGCGCCGCCGGCCTGACACCCGCACAGGAAGAAAACCTGCAACGCTGGGGCTATCCTTATGTGCTGGAAGAGTTCCGCCTCCACTACACACTCACCGGACCTGTCAGGGACGAAGACGAAGCCGACTTGCTGCAGCGATATCTGGCCGCCGCCACGATTGGGCCCGGCACCGGGGTCCTGATCGACGCACTTTGGTTGTTCGCCCAGGCCGCACCCGGTGCGCCATTCCGCATCAAGCAGCGCTATGCGCTGTCCGGCTGAAGGAGCGTCAGGAATCGTTCAACGCTGTTGGCGAGCGGGCCCCCATTGTCGATGTTCGACACGTCCGGCCCGTGAATCGCGAACGCACTCGCCCTTTCCACCCGGGCCTCGACCGCATCGGTTTCCTCACGGCCCCGATCAAGCAACCGCCGCCGCAGCAAATCGCGCTCGGCTGAAATACAAACAACGAGAAGTCCCGGATAGAGCCGGCGCGCCTGATCAATGACACCGCGCGAGACATTGACGACCACGGTTCGGCCCGCGCGAATGTCCCGGTCAATGGAAGCCGGAATCCCGTAGCACAAGCCATGGGCCGACCAGGCCAGGGCGAAGGCGCCAGCGGCCTGCATGACTGAAAACGACGCCGGGTCGGTCGAATCGTGGTCCTCGCCCTCCGGCTCACAGGGCCGCGTGATCATGCGGCGCGGAAACACCACGGACTCGTCCCCTTGCAGCCGGGCGCGCGCGCCCTTCATCACGCTGTCCTTGCCGGCGCCGCTGGGCCCGACCACAAGAACGAGGCGTCCCGTCATCGCGCGTCAGGGCTGGAGCAGGCTGGCGAGTAGCGGCCGGTAGTGCGAAATATCCGGCGTCGCAAGGTTGGGCACCTTCGCAAGATCATCCCAGCGCCGCAGAAGCACCGCATCGGCTGCATGGGGCTGGGCGATGAAGGTCGCTGCCTCGGCCTCCCTGAATGTCCCGCCCTGTACCTCAAGGCTGGTCTTCGAGGCATCAGAAAGGCTGGCCCAATAAGCGGGCTCGGACTGGCACAAGAAGCGCTTGGCATCGACATGGAGACGGACAGGCTCAACCACGGTAGGGCCGAAATGGCGCCTCAACCACACAGCGGCGATCTGCTCATGCCGCGCATCGACACCTTGCTCGGCCAGCCCTTCATCGCCGGCGCCCACAAGATGGCCGATGTCATGCAGGAGGGCAGCCGCGATGAGGGCGGGAGCGCGGCCCTCCAGTTCCGCCAGCCGGGCGCATTGCAGCGCGTGCTCAAGCTGGCTCACCGCCTCCATGCCATAGCGTTCACGACCTGCCTGGTTGAGCAGACCGCACAAGGTATCGAGTGTATCCATGGCTACATGACCCTTTGACCGTTGCGCCAGACGCTGCGCACAACGGGAACGCCGTCGACCACGGCAACCCGCAACAGATCGGCCCGCTTTCCCGGTGCGATCTCCCCGCGGTCGGACAGGCCGACAGCCTCCGCCGGGTGTGTCGCCACCATGGCAATCGCGGCCGGCAAGTTGATGTCCGGCACGGTCTCGCACAACAGGAAAGCACCATGGAGCATGCTGGACGGGACGTAATCGGACGACACGATGTCAAGCAGGCCTTGCTCGGCCAGCGAGCGAGCCGAGATATTTCCGGAGTGGGAAGAACCGCGCACGAGGTTGGGTCCACCCATCATGATCTTCATGCCGTTCGCGCGCGACATCGCCGCCGCTTCGACTGTCGTGGGAAATTCGGCCACCACCATGCCGTCGCCGGCCGCCTCGGCAACGTGATCGGCCGTCGCGTCGTCATGGCTTGCCAGCGGAATGTGACGCTCCCGGCACAGCGCCACAATCGCGCGACGGTTCGCCGCGCCGTGCGCCTGCGCCGCGGCAATCTGGTTGGCGATGAAGGTCTCCATGTCGGCATCGCTGAGACCGAACTTACCCTGATAGTACTCGCGGTACTTGGCGACGCTCACGAACTGACGCTGACCGGGCGTGTGGTCCATCACCGAGACGAGCTTGAGCCAGTCAAGTCCAGCCATCGGCTCAACGAGGTCGATCAGGGGGCCGTAGGACACTTCGCAACGCAGATGCAAAAAGTGATCGGCCCGCAAAATCCCCGTCTTCTGGGCGGCGTCGATGGCACCCACCATGTCACGCAGCATTTCGAGACGGGTCTGCCCGTCACGCACATCGCCGACTGCGATGGCGTCCAGCACCGTGGTGATCCCCGCCGCGCAAATCTGGGCGTCATGGCCGAGCACTGCCAGGGTTGCCGGCCAGCGCACGCCCGGCCTGGGAGAGAAATGCTTTTCCAGATTGTCGGTATGCAACTCGACCAGACCCGGGATCAGGTAGTCGCCATCGAAGTCGAGGGTGGCCGGACTGTTCAGGGCGCCCGAATCCATGCCCGAAATCACGCCATCGCGGACCGACAGGCTGCCACCGTCAATCACGCTGCTGCGCGTGACGATACGGGCGCGGTCGAGATTCCATTCCGCAGTCATGCCGCCTCTCCCAACTCGGCCACCGGCACCAGCCGGGTGGTGATGGCGGCCCGCGTGACGGGCTCATGGACGATTGCCACGATGGCAGTACCCCGGCTGCGGGCATCCTTGATCAGTTCGATGACAGTTTGAGCGTTTGCCTCATCGAGCGAGGCCGTGGGTTCATCCAGCAGAAGAATCGGGTACTCCGCTGCGAAGACGCGCGCGATGTTGACCCGCTGCTGCTCTCCGCCCGAGAAGGTGGCGGGTGGCAGGTCCCAGAGCTTTCCGGCGATGCCGAGCCGCTCCAGCAGCTCTCCCGCACGCCGGCGCGCTTCAGCCTCGTCATTGCCCTGCGTCATGAGGGGCTCTGCCACGATGTCGAGCGTCGAGACCCGCGGCACGACGCGCAGGAACTGGGTGACGTAGCCAAGGGTGTAGCGCCGGACATCCAGTATCTGGCGCGGCAGCGCCGTGACCAGATCGACCATTTCGCCGCGATGGCGCAAACGGACGTGGCCCTGTTGGGGCCGATAGGTGCCGTAGAGCGAGCGCAGCAACGTGCTCTTTCCGGAGCCGGACGCGCCGTGCAGGGTTACACATTCGCCTGCTGCCACCTGAAGGGACGCCGCCCGCAGCACCGGCAATTCCGCACCGCCACGAAGGTGCAGCCGGAACGTCTTGCTGATGTCACGCACATCGATCATCGGCAGGGAGTTCGTCATGCGCTGAGTACCGAAGAGACGAGGAGCTGGGTGTATTCATGCTGGGGGTCATCGAGCACCTGATCGGTCAGGCCCTCCTCGACCACCATGCCGTCCTTCATCACCATCAGCCGGTGAGCCAGCAGCCGCGCGACCCCCAGGTCGTGGGTGACCACGATGGCGGAGACCTGAAATTGCTGGACCAGGCGGCGGATGAGATCGAGGAGGCGCGCCTGAACGGAGACGTCGAGCCCCCCTGTCGGCTCGTCCATCAGGACAAGGCGGGGGCGGGTAACCAGATTGCGGGCAATCTGCAGGCGCTGCTGCATGCCACCCGAGAAAGTACGCGGCAAGTCATCAATGCGACGGAGCGGCATTTCGACGGCGGAAAGCCAGGATTCGGCTGTGCTTCGCAGCTGGGCGTAGTTGCGGTCGCCAATCGCCATCAGGCGCTCGCCGATGTTGGCCCCGGCAGAAAAGTCCATGCGCAGTCCGTCGCGCGGGTTCTGTTGCACGAAACCCCATTCCGTCCGCATGAGGTGGCGGCGCGCCGATTCGGCCGCCGTCACAAGATCAATGGGCGCTCCGGCGGCGGTGTCATAGACAATGCGCCCGGCGTCCACCTGCATGCGTCCGGCGAGGCAATTCAGCAGCGTCGACTTGCCTGAGCCGGACTCACCGACGATTCCCAGCACCTCGCCGGGCCACAATGAGAAGCTGACATCCCGCACCGCCGGCCGGGCGCCGAATGCCTTGCTGAGGTTCTCCACAGCCAGCAGCGGCCTTTCGATCACGCTCACGTCGTGACCTCTGCGGGTGTGGTGGCAGGCCCGGCATGCCCGGCGGCGCGCCGATCGGCGCAGTAGTCGGTGTCGGAACAGACGAACATTCGCCCGCCTTGATCGTCGAGGACGATTTCATCGAGGAAGCTGTCGGCCGAACCACAGAGTGCGCAGCTGGTGGGCCAAGACTCGACGCTGAAAGGGTGGTCCTCGAAGTCGAGCGGACGCACGTCGGTATAGGGAGGCACGGCAAAGATTCGCTTCTCGCGACCGGCGCCGAAGAGCTGCAACGCGGCGCACATGTGGATCTTGGGTGTGTCGAACTTCGGGATCGGCGAGCTGCGCATCAGGTAGCGCCCGTTCACCAGAACGGGATAGTCGTAGGCCGTACTGACCTGGCCATGACGGCTGATGTCCTCATACAGCTTAACATGCATGGCGCCGTATTCGGACAATGCATGCATCTTGCGCGTCTCGGTCTCGCGCGGCTCGAGCCAGCGCAGCGGCTCCGGTATGGGCACCTGGTAGATCAGGATCTGCCCTTCACGAAGTGGCGTTTCCGGCACCCTGTGGCGTGTCTGGATCAATGTGGCTTCGCGCGTCTTCACTGTTGTGCGCACACCGGTCATGCGCTGGAAGAAGCGGCGGATGGAGACCGCATTGGTGGTGTCGTCGGCGCCCTGGTCAATTACCTTGAGGGTGTCATCAAGGCCGATCACAGCGGCGGTCACCTGAATGCCGCCGGTGCCCCAGCCGTAGGGCAGCGGCATTTCACGACTGCCAAACGGGACCTGATAGCCTGGAATGGCCACCGCCTTCAGCAGGGCGCGGCGGATCATCCGCTTTGTCTGTTCATCGAGGAACGCAAAATTGTAACCGTCGAGAAGAGCGGTCATTGCGCGGCCTCCGCGATGACAGGCTCCGCAGTCGTGGCGCCGACCTCGGCGCGCATGCGGCGGACCAGGTGCAGTTCCGCCTGGAAGTCGACATGGTGCGGCAGCTTCAGATGCTGGACGAATCCCGAAGCTTCGACATTGTCGGAATGCGACAGCACGAACTCGATATCCTGCGCCGGGGCGGTCACGTCCTCACCCAGCTCCTCGGCGCGCAGGGAGCGATCGACCAGCGCCATCGCCATTGCCTTGCGCTCCGCCATGCCAAATGCCAGCCCATAGCCACGGGTGAATGTGGGCTTCTCGGTTTTTGATCCGGCGAACTGGTTCACCATCTGGCATTCGGTGACAAGGATGTCGGCAATGTCGATGGCAAAGCCGAGTTCCGGTGGCGTGATTTCAACACTCACCGTGCCGGAGCGAATTTCTCCGACGAAGGGGTGGTTGCGGCCATAGCCACGCTGCGTCGAGTAGCCCAGCGCCAGCAGGAAGCCCTCATCGGCGCGGGCGAGGTTCTGCAACCGCGCGTCCCGCGCGGCCGGGAAGGTCAAGGGTTCCCGTGTCAGGTCGAATGGAGCGGCGCTTTTGGTCGCCGTTTCAACCGCTATCAGGCCTTCGGCCTGCAGCAGGTCCATGACCTGCGGCAGGTCGCGACGGCTGGCCTCGCCAGCCACTGCTGGTGATGCCATCGGCCCCGCCTGAGCCAGGAGGGCGAAATCGAGGAGGCGATGGGTATAGTCGAAGGTTGGGCCCAGCAACTGGCCACCCGGCACATCCTTGAAAGCCGATGAAATGCGGCGATGCACCGACATGCGGCTGGTCTCGATCGGTGCGCTGACGGCGAGGCGCGGCAAGGTGGTGCGATAGGCGCGCAGGAGGAAGATCGCCTCCACCTGGTCGCCGCGCGCCTGCTTCAAGGCAAGCGCTGCAAGATCCGGGTCATAGAGCGAGCCTTCGGTCATCACCCGGTCGACCGCTCCGCTCATTTGCTCGCGGATCTGCGCCACCGACAGCTCCGGGACGGATGGGTCCCCCCGCCGGTCGGCCGCCAGCAGGCGATGCGCGTTCTCGATGGCGGCCTCGCCGCCCTTAACCGCCACATACATGTTAGGCGCTCTCCGACAGCTTGATCCGTGTCGACCGCGGACATCCAACAACGAGCGCGCCGCAGCCGATGACCAGATCAAGACCGCGGGGAAACAGTCCCTCCTGCGCATGGCGCTGGCGCCAGAAGGCCGCAGCCAAACCGAAGGAACCAGTTTCCACCCGATCGCGAATGCCGGGTCCCCGCCATGTCATGGCCGCCTGCGTATCGAGCCGGCCGCCCTGAACCACCAGCATGGCTCCGGTTTCCGGCCCTTCGTCGCTGCCGAGCGCGAAGCTGTCGAGCGGCGGGCAGGCTCCGTCCGCCTGTATCAAGGCAAAACTGGCCTGGCCCGCATCCGCGACAAGCGGTGCCCCTGTATGGAAGTGAAGCCAGTCTGACACACCGCCGTCGAAGCCCGGTCCGATCCATATCGGGGTCTCGAGGTCGGTGAGCGCCAGCAGGATGGCCGCAACCGAGAGATCCAGCCCATGAGGGGCCGGGGCGAATGGCGCGCAGGCGACCGGCAGGCCGGGTCGCGACAGCGCTTCCAGAACGGCGCGGAATGCTTTCTGGCTTTGCGCCACCGGTTCGGTGAACCCAGGCTGGGGCTCCTGCGACATGGCAAGGTCCATTGACGCCATTCAGTCCTCGCCCCGCACCATCGTGAAGAAGTCGACCCGAGTGGCTGCCACCTGGGCCGCGCGCGCCGTTTGGGCGGTGGCTTGATGACTGCGGGCCGGAGCAAAAAGGAGGTGCTCGAGCCGGGCGCGCCATTGGCCGCTTTGCGCGAGCGCATCGAACAGCGCGACGAGTTCCGCCTTGTGCCGGTCTCGGCCCGCGACGTAGCCCACACCCAGCACGCCGTCATCGAGTGCCACGACGCAACGGGTCAGCGACATCTCACCGAAATTGAATGCCGTCCCAGTTCCACCGGCACGGGCCTGCACCATGGCGAGACCGGTTTCTGGCTGCTTGACCATCCGATAGGCGGGCAGGTCGGGGGCGATCTCCGCGCGTGCAGCCTCAAGCACGCCGGTTTCGATTCGCGCCAGCAGAGCGAGCCGCACCCGCCGCTCTGACACGTCCGGGGCATCGGCATTCTGGGGGGCGCTCTTGTTCAACCGCGACATCCGACGACTTGCAAATTGGTCTAGATTGGTCTAGACATCTAGATATTACCTAGAGCACCGGCAGGGCCAGAGCAAGCCACCTTTCGGAGAAAGTTTTGTGACAGAGGCACGGCAGCAGAGCACTTCCGCTTTCGTCCACCGTGGCAGCGGCACGACACTGTGGCGTCAGATCGCCGCTCAGCTTGAACAGGCCGTGCGCCGTGGCGACTACAAGCCAGGCGACCAGTTGCCGACGGAAAAGGCCCTGGCCGAAGAG
This sequence comes from Alphaproteobacteria bacterium, assembly GCA_947473325.1. GTDB lineage: Bacteria > Pseudomonadota > Alphaproteobacteria > SHVP01 > SHVP01 > CANJEJ01. The sequence goes on along the minus strand of CANJEJ010000010.1, from coordinate 17,540 downwards.
TTCCGCGTGAACCGTCACACGGTCCGGCAAGCGATGAATGCCCTGTCCAAAACCGGTCTGGTCAGTATCGAACAGGGACGGGGTATGTTCGTCGTCGACTCTGCGCTCGACTATGCGCTTGGGCCTCGCACGCGCTTCAGCGACAACCTGCAAAGCCGTCAGAAAAGACCGGGGCGCGAGCTGCTGTCCGCCGACCAGCGCCACGCGGAGGCCGATATTGCGCGTGCACTGGCCATTCCCGCCGGGGCGCTGGTCTGGGAAATCCGCACGCTCAACCGTGCCAACGACCGCATCGTCGGGCTTTCGACGCATTACGTCGCCGTGTCACGATTCCCCGAATTTGCCGATGCCTTCCGCCGCACCTTGTCGATTACGGCAGCCCTCGCCGCCTGCGGCCTGAATGACTACAAGCGCAAGACGACGCGCATCACGGCTCGCCTTGCACCCACCGAGGACGCGCGACAGCTCGGCATCGGACGCAACCGCCCCGTTCTGCAAACGGAGACTGTCAACATCGACGAGAACGGGCGGCCGGTCGAGTTCGGCCGCGCCCGGTTTGTTGCCGACCATGTCACGCTGACGATCGACCACGGCAGCTGAGGCAGGCGACGATCTCCCTATCGACCGCCTGACAAACGCAAGGGGGTAAGGCCCTCGAGTGTGAACTGTCTGGCGGATTCCCTGGCATGGACAATGTGGATTCCGCCTTGGGCAATCTTCGCCTGCCGCTTGCCGCGCGCGATCATTTCACCCGCCGCCTCGACGGTCAGGCAAGACGGTCCAGGCCCCACTTCCATGATCACAGCGCTGGCCGACAGCAAGGGAAAGCGGCGCAACTGTCCCTGCCGGTCCACCTCGATGATGTAGCCGTCGTGTTGTGCCTTCAGGTCGTAGAAGGATCGCACTTCGCGCGCAAACGAATAGAGCAGTTGTGCTGTCTCTTCCTGCACCGCAGCCAGCGAGGAACCTCGCCAGCCTATGAAGAAGTCGTCTCCACCAACGTGACCGATGAACCGGTCTTCATGGGCCGGCAGCAGCCGCAAGAGCTCGGCCATTGTCGCAATAACGCGGTCGCCAACACGGAAGCCGAAGTGGTCGTTGAACGGTTTGAAGTTGTCGAAGTCGATGTAGACAAAGTGATGCCCGGCCCCGTCGCCGCTGAGGGCCTGTGACACAAACTCATAGATCAACCTGTTGCCGGGCAGCTGGGAAATCGGATTCTGCTCGCGCGCCGTCGTCAGGTTCTGTTCCGAGACAATCGACAGCAGCGACCGCGCAGAAAGGAAGCCGGCGTAGCGCATGTCTTCAACCACCAGGATCGCATCCTGGTCACGGTGCTTGTTGAATATCTCGATAAGTCCCTGGGCGTTCAGCTGAATGTCGGCGACCGGGCAGCGGGTCACAAAATCCTGCAGCCCGCGAGAATAATTCCGATTGGACAGGATATCGCGGCCGTAGGGGGAGTAGACCAATTCCTTCATGTCCTGCTCGCGGACAATACCAACGGGCTGCCCCAGCGAGTCGACCACGGGAATGAAGCTTGAATGCGTGTCGGCACGGAAACGGTGGAACACATCGAAGATGTTTGAGTCGAGAGTGACCGGCTCGGTCCGCTCGATGCGTTCCTTGATCATATGCAGGTCGCGCGAACGCCGGCGCCTCTCGCGGCCGGCCAGAATGCCGATCTCGCTGTAGCGCTCCTGCAACCCGCCGACGTCTGTCGTTGGAACCGCCACGAGGAAGCCCTGGATCAGGTCGCACCCGACCTCGCGGCATACGGCATATTCCAGCTCGGTTTCCACCCCCTCGGCGATGACGGTAATACCCAGGAGATGGGCCATGTTCACGATATTGGCCACGAAGATTCGCCGTTTCCGGTCCGCGGCAATGCTGGAGATGAAGAAGCGATCGATCTTCAGGAAGTCGGGCTCGAGATTGTAGAGCAAATGAAGTCCCGCGAAGCCGCGGCCAAAATCGTCGAGGGCGATCTTCATGCGATGATCGCGGCGGACGGCGCCGAGCAGCGCCTGCGTATCTTCCGCGAGGCCGGTCTCATGGCGCTCGGACACTTCCAGGCAGACCGTGCCGGGATCAATGCCCCCCCGCCGCAATGGCCTCAGCAATCAGGGCCGGGCTTGTCTGCGTCAGGGCACGGTTGTCGACATTGAGGAAAAGCCGCCGGCCCTGGTGGGGGGCAATGCGGGCAAATGCCGTCGCCGCCTTGCGGCGCAGTGCAAGTTCCACCGCTGGCAGCACGCCATAGTGAAAGGCGCGGTCGAAGAAGGACCCGATGCTCGGACACCCCACCCGCTCCACCCCACGCAACAACGCTTCAAAGCCGGCGCTGACGCCGGTGTGGCTGTTGACGATCGGTTGAAAGGCGAAGTCCAGGGCGGCGATGGACTCACGCCAGTAGCTGCTGAGCGGACTGATCAAGGGCGGGCCGGATTGTCGCCAGGTTACCAAGCCGCGACAATTAGGCAGCCGGTGCTACGCTTTGATGACGGTCTGGCGGATCAGGACCGGCCTGACCGGCAGCGGCAGGCGGTGTGGCTGGTCTACGAGGCGCGGCGAGAAAACGGCCGAGTGCCCGCCATGTAGATGGCGGCACCCAACACAGCCACAACGAGTAGCGCCCAGAGCACGCCATCATAGCTGCCGGTCACGCTCCACAGGGCCGCAGCGCCAAGCGGTGCGCCGGCTTTGGCGATCAATGACGGCAGGGCGAGTGCTCCATTTACCGTGGCATAGCCCGCCGGCCCGAGTACCTCCGGAACAATCGTGCCGCGTGCAATTGTCATGATGCCGTTGCCAGCGCCATAGATCAGCGCATAGAGCACCAGCGACGCCGGCGTCGATGGCGCCAGCAGCAACAGCAGAATCGCCGCCGGAAGGCACACCACCGAGACGGCGCCGATATGCACGGCACGGATTCGCGGGCCAAATGCAAGCAGCACAAGTCGGCCCGCGACCTGCGCAGGGCCAATCACGGCGACAACACCGATGATCGTGGCCATTGAAATATTGCGTTCGCCGAGCAACGGGACGATGTGGAACGTCAGCGCGGAAAAGGCCAGCGCATTGGTCACGACCATCGCCGCGACTCCCCAGAACGCGGGGTTGCGCAAAGCGAGGCGGAGCGGCGTGTCGCGGCCATGCGACACCGCGGCGGGCTGACGCCCCGTCGGGGCCTGCGCCCGGGTGCCGCGCAACACCACCAGGTGGATGCCGGTGCACAGGAAGGCGTTGCAGGCCGCGAGCACCACAAGGGCCTCCCGCCAGCCGATGGATTCGATCAGAAACTGGGTCAGGGGAATGAACACCGTGCTGGCCAGTCCGCCGAGCAGCGTGAGCACTGTGATTCCCTGACGGTAGCGACTGCCCAGATTGGCCGTGATGACCGCGAAGGCAGGCTCGTACAGCGTGGCCGCCTGCACCATCCCTATTCCGACCCAGATCAGGTAGAACAGCGGGATGCTGTCGACCTGCGACCAGGCCAGGCACAGGACGCCACCCGCGAGCGACCCCAGGGTCATGAGGAGATGGGCGCCGTGCCGGTCGATCAACCGACCAACCGGCAGGGCAAACAGCCCCGCCACCAGCAGGCCGGCGGACAGGGCTCCGTTCAGATCCGCCCGCGACCAGCCAAGGTCGGCTTCCATGGGCGCCACGAACAGCGAGAAGCTGTAGTAGAGCGACCCCCAGGAAATGAGCTGACCAACGGAAAGCGCCGTGACCAGCGTCCACGGGCCGGCAACCCGTGGGAGATGAACGGGGTGGTTCAGGCAGCAGCCTTGCGCGACGGCAGCGAAAAGGGTCGCAGGAACGCGATGACGTTGTCGAAGGCAACAGGATCGAGGCTGTAATACATCCAGCGCCCATTCTTTTCAGCGTGGACGAGTCCGGCAGCGACAAGCAGGCGCATGTGGTGGCTTACGGCAGGCTGCGACAGGCCGAGGAGCCCTTCCAGGTCGCAGGCGCAAACCCGGTCGGCAAAGGTACAACGCCGCGCCTTCGGACTGTGAAGGAAGGCGACAATTTGCAGTCGAACGGGGTCGGCGAGGGCTTTCAGTGCGGCGGCCTGATCCATCCCCGCAACATATCGATAGATATAAATCTGTCAATCCAATGAGCGACAGACATTTGCTGTGCATGGCACGGGCTGGAACTTCGTGCAGCCATTTGTTGAGACGCGCGATGTCTTTGGCGCATCGCGGCGCCAGCTGAATGGGGTTGTAAGCGTCGCCGTTACGGCCTGAACACGCGCCGCTAGAACTGGGGGGCGCAAGACTGCGACAACCTGTTGCTGACAGCGGGAGGGAGGCTGATCGCCAACCACCAACCTCTCCCGAAAATCGCCGAAATTTCGACCGGGAGATCCGGAAAGCCCGGAAAAGGTTGGCGTCCCCTAGGGGACTCGAACCCCTGTTCTCGCCGTGAGAGGGCGATGTCCTGGGCCACTAGACGAAGGGGACGTGGGCCGTGACAGGCGCCGAGACTTACGGGATGGGGCTGGCGGCGTCAAGCGGGGGGCGGGCGTTACTTGCTGTCGAGGCGCCAGACGCCGTCCCAGCCGGCCGCCGGCGGGCTTTCCAGGCGCCGGAGGAAGGCCTCGGCCGGGCCATCGCCGGGGCGGGCGGCCAGGGCGGCGGCAAAGCCACGCCGGGCCGTGGCCCAGTCGCCCGCGCGCCAGCCGGCAAGGCCTTCGGCATAGGCATCGAGTCCCGCCGGCGGCGCATCGCCGGCGCGGCCCAGGAGCTCATGGATGCGTTCCGGCTCCGCCTTGCCGGCGACGGCCACGCGGTCGATCTCGCGCAGGGCGAAACCCGGTCCCGCTCGCTGCGCCGCCTGGTCGCTGAGCAGGATGCGGGTGCCATAAAGCTTGTTCACGCCTTCGAGCCGCGACGCGAGGTTCACCGTGTCGCCCAGCACCGTGTAGTTGCGCGTCACGTCGGAGCCGATGTCGCCCACCACCACATCGCCGGTGGCGATGCCGATCCGCAGGCCAAGGTCCGGCGCGTTGCCGCGCAGGCCGAGCAGCTCCGGCAGCTGCTGGCGGAAGCGGTCGAAGCTGTCCATCTGGTTGAGCGCGGCGGCGCAGGCATGGCGCACCTGCACCTCGGCGGCGACGAAGGGCGGGCCCCAATAGGCCATCACCGCATCGCCGATGAACTTGTCGATGATGCCGTCGTGGCGCCGGATGGCGCGCGACATCTCGGTGAGATAGGCATTGATGACGCGCACCAGCGCCGGCGGCGTCAGGCCCTCGCCCAGCGCGGTGAAGCCGCGCAGGTCGGTGAAGGCGACGGTCATCTCGCGCCGCTCGCCCTCACCGCGCGTCAAGTCGGGGCGGTCGATCAGGCCCGCGACGATCTTGGGATCGACATACTTGCCGAAGGTCTCGCGGATGCGCTCCTTGGTCCGCAACTCGCCGATCATGCGGTTAAAGGCCTCGGTCAGCCGGCCGACCTCGTCGCTGGTCGTGACCGGGATCGTCAGGTCGAGCCGGCCCGCCTCGACCGCCCGCGCGCCCTCGACCAGGCGCTGCACGGGGCGCGAAAGGCTGCGCGCCAGCACAAAGGCGCCGGCAAGCCCGAGCAGCAGGGCAAAGGCGAGCGCGACACCGCTCGCGGCGAGCACGCGGACTTCCGCGTCGCGGAAATCCTGCGCCTGGCGTTGAACGAAACGATGCAGTTCGGTTTCCACCTGGTCGAGGCGGTCGAGCAGCCGGTCGCGCGCCGCGTCGAGCGCGGGCTCCTGTGCGAGGAAGGCCGCGCGATCCCCGGCCTCCAGCGCCGCCACGGCGGCAGACAGCAGCGCCGTTGTGCGCCGCCGGTCCTCCATCGCCAGTTCGAACAGCAGTGCCGTGCGCGCAAGGTCGCGGGCATCCGGCGGGTTGTCGGCCCGCTCGACAGCGCGGCGCAGCAACAGCAGGGCCGTCGCGAAATGGGCGTCGGCGGCCGTATCCGTGGCCGCCATCTCGGCCAGTAGCACCCGGCGTTCCTCCACCGCCCGGTCCTCAAGATGCGACAGGAAATAGCGCCGCGCGAGGAAGGCCTTGGTGACCGAGTGCACCTCTCCCTCCGACACCGCGGCGAAGGCCTCGAGATAGTCGTCGGCGAGCAGCGAGAAGACGGCCATCAGTTGCACGGCCTGGCGCGTGTTGAGCAGCGCCGCGCCCGCCATGAGCACGAGCATGACAACCGCCACGCCGAATATCTTGAAACCGATGGTGATGCGCATAGGATTTGCCGCCTCACCCTAGAGCAGCGGACGATCCAGGGGAATCACTTGATCGCCGATCGCTGCACGGGGCGGGCGCGGGCAACCGCGTTCACCCCAAGACAGCCCCTATCTGCGAGACTGGCAATGACCGACACGCCCTACTACCACGTCATCATCAAGAAGTTCACGAAGGAGCTGCCGCCCGGCTATTGGGAGAAGGTTCATGAGATCTGCGCCCGCATCCGGGTCGAGGTGCCGGGCTGCCTCGAATTCTACCAGGCGCCCAACGTGTCGGGCTTCAGGAAGACCTGGACGCATATCCACCTGTCGAAATTCGTCAGCAAGGAAGCGCATGACGCCTATCAGGTCCATCCGCTGCACAACCTGCTGGTGGAGCTGAGCGTGCCGCTGATGGAGGCGGTGGTGGGCGATGTCGACGTGGCGCTGGAAACGGCCGAGGGCCGCAACGAATTGCCCCCGAAGTAGGCGCGGCGCTACAGTCCCGTCTTCCCGCTTGTTTCAGGACATTCCGCCATGACCGTGCCACCCGTCATTCCGCGTTTCTACCACATGGTGTTCATCAAGTTTCACCAGCCGATCGACGCCGCTTTTGAAGAAAAGGTGCAGGCGCTGGTCAGCCAGATCCGCACCAGCGTGCCGGGGCTTCTCTACTATTACTTCGGCACCAATCAGGATCAGAAGCGCGGCAAGGGCTACACCCATTGCAACCTGAGCGTCTTCGATTCAAGCGAGGCGCATGACCGCTATCAGACGCACCCGCTGCATCACGAGATGCGCGACCTGATGGTGCCGCGGATGGAGATCGTGGTCTGCGACATCGACCTCGACCAGATTCCCGCGAAGTGGACCGGCGTCTGAGCCGGGCTTTGATCTGAAGAGCGGCAAGGCCCGACGGCCGGACCTGCGGTCCGCCCCTCGGGCGCATTGCTCTCTCTAGATGGCGAGATGGCGGAGGATTTCCTTCGCCGCCTTATCCACCTGCGCCGGCGGCGCAGTGTTGGGCCCGACGCAGAAATCACCGCGCACGGTGGCGCTGGGCAGGTACTCCTTGAAGGTTTCCGGCCCGAACACGGGCACCTGCACCTGGGCGAGCTTTTCGGCCGTCGGATAATGCAGCGCCGCGCCGAGCGGGTGGTGATAGGTGCGGCAGGCCTTCAGCAGCTCCACCACCTTCTCATGCAACTGGTCGGGCGTCGGCAGGGTGCCGCCGCGGCGATACTGCGCTTCGGGCGCGAACCAGGGGAAGAAGGCGTGCTGGTCACGCGCCAGGTTCCACATCTGGTAGACCTGACTGCCGTAGTGGTCGATCTTCGCCTTGGGGGCGTGGCCGCCCTGCATCATCTTCTTCATCTCGGGCCCGTAGAACTGGACCATCTCGATATAGAGGCGGTTCACCCGGTCGGGCTTGCGTAGCGACATCTCGATGCCGCAATGGGCGCCGGTCATGCTGCCCCACAGGTCGAACCTCGGGAAGCCGCCCCGCGCATCGAGGAAGCGGAACACCATCTCGGCGTAGTAGTCCATGCGCGGGTTGTCGACCGCCGGCCCGTCCGAATCGCCCATGCCCATCAGGTCGGGCGCGATGACATGGCGCTGCTCGCCCAGCCGCTCGAGCAGCGGCACGACGGAATGGGAAGCGGTCGGGCCCGGATGCAACACGACAATCGGCAGCGTGGCGTGCTGGGTGCCGGTTTCGCGGAAATGCACCTCGCCATCCGCCGTTTCGAGAAAGCCGCGCGTGATCTTTGCCATCGGATTGTCCTTGCACCGCGCGCGAGCGCGCGCCTCTAAATCGTCGTCCGGAGCGCACCCTGCGGCCAGCCCACCCGTTCGCGGAAACCGCGATAGCCTTCGCGAAGTTCGCCAAGGATATCGGCGGCGACGGGCTCGCCCTGGATATGCTTCCACCAGAGCGCCAGCTTAGCCCGATTCGCGAGCGGCGCGGCATCCTGAAAAACCGGCAGGACGGTCACGGCCAGGAAGCCGACCGGCACCAGGGCGCAGTCTGCCAGGGTGACGGCGTCCCGGCTGGCGAAGGGTCCTGGACCAAGGAAGCGTTCCACCTGGTCCAGCGCGTCCTGCACCTTGGGCAGCAGCACGGCCCCCTCCGCCACCGAATGTTCGGCCTTGTGCAGCAGAAGACCCGCAAGCGGCGGCAGCACATAAAGGTCGCAGATGCGCGAAATCAGGCGGACGCGGGCCGCGTCCTCGCCCGGTGCGCCGCGCAGGCTGGGCGTGGGAAACTTGTCTTCCAGGTATTCGCAGATGACTTCCGATTCAGGCACCGCCAGCTCGCCATCGACCAGCACGGGCACCTTGCCCAGCGGATTGATCGCCAGATGTTCCGGCGAACGGAGCGAGCCACCCGCCGCGCCCACCCGCTCGATCGGCAGGTCCTTCAGCCGGATCTGCATCCAGACGCGCTGGCCCCAGGGCGACAGTTTCGAGCTGTGAAGACGCATGGATGTCCGTCCTTCCTTGAGGGGAGCTAGTTACAAACGCTGGAAGAAATTCAGCCGTTCGCCATCGGGGCCGAAGCATACCTGCGTGCGCAAGCGGCCGAACGGCGGCACGGTTTCATCGAAGGGCCCGGCGACCCATTCGGCACCGAGCCGGCCGAGCAGCCGGTGCGTCGCCTGCAGGTCGTCGGTCTCGAAGCCCATCGACAGGATGCCCCGGCGGGGCGGCACGGCACGGTCCTGCAGGCGGACACCGGGGCAGCCGACATATTGCGACACCTCGATGCGGCCGTTCGATGAAAGTTCAGGCATGGCGAGGTTCGCGTTGCGCAGGTCGGTGCCGGGCGGCAGCTTGAGGAAATCGGCGAGGCCCTTGAGCGTGCGGTCGGAAATCACGGTGAAGCCAAGGCCGGCGTAGAAGGCCAGGCAGCGGTCGGCGTCTTCCGTGTGGATGACGATGTTCTGCAGCTCGCTTGCCGGGGCGGTTTGCGGCTTGTGGATGCTGGTGCCACGCAGCTCGAGCTCGAACACGTCGAGCAGCGTGTCATCGACGTCGAAGGTCATGGCGTCATGCACGACGACGGCGGGATTTTCACCCCAGGTGTGCGGCTGCGACCGCGCCCTGGCGCCCGCCGCCTGCAGCCGCGCCCAGCCTTCGTCGATCTTCGAGACACGGATGTTGGCGGCAAACAGGCCGAAGTCGCCCGGGCGGCTGTAGTCGCGCCAGATCTGTTCGCCGGCCTGCGAGAATTGCACCAGCCGGATCAGGCCGCTGGCAAGGCCCGGCGGCCCCATCACCGCGAAGCGCGCCGTCATGCCCGCCGGCAGCGCCCAGCCGCGCGCCGCCATCGGATCGGTGGTATCGACCGCGCCTTCGCCCTTCACTTCGTAGAGGAAGGCTTCCGCATAGAAGCGCTTGGTGCGCTCAAGGTCGGCGACGCCGAAGGTCGCAAGGCGCAGTTCCGAGATCACTGTGTTCCTCCTGCTTTTCTGGACAGCGCGATGAAGCGATCGACATCTGCCGGTTCGCTGTCGAAGGAAGCGATCAGGCGCACCATGCCGGACCCCGCCTCGCCCCACGGCCCGAAGAGGAACCCCGCGTCGCGCAGCGCCACCTGGACCTTGTCGGGCAGCAGCGGGAACAGGGCGTTGGCCTCGACCGGATGCGGCAGGCTGGCGCCGCGCACCGTTTTCAGCCCCTCGGCCAGCCGGCGCGCCATCGCATTGGCATGGCCCGCGTTGCGGCGCCACAGGTCGCCGTCGAGATAGGCCTCGAACTGTGCCGCCGCGAATCGCTGCTTCGAAAGTAGATGCCCGGCGCGCTTGCGCAGGAAGGGCAACGCTGTCGCGCGCTTCGGATCGAAGACGACGATGGCTTCCGCGCCCAGCGCGCCGTTCTTGGTGGCGCCGAAGGACAGGATATCGACGCCCGCGCGCCAGGTGATGTCGGCAGGTGCGCAGTCCAGCGCAACCAGCGCATTGGCGAGGCGCGCGCCATCCATGTGCAGGCCGAGGCCCGCGCTATGCGCGACCTCGGCCACCGCCGCGACGGCATCGGGCGTGTAGACGGTGCCGAGTTCCGTCGTCTGGCTGATCGACACGGCCGCCGGCTGGGCGTTGTGCACGCCATGCGGCGTGGCCGTCGCGATCCGGCGGCGCAACGGATCGCAATCGAGGCGGCCATGCGTGCCCGGCACGGCAACCAGCTTGGCGCCGCCGGTGAAGAATTCCGGCGCGTTGGCTTCGTCCTGCGCGATATGGGCCTGGGCATGGGCATAGATGGCGCCATAGCCCGGGGCCAGCGCGGCGAGGCTGAGCGCGTTCGCCGCCGTGCCGGTGGCGACCGGAAAGACCGCGACCTCACGCTCGAAGAAATCGGCAAAGGTCTTTTGCAGCCGCACGCTGACGGCATCGGCGCCATAGGCGCTGTCATGGCGGCCAGCTTCGCGCGCCAGCGCGGCGATGATCTCGGGCGAGGCGCCGCCCGTATTGTCGCTGCGGAAGTCCATCAGTCGAAGGACACGCCGTCTTCCGGCCGTGCCGCGCGCGATGCCGGTGCCTGCCAGTCGGCGGTCACCAGCGGGACATGGCGGAAGGTGACCTGCGCCGCCACGTCCAGCACATGCGCCGCGGTCAGGATGGCGCTGCCCCCATGGACGGCGGTGATGAGCCAGGCGAGATCGGTTTCCCAGGCGCGGTCGAGATCGGTGGGCGAAGGCTGCGCGCGGCCATCGGGATGGGAATGGTAAAGGCCGACCACATGATCGCCGCGGTCGCGCAATTCGCGCTGCAGGCGCAGGCGCAGGGCCGGGTCGATCTCGAAGTTGCGCCGTGGTTCGGGCGCGAGGTTGGGGCTGGGATACACCGCCGTCACCGTGATCTCGCGTGCCGCGCCCGCGCCTTGCGACCGGCCGGACAACAGGCCGCAGCATTCCTGCGGATAGGCCGCCTCCGCCGCCGCGACGACCTGCGCAAGTTCGGTGGCGGCGATGCGGATCACGGCGTGGGCACGAGGTTGATGGTGCCCGCTGCCTTGCCGGTGCGGGCGTTGACGATAACCAGCCGCTCGCTGCCATCGCTGAGGCGATAGCGCAGCACGACGCGGTCCTCGGCCCCGACCATGTCCATGACGGTGGCGTTGGCCGGCACCGGAATGCTGACCGTCTTGTCGGCCTTCGGCGCGGTGGCGCGGTTGTAGATGGTGACGGCAACGACGATGAAGCCGCCCACCAGCAACACGCCCAACACAATCACCAGTGTCTTCAAGGCCGCCATGAGGAAGATCAACTCCGATTGCGGTGGATGCTCTAGTCTATTTCACCATGTCAGAGGTCGATGCGAAACGCCATGTGGAGGTTGCGGCCGAACAGGCCGGCGAGCGGCTCGATCGCGTGCTGGCCGCCGCCCTGCCCGACCTGTCGCGCACGCGCCTGCGCGGGCTGATCGATGCCGGCCATGTCCGGGTGGACGGCAAGGCGGTGACGCAACCGTCGCTGCGGCTGAAGGGCGGCGAGAAGCTCGATGCCACCGTCCCGCCGCTGCTGGAGCCCGTGCCCGAGGCGCAGGACATTCCGCTCGCCATCGTCTACGAGGACGGCGACCTGCTGGTCATCAACAAGCCCGCCGGCCTTGTCGTGCACCCCGCCGTGGGCAGTGCCGACGGCACGCTGGTGAACGCCTTGCTCGCCCATTGCGGCGACAGCCTGTCGGGTATCGGCGGCGTGCGGCGGCCCGGCATCGTCCACCGCATCGACAAGGACACGAGCGGCCTGATCGTCGTCGCCAAGAACGACCTTGCCCATGCCGGCCTGTCCGTCCAGTTCGAGGCCCATACGGTCGACCGCGCCTATGAGGCGGTGGTCTGGGGCGCCCCCTATCCGCGCACGGGCACGATCACTGGCAACATTTCCCGAGATCCCGCCAACCGCCTGCGCATGGCCATGGCCCGCCCGGGCCGGGGCAAGACGGCGGTCACCCACTACCGCGTCCTTCAAACTTTCGACACGATTGCCAGTCACATTGAATGCCGGCTCGAGACGGGAAGGACCCACCAGATTCGTGTCCATTTGGGGTCGATCGGCCATCCGCTGCTGGGGGACCCGGTTTACGGCCGGAACCCCCCAAAGGTGGGGGACGTTGCCCCTGAGGTGACGGACGCCATCGCAGCCTTGAAAGGCCAGGCCCTGCATGCGCGGCGGATCGGCTTCCAGCACCCACGAACCGGGAAAAACCTGGTCTTTGAGGGAGAATTACCAAGCGAATTCAAGCAACTCTTGAAAAGTTTGGAGCACTAGTCGGCAAGATTCGAACACGCCCTGCGGCAACAACGAAATTACCTGATTAGTCTGGTCAGGTATGATGGGCGTCAAGTGAGAGGCATCCCGGGAGCGTTTTCCGCGATGGGCCTTTCGGAAAGTTGGGAACGTAAGCCATGTCACGCAACACCATTCCGTCCATTGCCAGTGAAGGAAGCCTGTCTTCCTACCTTCAGGCGATCCGCAAGTTCCCGATGCTGGAGCCGGAAGAGGAATTCATGCTCGCCAAGGCCTGGCGTGAGCACACCGATTCGGCAGCCGCCCACAAGCTGGTGACGAGCCATCTGCGCCTCGTGGCGAAGATCGCCATGGGCTATCGCGGCTATGGCCTGCCGCTGTCCGAGCTCATCTCGGAAGGCAACGTGGGCATGATGCAGGCGGTGAAGCGCTTCGACCCGGACCGCGGCTTCCGCCTCGCGACCTATGCCATGTGGTGGATTCGCGCCTCGATCCAGGAATACATCCTGCATTCCTGGTCGCTGGTGAAGATGGGCACGACGGCGGCGCAGAAGAAGCTGTTCTTCAACCTGCGCAAGATCAAGGGCCAGATCCACGCGATTGAGGAAGGCGACCTGAAGCCCGAGAACGTGGCCGAGATCGCCAAGCGCCTCAACGTGCCGGAAACGGAAGTCATCAACATGAACCGGCGCCTCGCGGCCGCCGATCACTCGCTGAACGCGCCGATGCGAATCGACGGCGACGGCGAATGGATGGACTGGCTCGAGGACGACACGCCGAACCAGGAAACCGCGCTGGGCGAATCCGAAGAGCTGGAGGGCCGCAAGGCGCTGCTGCAGCAGGCGATGGAGAACCTGAACGAACGGGAACGCCATATCCTGACCGAACGCCGGCTGAAGGAAGAGCCGTCGACGCTCGAAGAGCTGTCACAGGCCTATGACATCAGCCGCGAGCGCGTGCGCCAGATCGAGGTGCGCGCCTTCGAGAAGCTGCAAAAGGCGATGCGCAATCTGGCGATGGAAAAGCGCCTGCTGCCGCAGACCTGATCCGCGTCGATCGAAAAAAGAAAAAAGGCCGCTCTTCGGAGCGGCCTTTTTTGTTGGTGCGCCACGCCCTTCAATCCGCGAAGGGGTTCGTCACCAGGATGGTGTCGTCGCGCTCCGGCGAGGTCGACAGCAGCGCCACCGGGGCCTGGATCAGTTCCTCGATGCGGCGGATGTATTTGATTGCGGTGGCGGGCAGCTGCGCCCAGCTGCGCGCGCCGCGCGTCGATTCTGTCCAGCCTTCGATCATCTCGTAGATCGGCTCGACGCGGGCCTGCGGGCTCATCGCCGCCGGCATGTAGTCGAGCACCTTGCCGTCGAGCTTGTAGCCGACGCAGACGCCGATCTGCGGCAGGCCATCGAGCACGTCGAGCTTGGTGAGCGCGATGCCGTCGATGCCGCCGGTCTTCACCGTCTGGCGCACCAGCACGGCGTCGAACCAGCCGCAGCGCCGCGGCCGGCCGGTTACGGTGCCGAATTCATGGCCGCGTTCGCCGAGCAGGCGGCCGGTCGCATCGTTCAGTTCCGAAGGGAACGGGCCTTCGCCCACCCGCGTCGTATAGGCCTTGGTGATGCCGAGCACATAGCCCGTCGCCTTGGGCGCGAGGCCGGAACCCACCGCCACCTGCCCCGCCAGCGTGTTGGACGAGGTGACGAAGGGATAGGTGCCGTGGTCGACGTCGAGCATCGCGCCCTGCGCGCCTTCGAACAGGATGCGCTTGCCCTGGCTGCGCGCCTGGTCGAGCACGCGCCACACCGGCGCGGCATAGGGCAGGATCTTCGGCGCCACTTCGTTCAGCTCGCGCAGCAACGCCACCTCGTCGACCGGCGGATGGCCGAAGCCGGCGCGCAGTGTGTTGTGATGGGCGAGCAGCATGCCGATCTTGGCCTTGAGCGACGGCGGATCGGCGAGGTCGCAAAGCCGAATGGCGCGGCGGCCGACCTTGTCCTCATAGGCCGGGCCGATGCCGCGCCGCGTGGTGCCGATGCGCACGCCGCTGTTGCCGGATTCGCGCGCCGCGTCGAGGTCGCGGTGCAGCGGCAGGATCAGCGTGCAGTTCTCGGCCACCTTCAGGTTCTCGGGCGAGATGCTGACGCCGCTGGACGAGACACGCTCGATCTCGGCAAGCAGCGCCCAGGGGTCGACGACCACGCCATTGCCGATGACCGACAGCTTGCCGCCACGCACCACGCCCGAGGGCAGCAGCGACAATTTGTAGGTGACGCCGTTGATGACGAGCGTGTGGCCGGCGTTGTGGCCGCCCTGGAAGCGCACAACCACGTCGGCGCGTTCCGACAGCCAGTCGACGATCTTGCCCTTGCCCTCGTCACCCCACTGGGCGCCCACCACTGCCACATTCGCCATGAAGAACCGTCTGCTGCCGATCGTGTTGCGAAAACCGGGCGGAGCCGCCCGGAACGGAATTTATCGAAGGTCGCGAACGTCGCCGCCGGCGACGACATGGGTGCAGCCGAGGCGCAGCGCCTCGGCGCCATCATCGGCGACCGGGGCGAGCCCGGCAACCGTGCGCCAGCCGTCGCGGCGGAATTGCCGCAACAGGCCAAGGTCGGTGCCGTAGGGCACATAGAGCGCCGGCACGCGGTCGGGCGCCGGCAGGGCGCGCAGCACCGAATCGAGATAGACGGTGAAGCCGGTCGCCGCCTCGCCGTCTTCCAGGGCATAGCGGCCGCCGCGGCCGAGCTCGCCGCGCACGCCGCGGGCGAAGACCGTGAAGCTGAGCCCGGTCTGGTATTCGAAGCCGCGGAACTCGCTGGGATCGACCGTCAGCGCGAGGTCAGGCATCGCCGCGCGCACACGTTCGAGCAGCCCCCGCGCTTCGGCCACCATCGGCCGCAGCCGTGGCGGCAGCGCCAGTGCGTCAAGACGTTCGAGGGCGCGGTCGGCCGGGCCGCCGGCGGCGAGCAGGCCGGCAAAGAGATCGGCATGGGCGCCGGCGGCCTGGGCCACGGCGGCGGCATCCTTGCGGTCAAGCGCGAGGCGCAGGCTCTTCGCCTTGTCCGCGCTGAAACCAAGCGCCTGGCACATGGCCGGCACCAGGGTGGGCAGGGAAATATCGACCGAGAGGCCGGTGACGCCGAGTTCGGCGAGCGCCTCGGCGGCCAGCGTCACCACCTCGGCATCGCCGGGCACGCCGCTGTCGCCGATCAGCTCGAAACCGGCCTGGGCGAACTGCCGTTCGGGGCGCAGCTGGGTGCCGCGCACGCGCAGCACCTGGCCGTTGTAGGAAAGGCGCAGCGGCCGCGGCGCGTTGCGCAGCCGCGTGGCGGCGATGCGCGCCACCTGCAGGGTGATGTCGGGCCGCACGCCCATCATGCGCTGGGACTGCGGGTCCATGACGCGGAAGGTCTGTTCGGCCAGCGCCGCGCCGGGACCGGCGAGCAGGCTTTCCTCGAACTCGATCAGGGGCGGCTTGACGCGCTCATAGCCATGGCTGCGGAACGAGGCCATCAGCCGGTCGACCATGTCGGCCTCGAAATCGGCAAGCGGCGGCAGGCCGTCGCCAAGGCCGGCAGGCAGGAGCGCCTTTTCGAGGGATTGGGTCATGACCGGAGTGTAGCAACGGCATGGGCAGGCTGTCCGCCTGCCCATGCCGCCCCGGGACTAGAATCGCAGGGACAGGGCTTCCTTGACCTGCGGCAGGGCGCGCAGCGCCCCCAGGGTCTTTTCCGACACCTGGTCGTCGACCGACACCAGCGCCATGGCGTCGCCGCCCTTGGCCGCGCGGCCGAGCGCGAAGGTGGCGATGTTGACCTTGGCGGCGCCCAGCGTGGTGCCAAGGTCGCCGATGAAGCCCGGCTTGTCGGCATTGCGCAGGTAGAGCATGTGGGGGCCGACCTCGGCCTCCACCGCGATGCCATTGACCTGGACGATGCGCGGGCGGTCGTCGGCGAACAGCGTGCCGGCGACCACGTCTTCACCCGATTCGCTCTTCACACTCAGACGGATGAGCGAGCGGTAGTCGGGCGAACGTTCGTTCTTCGATTCGACGACGTCGATGTTGCGTTCCTTCGCCACCACCGGCGCGTTGACCATGTTCACCGTTTCCATCTGCGGCGACAGCAGGCCTTCGAGCACCACGGCGGTCAGCGGGCGGGTGTTGAGCTTCGACACCTCGCCCAGATATTCGATGCGCACGGCCTGCATGCCCGACTGGCAGATCTGGCCGAGGAAGCGGCCGACCTGTTCGGCGAGCTTCAGGTAGGGGCGCAGCTTGGGCGCGTCTTCCGCCGAAATCGACGGCATGTTGACGGCGTTGGAGACGGCGCCGAGCAGCAGGAAATCGGCCATCTGTTCGGCGACCTGCAGGGCGACATTCTCCTGTGCTTCCACGGTGGAGGCGCCAAGATGCGGCGTCGCCACGACCTGGTCCATGCCGAACAGGGTGTTCGTCTTCGCCGGCTCTTCCAGGAACACGTCGAGCGCGGCGCCGGCGACCTTGCCCGACTTGATGGCTTCCTTGAGGTCTTCCTCGACGACAAGGCCGCCGCGCGCGCAGTTCACGATGCGCACGCCGTCCTTCATCTTGGCGAAGGCCTTCTTGTCGATGATGTTCTTGGTCGCTTCCGTCATCGGCGTGTGCAGCGTGATGAAGTCGGCGCGGCGGAAGAGTTCGTCGAGCTCGACCTTGTCCACGCCCAGCGCCTGGGCACGTTCCGGCGACAGATACGGGTCATAGGCGATGACGCGCATCTTCAGGCCCTGCGCGCGGTCGGCGACAATGGCGCCGATGTTGCCGCAGCCGATGACACCGAGCGTCTTGCCGGTGACTTCCACGCCCATGAAGCGGGACTTTTCCCACTTGCCGGCATGGGTCGAGGCATTCGCCGCCGGGATGTCGCGCGCGGTAGCGAGCAGCATGGCGATCGAGTGTTCGGCCGTGGTGATCGAGTTGCCGAAGGGCGTGTTCATCACCGCGATGCCGCGCGCGGTTGCTGCCGGGATGTCGACATTGTCGACGCCGATGCCGGCGCGGCCGACGACCTTGAGATTGGTCGCG
>CANJEJ010000009.1 GCA_947473325.1 Alphaproteobacteria bacterium | reverse complement strand
TTCTTGGTTCACTGACATCTCTGAATCATGAGCAGCCGCCGGCCCGGCCGTTGCTTGCCGCCGCCGGGACTACTCGGCCGGTGCGGCCTGGGTTGCGGCCGCGGCAGCCTTGCGCTGGCGCAGCACCATCTGCAGCACGGCGAAGGCCGCGGCAAGCGTGGTGCACAGGCTCATCATCACGACCATCGGAGCGGTGCCGCCGGCAAACAGGGCGAGCACGCTGACGGTGACGAAGGCCGTGGCGAACTGGACGAAGCCATAGAGCGCGGCGCCGGCGCCGGCAATGGCGGGAAACACGCTGATGGCGCCGGTCATCGACGCCGGGAACATCAGCGCCATGCCGATGCAGAGCAACGACACCGAAGTCATGATCGCCCATACGCTGGCGCCCCAGGCGACATAGGTGCCGACCAGCACAACGACGCCCACCATCATGCCCGCCATGCCAAGCGGGATCATGCGGTCCAGCCCGAGGCGCGGCGTAATCTGGCCGGCCATCAAGGAACCAAGGAGATAGCAAAGGATCGGCGCCACCGAGAAAAGGCCGAATTCCTCAGGCCCGATGCCGAGCTCGTTGATCATCACAAAGGGCGCGCGCGCCTGGAAGGACTGCATGCCGCCGAAGGTGAGGCAGCCGACGGCGATGTAGAGGCACACCTCGCGCGAGCGCAGCAGGCGGCCGAACGAGCCCACCATGGCGCCGGCGCTGGTCTGCATGCCGCGGTGCTTGTTGGTTTCCGGCATGAACAGCGCCCACACCAGCATCAGCGCGGTGAAGACAGCGACGACGAAGAAAGAGGCCTGCCAGCCGAACCAGATTTCAAGGAAGCCGCCGAGCACCGGGGCAAAGGAAGGCGCGAGGCCCATGGCCAGCGCCACATAGGCCATGATCTGGGCGAGTTTCTCGCGGTCGTAGATGTCGCGCATGATGGCCCGCGCGGCGATGGGGGCGGAACAGGCGCCCACCGCCTGCAGTGCACGGCCGGCGATCAGCCACTCGATTGACGGCGACAGGACGCAGAGCAGCGTCGCCGCCGTATACACGACGAGGCCCACGAGCAGGATCGGCCGCCGGCCATAGCGGTCCGACAGTGGCCCCCACACCAGCTGGGCGAAGGCATAGGCGAACATGAAGGCCGACAGCGTCAGCTCAACGCTGCCCATGGTCGTGCCGAAATGGGTGGCCAGCGCCGGCATCGACGGCGCGTACATGTTTGTCGACAGGTTTCCCGACGCCACCAGGCCGGTGAGGAAGACGACGACAAAAGCAGGATGCCAGGGCATTCGGTCCAGGGGAGCTCGGATCAGGGGGCGCAGCGCGCGGCCGGCCCGAACCGGGAACACCGACAGGGCCTGCCCTTTTCAGGGCTGCGAATTGTATTCAATCTACCCGTGCCACGCCGCAGCGTCCACGGCGATACGTCGCCCGGTCCATGCGTTGCGTACATGAGTCACATGCGCAGGGCGCAGGAATGGTCTAGAGCAGCGGGTACGTCACACCGCCGAGGGAATCCGCATGCAGGTCCTGAACGTCCTGATCCTCATCGCCATGATCGTGGTCGCGGGCTTCCTGCTCGTCGGCGTGCTCGGCATGGTGCGTGGTGGCGAGTTCAACCGGAAATACGGCAATCTGCTGATGCGCGGCCGCATCCTGTCGGCGGTGGCGCTCGTCATCCTGTTCGCCATCGGCTACTTCGTGCGCCGGGGCGGCAGCTGACATGGTCAAGCTCACCCGTATCTACACGCGCGGCGGCGACAAGGGCGAGACTTCGCTGGTCGATGGCTCGCGCACGCCCAAACATGCGCTGCGCGTTGCCGCCATGGGCACGGTGGACGAGGTCAATGCCTGCCTGGGCATCGTCCGCCTGCACACGAGCGGCGAGGCCGACGCCATGCTGGCGCGCATCCAGGACGACCTGTTCGACCTAGGCGCCGACATCGGCATGCCGGGGGGCGAGGGCGACAAGGCCTCGCTGCGGATCCTGCAGACTCAGGTCGACCGGCTGGAGCGCGAGATCGACGCCCTGAACGCTGGCCTGGCCCCACTCAATTCCTTCGTCCTGCCCGGCGGCTCGCCCGCCGCCGCCTATTTGCACCTTGCCCGCACCGTGTGCAGGCGCGCCGAGCGGCTGGGCACGCGGCTGGCGACGAAGGAGGCCGTCAACGGCGCGGCATTGCGCTACCTCAATCGCCTGTCCGACCACCTGTTTGTGCTGGCGCGGCATGTGAATCAGCAGGGGAAGAGCGACGTTTTGTGGCGCCCCGGCGCCAACCGCTAAACGGCGCACCCGTCCCGGAATTCAACCTTCCCCAAGGGCAATTTGGGGCCGTCACAGGACGGTCACCTTCGTTGACTTAGCGTGTGCACCATGTAAATGTTGCACTGCAGTATGTTCGGATTTCTGCCGGTGAACCCTAGGCCGGCATGAAAACCCCACTCGCAACCGTGCGGTGATTTGGAGAGGTCTGACGGCCATGAAGGTGCTCGTCGCGGTCAAACGCGTCGTTGACTACAACGTCAAGATTCGCGTCAAGGCGGACAATTCCGGCGTTGAACTCGCCAACGTCAAAATGTCGATGAACCCGTTCGACGAAATTGCCACCGAAGAGGCCGTGCGCCTCAAGGAAGCGGGCAAGGCGACCGAGATCATTGCGGTTTCGATGGGACCGGCCCAGTGCCAGGAAACCATCCGCACCGCGCTGGCCATGGGCGCCGACCGCGGCATCCACGTGAAGACCGACGCGGAACTGCAGCCGCTCGCCGTCGCCAAGCTGTTCAAGGCCGTGATCGATGCGGAAAAGCCCGATCTCGTGATCCTGGGCAAGCAGGCGATCGACGACGACAGCAACCAGACTGCCCAGATGCTGGCCGGCCTGCTCGGCTGGGCCCAGGGCACCTTCGCCTCGAAGCTCGCCATCGATGGCGGCACACTGAACGTGACGCGCGAAATCGACGGCGGCCTCGAGACGCTGGCACTGAAGATGCCGGTCATCGTCAGCACCGACCTGCGCCTGAACGAGCCGCGCTACGCCTCGCTGCCGAACATCATGAAGGCTAAGAAGAAGCCGATCGACGAAAAGACCCCGGAAGCGCTGGGCGTGGACGTGACGCCCCGCCTGAAGACGCTGAAGGTGGAAGAGCCGGCGAAGCGCAAGTCCGGCATCAAGGTGAAGACCGTTCAGGAGCTCGTTGAGAAGCTCCACAACGAAGCTCGGGTGATCTGATATGACCGCTCTCGTTCTCGCAGAACATGACAACGCGTCCCTCAAGGCGGCGACGCTCAACGCCATCAGCGCCGCCCAGAAGATCGACGGGGACGTCCACGTCCTCGTCGTCGGGTCCGGCTGCAAGGCCGTGGCCGAAGCGGCCGCCAAGGTGAAGGGCGTATCCAAGGTGCTGCTCGTCGACGACGCGCGCTACAAGGCGCCGCTCGCCGAAATTGTGGCCCCCGTGGTCGTCGCGCTTGCCCCGAAATACGCTGCAGTGCTGACGGCCTCGACCAGCATCGGCAAGAACATCCTGCCGCGCGCCGCGGCGCTACTCGACGTCGCGCAGATTTCCGACATCGTCGGCGTCGTCTCGGGCGACACCTTCGTGCGGCCGATCTATGCCGGCAATGCCATGGCGACCGTGCAGTCGTCGGACAAGCTGAAGGTCATCACAGTACGCACCACGGCCTTCCCGGCGGCGGAAGCGACCGGCGGTTCGGCAGCCATCGAGACTGTGGCGGCGAGCGATGATCCGGGTCTGTCGAAGTTCGTCAGCCAGGAGCTGAGCAAGTCGGAGCGGCCTGAACTCGCCGGCGCCAAGATCGTGGTGTCGGGCGGCCGCGGCATGCAGAACGGCGAGAACTTCAAGACCTACCTCGAACCACTGGCCGACGCTCTGGGCGCCGCCGTCGGCGCGAGCCGCGCGGCGGTCGATTCGGGCTTCGTGCCCAACGACTACCAGGTCGGCCAGACCGGCAAGATCGTCGCCCCCGACCTCTATCTCGCGATCGGCATCTCGGGCGCTATCCAGCATCTCGCCGGCATGAAGGACAGCAAGGTCATCGTGGCGGTGAACAAGGACGAAGAGGCGCCGATCTTCCAGGTCGCCGACTACGGCCTGGTGGGCGACCTGTTCAAGGTCGTGCCGGAACTCGAGGCCGAAATCCGCAAGATCAAAGGGTAACCCCATGAACGCGCCCGTCCACGCCGTGCCCACGGCCCACCGCACCCGCATCAAGACGATCGGCGTCATTGGCGCCGGTCAGATGGGCAGCGGCATCGCGCACACGGCGGCGCTCGCCGGCTTCCAGGTGACGATGGTCGATGTGTCGCCCGCGGCGCTGGACAAGGCCGTCGAGCATATCGACCGCAACCTCAGCCGTCAGGTCGGGCGCGGCCGCATCACCGAGGACCAGAAGGACGCCGCCCTCAAGCGCATCGGCAAGTCCTCGACGCTCGAAGGCATCAAGGATGTCGACCTCGCCATCGAGGCGGCAACCGAGAAGGAAGAGCTGAAGCGCAAGATATTCGCCGACCTGTGCCAGGTGCTGAAGAAGGACGCGATCATCGCGACGAACACCTCGTCGATCTCGATCACGCGCCTTGCCTCCACCACCGACCGGCCCGGCAAGTTCATGGGCATGCACTTCATGAACCCCGTGCCGTTGATGGAGCTCGTCGAGCTGATCCGCGGCATCGCGACCGAACCGGACACATTCAGCACCGTACGCGACCTTGCCATCGACCTTGGCAAGACCCCAGCGGTGTCGGAAGACTTTCCCGCCTTCATCGTCAACCGCATCCTGCTGCCGATGATCAACGAAGCGATCTACACGCTGTATGAAGGCGTGGGGTCGGTCGAGGCCATCGACACCTCCATGCGGCTCGGCGCCCACCACCCGATGGGCCCGCTGGAACTGGCCGATTTCATCGGCCTAGACACCTGCCTGTCGATCATGCAGGTGCTGCATGACGGCCTGTCGGACTCGAAATACCGCCCCTGCCCGCTCCTGGTGAAATATGTCGAGGCCGGCTGGCTCGGCAAGAAATCGGGCCGCGGCTTCTACGACTATTCGGGGCCTAAGCCCATTCCCACGCGCTAGTCGCGCCGCGACACACCGATCTGTAAGATGATCGCCCGCGCCGACCCCGGCGCGGGCTTTTTCTTGTCGAGGCCATGAGCAACACACCCAAGAAGCCGGCCCCAGGCAATGATGGTGGCTCCAACAGCATGTGGGGCGGGCGATTTGCCGCCGGGCCCTCGGCGATCATGCAGGCGATCAACGCCTCGATCGGCTTCGACCAGAAGCTGTGGCGGCAGGACATCGCCGGCTCGCGAGCGCATTGCCGCATGCTGGTGGCGCAGGGGATCATCCCGGCGCAGGACGGCGCGGAAATCCTGCGCGGCCTCGATCTGGTCGAGGGAGAAATCGCCGCCGGCAGCTTCACCTTCGATGCCGTGCTCGAAGACATCCACATGAACGTGGAAGCGCGGCTGAAGGCGCTGATCGGCGAGCCCGCCGGGCGGCTGCACACCGCGCGCTCGCGCAACGACCAGGTGGCGACCGACTTCCGCCTGTGGGTGCGCGACACCACGGACGCGCTGATGGGCGAGATCCGCAAGCTGCAGCGCGCGCTGGTCGACAAGGCCGGGGCCCATGCCGGCACGGTGATGCCGGGCTACACCCATCTGCAGGCGGCCCAGCCGGTCACCTTCGGCCATCACCTGCTCGCCTATGCCGAGATGCTCGACCGCGACTTCGGCCGCTTCCGCGATGCCCGCGCCCGCATGAACGAGAACCCCCTGGGCGCCGGAGCGCTGGCCGGCACCACCTATCCCATCGACCGCCAGGCGACGGCGAAGGCGCTGGGCTTCGACCGGCCGATGGCGAATTCGCTCGACGCCGTGTCGGACCGCGACTTCGCGCTCGAATTCCTGAGCGCAGGCGCGATCTGCGCCGTGCACCTGTCGCGGCTGGCCGAGGAGATCACGCTGTGGATGAACCCGCAGTTCGGCTTTGTCGGCCTGTCGGACGCCTTTTCCACCGGTTCGTCGATGATGCCGCAGAAGCGCAACCCAGATGCGGCCGAATTGGTGCGTGGCAAGACCGGCCGCATGATCGGCGACCTGACGACGCTGCTCATCGCGCTGAAGGGGCTGCCGCTCACCTATTCCAAGGACATGCAGGAAGACAAGGAGCCGGTCTTCGACGCCGCGGAAACGCTGCATCTCGGCCTCGTCGCCACCGCCGGCATGATCGGCGACATGAAGGTGAACGCAGAAGCCATGCGCAAGGCGGCGTCGGCCGGCTTCACCACCGCCACCGACCTGGCCGACTGGCTGGTGCAGGCGCTGGGCATCGCGTTCCGCCACGCCCATGAGATCACCGGCAAGGCGGTGCGCTTGGCCGAAGAGAAGAACTGCGAGTTGAAGGACCTGCCGCTCGCCGAGCTGCAGAAGATCGAGCCGCGCATCACCGCCGACCTGCTCACCTTCGTTACTGTCGAACAGGCGGTGACGCGGCGGTCGAGCGAAGGCGGGACCGCGCCCGAGCGCGTGCGCGCCGCCGTCACGGCGATGCGCGCCCGCATCGAAAAGGAATCCTGAGATGAAGAAGACGCTGGTGTTGATGTTGGTCGCGCTGATGGCCTCAAGCGGCCTTGCCGCCTGCGGCAAGAAGGGCGAGCCCGAGCAGCCGCCGCCGCGCAACCAGGCCCGGTAAGCGCCCCTCATGGATCTGTTTGCCTATCGCGACGGGCGCCTGTTCGTCGAGGACGTCGCCGTCGAGGACATCGCGCGCGCCGTCGGCACACCCTTCTATGCCTATTCCGCCGGCATGATGCAGGCGCAGTATCGCGCCTTCGCCGACGCCTTCAGCGGCACCGACGCGACCGTCTGCTATGCGATGAAGGCCAATTCCAACCGCGCCGTCGTCGCGCTGTTCGCCCAGCTGGGCGCGGGGGCCG
Organism: Alphaproteobacteria bacterium; assembly: GCA_947473325.1. Taxonomy (GTDB): domain Bacteria; phylum Pseudomonadota; class Alphaproteobacteria; order SHVP01; family SHVP01; genus CANJEJ01. The sequence goes on along the minus strand of CANJEJ010000009.1, from coordinate 31,719 downwards.
ACACGGTGTCGGAAGGCGAGATACGCCTCGCCATTTCCGCCGGTGTGCCGCCGCAGAAGATCGTCTTTTCCGGTGTCGGCAAGACGAAGCAGGAAATGGCCGCCGCCCTTTCGCTCGGTATCCTGCAATTCAATGTCGAATCCGAGCCCGAGCTGCTGGCCTTGTCCGAGGTCGCTTCAGGGCGCGGCATGACTGCCCAGGTCGCCATCCGCATCAACCCCGATGTCGATGCCGCGACCCATGCCAAAATCTCGACCGGCAAGAAGGAAAACAAGTTCGGCATTCCCTGGCCGCAGGCGCGCGCCGTCTTTGCCCAGGCGGCCAGACTGCCCGGCATCAAGGTCAGCGGCATCACCGTCCATATCGGCTCGCAGCTGACGAGCCTCGCCCCGTTCGAGGCGGCTTTCCGCATCGTCGCTGGCGCCGTGCAGACCCTGCGCGACGACGGCATCGCCATCGACCACCTCGACCTCGGCGGAGGCCTGGGTGTGCAGTACCGCAGCGGGGACAACCCACCGAGCCCCGCCGACTATGCCGCGATGGTGAAGCGCGTGACCTCAAACCTGGGTTGCCGGCTGTTCTTCGAGCCCGGCCGGCTGCTGGTGGCCAATGCCGGCATCCTGGTGACCCGGCTGATCTACCTGAAGGAAACCGAGCACAAGCGTTTTGCCATCGTCGATGCCGCCATGAACGACCTGATCCGGCCGACCTTGTATGACGCCCATCACGAGGTCGTTCCCGTCAAGGAACCGGACGACGACGCGCCGCGTAGGCGTGTCGACATCGTCGGGCCCGTCTGCGAAACTGGCGATGTCCTGGCGCTGGATCGCCCCATGCCTGACCTGATCGCGGACGATTTACTCGCGGTGCGTTCGGCCGGAGCCTACGGTGCGGTGATGGCGTCGAGCTACAACGCGCGGTTGCTCGTGCCGGAAGTCCTTGTGAACGGGGCTGATTTTGCGGTGATCCGCCCCCGCCCGACCTACGAGGACCTGCTTTCCGCGGATGTGATTCCTGACTGGCTGACGGCGGGCCGGTCAACCTAGACGCAGGCGACGACATGAGCGGCAAACCGGTGTCTCCTGAAACGACTTCTGCAGCACCGGTGGGTTACCGCCTGTGGCTCGCCCGCGCGGCCCTGTTGTGGGAACAGGTCTGGCCCGCGCTGTGGCCCTCACTCGCCCTGGTCGTCTTCTACCTGATCCTCGCCATGTTCGGCGCCTGGCAGGCGGCGCCCTGGTGGCTGCACCTGGCCGCCTTCGTCCTGTTCATCGCCGCCACCATTGGTGGCGTGGTCTTCGGCCTGCGCGGCCTGAACATGCCGCAGGACACCAGCGCCCGGCGCCGGATCGAAACCGCCAGTGGGCTTACGCACCGGCCGCTCGAAACCCTGGAAGACCGCCCGGCGGTCGATGGCGATCCCAGTATGGATGCGCTGTGGGCCGAGCATCAGCGCCGCGCCGCTGCCGCCGCGCGCAACCTGAAAGTGGGCTGGCCCGCCGCGGGCCTTGGCCGCCGCGCCGACCCCTGGGGCCTGCGCGTCGTCTTCGCCTTGCTGCTCGTCATCGGCATTGCCTTCGCTGGCGCCGACGCGCCCGAACGCGCCGTGCAGGCCGTGTCGCCGACCATCGAACTCGCCGCCAGCACGCCGGTCACCATCGATGCGTGGATCACGCCGCCCGGCTACACCGGCAAGGCGCCGATCTTCCTGCAGCACAGCGAGAACGCCGATGCGATCAAGGTGCCGGTGGGCAGCGTGCTGTTCGCCCGCGTGCAAGGCCCGTCGCGCCCGCCCGAGCTGCATCTCGACGGCAAGCACACGCCGTTCAACGCCGGCGAGAATCGCAACTACGACCTGCAGGCCACCATCACCAAAGGGACATCGGTCGCCATCCAGCAGGGCAAACGCCCGTTGGGCAGCTGGCCGATCGCCATCGTGCCCGACCGCCTTCCAACTGTCGGCTTCACCAGCGAACCGGGCGCGAGCGGCCGCGACGCCTTCCGCCTCGCCTATGAGGCGAAGGACGACTACGGCCTCGTCAAGGTCACCGGCACGATCAAGCGGCTCGACAACGACGAGACGATGACGCTCGACCTGCCGCTAACGCGCGCTGGCCACACGGTCGCCAAGGAAACGAGCTATCACGACCTGACGCCGCATCCCTGGGCCGGACTGCCGGTGGTGGTGCAGCTGCACGCTGTCGACGAGATCGACCAGCAGGGCCATTCCGCCGAGGTCGAGGTGGTGCTGCCGGAACGCCAGTTCCGCCACCCGGTGGCGCGCGCCATCGTCGAGCAGCGCAAGGTGCTGCTGCTGGCGCCGGAGAAGCGCAACACCGTTGCCAGAACGATCGACCGCATCTCGCGCGAGCCCTACAAGTATTACGACGACACCACGGCCTTCCTGGTGCTGCGCATCGCCAACACGCGGCTGCGCAGCGAAGCGGTGAACGAGGCCGAGCGCAAGAACATTACCGATATGCTGTGGAACGTCGCGCTGCGCATCGAGGACGGCAACCTGTCGCTGGCCGAATCCGACCTGCGCGCGGCACAGGATGCCCTGCAGGAAGCGCTGTCGCGCGATGCCTCGGACGAGGAAATCCGCCAGAAGATGCAGGAAGTGCGTGACGCGATGAATCGCTTCATGCAGGCACTGGCCGAACGCGCGCTGCAGCGCCAGCAGTCCGGCGAGAAGATGCCGCAGATGACGCCGGGCCAGATGATGCAGGCGGAAGACCTGCAGAAGATGCTGCAGCGGGCGGAAGACCTGGCGCGCGGCGGCGCCAAGGACGCGGCCAAGGACCTGATGGCGCAGCTGCGCAAGATGCTCGAGAACATGCGCGAAGGCATGATGGCCGAGATGATGGAAGGCGACGCCGAAGGCCTGCTGAACGAGCTCAGCGACCTGATGCGCATGCAGCAGGAACTGCTGGATGAAGCCTTCCGCCAGCAGCAGGCGCAGCCCGGCCAGCCCGGGCAACAGGGCCAGCAAGGACAGCGCGGCCAGCAGGGTCAGCAAGGCCAGCGTGGCCAGCAGGGTCAGGGACAACAGGGCCAGCAGGGCACTGGCCCGATGGCCGACAAGCAGGAAAACCTGCGCCGCATGCTGGGCGAGATGATGCGCCGCCTGGGCGAGGCGGGACAGGATATCCCCGGTGCGCTGGGCCGCGCCGAACGCTCGATGAACGACGCGCGTGGCGAACTGGAAGCACGCCGCCCTGGCCAGGCCGTGGGCCCGATGACCGATGCGCTCGACCAGCTGCGCCAGGGCGCCAATTCGGTGATGCGCGACCTGATGGAAGCGATGGGCCAGGACCCGGGCAGCTTCGAGGGCGGCGCCAATCCGATGAATCGCGTCGGCCGCGATCCGCTGGGTCGGCCGCAGGCCGGGCTTGGCAACACCGACGACGAACGCGTCGCCATTCCGGAAGAGGCCGAGATCCAGCGCACGCGCGAAATCCTGCGCGAGCTCTATCGCCGCGCCGGCGACCGCACCCGCTCGCAGACCGAAACCGACTATATCGAACGTCTGCTGCGGCGGTTCTAGTCCACACCACCTCCTCACCCCTTGCGGGAGAGGAAACAGTTACATCCCGTCGAGCGCGCCAACGAAGGGCAGTTCGCGATAGCGGTGGGCGTGGTCGAGGCCATAGCCGATCACGAAACGCTCAGGGCAGAGGAAGGCGCGGAAGTCCGCCTCGCAGGGCACCGCGCGCGGCACCGGCTTGTCCAGGAACACGGCGAGCTTCACCGCTGCCGCGCCGCGCTGCTGCAGGAGGTCGCGCGCAAAGGACAGCGTGCGGCCGGACTCCAGGATGTCGTCGACCAGCAGCACCTGGCGGCCCGCCACCGGATCGTCGACATCGCGCACGATGCGCACATCGCCGCGGCTTTGCGTGCCCGCGCCATAGCTGGAAAGCGTGAGGAAATCCACCTCGGGCCGCATGCCGGCGTGATAGAGGGCGCGGATCAGGTCGGCAGAAAAGACGAAGCTGCCCTTGAGGATCGACACCAGCAGGATGTCGGGGCCCATGGCCGCGGCGATTTCACCGGCGAGTTCTTGCAGGCGCGCGGCGATCTGCCCGGCATCGAAGAGGACGGAAATGCCGGGAGGCGGCATGCGGCGGCGCGTGTCAGCCGCCGGCGGGAGGAGGATCGGGCGCCGCGAAGTTGACGATCAGGCTCCGCGCGTTGGCCGGCGGATTGGTGATGCTGGTGGTGAATTCCGTCGTCTGGCCGGGCTGCAGTTCGGGCACCGGGCCGTTGAACTTCCAGAACTGGATTTCCCGCTCGTTGACATCACGCAAGACGGCAATGAGCTGCGGCAGGCTCTGCACCTCGTTGGTGAGGTTGTGCACCTCGCCCTTCACCTCGATCACCACATTGTCGCCGTCGCGGCGCTGCTCGGTGATGACGTTGCGCACTTCAAAACGCTGCACCGGCGCGGGCTCGCCAAGGCCAAGCATCGCGTAGAGCGGCGCCGCCGGCGGGAAGATCGAGACGATCGGCTTCTGCAGCAGAACGACGCCGCCCAGGATGCCGACCAGCACCGCGGCCAGCGCCGCCCAGGGCATGATCTTCGCGAGACGGCTGCGTTTTGGCGGCGTGCGGCCACGGGCACCGGGACGGCGTGCCGGTGGCCGGCGGGTGCGCCGCGGCGGGCTCAGCAGGTCGTCGAAATTGTCCTCTTCCGGTGCTTCGGCACCGCCGGCAGCGGACGGTCGTTCCAGCCACTGGTGGCTGCACTTCACGCAACGCAAATAGCGCCCGTTGGGAACAAGGGCGTCGGGTTCGATCTGGTATCGGGTCGCGCAATTCGGGCAGGTGACAATCATGCCCTAGGCCATTGATTCTTAAACGGAATCCTTATAGGGCTTTGGCTATCACGGCGCAAGCGCGGTGTCCGGCTGGCGCAAGCGTGGGAATGCGTGCGAATCTGGCGGTTCAGCACAGCGGGGAACGGAACGGCGTGGTTCGCTTCGAAAATGTCGGTGTGCGCTATGGCTCGGGACCCGAGATCCTGCGCGACATTTCCTTCGAGCTGGAAGGCGGGTCCTTCCATTTCCTGACCGGCCCCAGCGGCGCGGGCAAGACCTCGCTGCTCAAGCTGATGTATCTGGCCCAGCGCCCAACCCGAGGTCTGGTGCGCCTGTTCGGCCGTGACGTCACCGTCCTGAAGCGCCCCGAACTGCCGCCGCTGCGCCGCCGCATTGGTGTCGTCTTCCAGGACTTCCGCCTCATTAACCATCTGACGGCATTGGAAAATGTGGCCCTGCCCCTGCGCATCGCCGGGGCCAAGAAAGAGCAGATCGAGGCCCATGTGACCGAGCTTCTGTCCTGGGTCGGCCTGTCGGGCCAGGTCAACGCCAAGCCCCCCACCCTTTCGGACGGGGAAAAGCAGCGCGTCGCCATCGCCCGGGCGGTGATCGGCCGGCCGAGCCTGCTGCTGGCCGACGAGCCGACCGGCAACATCGACCTCGACCAGGGCCTGCGCATCCTTCGCCTCTTCGAGGAGCTCAACAAGATCGGCACCACGGTGGTGATCGCCACCCATGACCGCTCGTTGGTCTCGACCTTCCGCCGCCCCGAATTGCGGCTGCAGGGCGGTGACCTGACGCTCCACCGTCCCGCCCCGACCGGCGTCGACCGGCTGCGCCGCGTCGACCCCCTGCCGGGGGCGTGATGTTCCACCGCTCCGAACTGCAGCTCAACCGCGACACGGCCCGGCGCTTCATCCCCCTGATGGTTGCGGCGATGGTCTATCTCGCCACGCTGGCGCTGGCGGGTGCGGTGGTGGTGGGCGCCACCGTCGACCGCTGGAGCGAAGGCCTGCGCGGCACACTGACCGTGCAACTGCCCGGCGGGCGCGGCGACGCATCGGTCGCCGAGACCGCCGCACGCACCGACACCGCGGTCAGCCTGTTGCTGGAAACAGCCGGGATCGCCACGGCCCAGCCGGTGCCCGCGAGCGACCTCGAAAGCCTGCTCGAACCATGGCTCGGCAAGGGCAACCTGCCGGCTGACCTGCCCGTGCCGGTGCTGATCGACGTGACGCTCGACCCCGGCGCGCGCATCGATCTCGTCGCCCTGCAGCGCAACCTGGCGGGCGTGGTGCCGGGTGCGCGCGTCAGCGACAACGGCGTCTATCTTGAACGGCTGGTGCGGCTCGCGCGTTCGGTCCAGCTTGTGGCCGGCGTGGTCATGCTGCTGGTCGCGCTGGCCGCCGTGGCGATCATCGTCTTCGCGACCCGCGCCGGGCTTTCCATGCACCGCGAAACGATCGAACTGCTGCACCTGATCGGCGCGCGCGATGCCTATATCGCGCGCCAGTTCGTCACCAATGCGCTGTGGCACGGGCTGCTCGGCGGCATCATCGGCGTCGTGCTGGCGGCCGCCACCGTGGCCGCGCTCGGTGTCATCGCGGGCGAGGTCGCCTTGCCGGTGGCCGGCCTGCGCCTGCCCGAACAGCTTTCCATTTCGCTGGTGTTGTGGCTGGCCGGCGGCCTGCTTATTCCCGTCGTCGCCGGCCTGGTTGCCATGGGCACCGCGCGGCTGACCGTCATGCGCACCTTGCGCCAGGTGCTGTAGAGAAGCGTCATGCTCGTCCTGATCGACCGCGACGGCGTCCTCAACCGCGACCGCAGCGACCTCGTGAAGTCGCCGGAGGAGCTCGACATCCTGCCCGGCGCACCGGAGGCCGTCGCGAGCCTGACGCGCGCGGGCCATGCCACCGCCGTCATCACCAACCAGTCGGTGGTGGGACGCGGGCTGATCGACCTGGCCATGCTCGAACGCATCCATGACAAGCTGCAAGCCGCGGTGTCGGCCGCCGGCGGACGGCTCGACAAGATCTACATCTGCGCCGATCCGCCCTGGGCGGCGGGGCCGCGGCGCAAGCCGGCCCCTGGCATGCTGATCGAGGCGATGGCGCATTTCCGCGCCGCGCCCGCCGACACAGTGATGATCGGCGACGCCAAACGCGATCTTGAAGCCGCCGCAGCAGCAGGCGTGCGCCGCCTGCTGGTGCTGACCGGCAAGGGCGCAGCGACGCGCGATGCCGGCTGGCCGGCGGCGGTCGACCCGGTTGAAATTCATGCAGACCTTGCCGCCGCCGCGCGGGCCCTGACGGGAAAGGCTGCGGCGTGAGCCTGTTCCGATTCCTTCGTCGCCTGGTCCTGCTGGCGCTGGCGGCGGCCTTTGTCTGGTTCGGCGGCTTCCTCTGGTTCATCACCACGACGAATGCGCTGCAGCCCGACGAGACGATCAAGACCGACGCCATCGTGGTGCTGACCGGCGGACCGGCGCGCATCGCCACCGGCGTCGACCTGCTCGAGCGCGAGCTGGCGCAAAAGCTCTTCATCACAGGCCTGAACGAGGGCTCGTCCTTCCTGACGCAGCAGCGCCTGCGCCAGCTGTCGTCACGCTTCGAATGCTGCATCGTGCTGGAATATGACGCGCCCGATACCGTGGGCAATGCCGCCGCTGCCGCCGAGTGGATGCGCAAGGAAGGCTTCCATTCGCTGCGCGCCGTCACCTCCACCTTCCACATGCCGCGCAGCATGGTGGAGCTGCGCCGCTTCATGCCGGAGATGGAGATCGTGCCGCATCCCGTCTTCACCTCCCGGATATGGGAAAGCCCGTGGAGCGACGCCTATGGCATGAAGGTCACGGCGCTGGAGTTCACCAAATTCGTCATCGCGTCGCTGCGCGCCTGGGTCGCCTGAGCCCCGTGCTCGTCCTTCGCTCCATCCTGTTTCACGTCGCCTTCTGGGTCTGGTCGGCGCTGATCAACCTGGCCTGGCTGCCGTCGCTGCTGATGTCGCCGCTGGCGACGGTGCGCGGGCAGACCTACTGGGCTATGGGCGTGATGTGGCTGCTGCGCGTCATTGCCGGCACGCGCATCGACATCCGGGGGCGCGACCGCATTCCGCCCGGCGCGGTGCTGATGGCGGCAAAGCACCAGTCGGCCTGGGACACGATCATCTTCCACATCATCACGCACGACCCTGCCATCGTGATGAAGCGCGAGCTGCTGGCCATCCCGATCTATGGCTGGTACTGCCGCCATTCGCGCATGATCCCGGTCGATCGCGAGGCGGGATCGAAGGCGTTGCGCGACATGGTCGCGGCGGCCGAGGCAGCCAAGGCCGCGGCGCGTCCCATCATCATCTTTCCCCAGGGCACGCGCATCGCGCCGGGGGTTGCCGCGCCCTATCTGCCGGGCGTCGCCGCGCTCTACAACCAGCTCGAGATTCCCTGCGTGCCGATCGCGCTGAACTCCGGCCTATTCTGGCCGCGCCGCAGCTTCCGGCGCCGGCCTGGCACCATCGTGCTGGAATTCCTGGAGCCGATTCCCGCCGGGCTACAACGCCGCGCCTTCATGGCGGCGCTGGAAGAGCGCATCGAGGCCGGCACCGCCCGGCTGGCCGCCGAAGGCCGGGACACCGCGCCCCAGGCCTGAGCGCAGGGACAAGTCTGGGGAGGGATTTGGGGATCGTTTTCGCCATCCCCATATCTCTCAAAACACCCCTTGTGGATAACGGGTCTAACTCTGATTTTCCCGCAGGATCAGAGGGTTAACTTGTCACCAAATTAGAACACTCCGGGAACATCTTTTGTCCTACACTGCGCGCTCCTTATACTTCCCGCGCGTTTGCTGAGGTCGCCATGACGTCCATCGCCCCCATTTCCCAGCAGATCTGGGACATGAAATACCGGCTCAAGGCCCCCGACGGGTCGGTCGTGGACGCGACGCTGCCGGACACCTGGAAGCGTGTCGCCAAGGCACTGGCCGCCCCGGAAAAGGACCCCGAGACCTGGGAGAAGCGATTCTACACGGCGCTCGAGGATTTCCGCTTCCTGCCCGCCGGCCGGATTATCGCCGGCGCCGGCACCGAGCGTCGCGTCACCCTGTTCAACTGCTTCGTCATGGGCACCATCGGCGACGACATGGGCAACATCTTCGCCCATCTGCGCGAGGCGGCCCTGACGATGCAGCAGGGCGGCGGCATCGGATACGACTTCTCCACCCTGCGGCCCAAGGGCGCGCGGGTGAAGGGCGTGGGGGCGGATGCCTCTGGCCCGCTCACCTTCATGGACGTGTGGGACGCCATGTGCCGCACGATCATGTCGGCCGGCCACCGTCGCGGCGCCATGATGGCGACGATGCGCTGCGACCACCCGGATATCGAGGCCTTCATCGAGGCGAAGCGCGAGCCCGGGCGGCTGCGCATGTTCAACCTCTCGGTCCTCGCCACCGACCCGTTCATGGCGGCGGTGAAGGACGACCTGCCCTGGGACCTCGTCTTCAACGGCGTCACCCATCGCACCGTGTCGGCCCGCGCGCTGTGGGACAAGATCATGCGCGCGACCTATGCCTATGCCGAGCCGGGCGTGATCTTCATCGACCGCATCAACAAGCTGAACCCGCTCGCCTATGCCGAGCAGATCGCCGCGACCAACCCCTGCGGCGAGCAGCCGCTGCCACCCTATGGCGCCTGCCTGCTCGGCTCCATCAACATGACGCGGCTGGTGCGCGACCCGTTCACGCCCCACGCGGCGCTGGACGAAACGGCGCTCACCGACCTCGTCTCGACCGCCATCCGCATGCTCGACAACGCCATCGACGCCTCGGGCTTCCCGCTGGATGAACAGCGCAACGAGGCCAACGCCAAGCGCCGCATCGGCCTCGGCGTCACGGGCCTCGCCGATGCGCTGATCATGTGCGGCTTGCGCTATGGCAGCGACGATGCGGTGGCGATGACGCGGCGCTGGATGCACAAGGTGCAGCGCGCCGCTTATCTCGCGTCCACCGAACTCGCGGTGGAAAAGGGCGCCTTTCCGCTGTTCGACAAGGACCAGTATCTTGCCACCGACGGCATCAAGGGCCTGGACGAGGACGTGCGCGCGGCGATCGCGTCGCGCGGCATCCGCAACGGCCTCCTCACCTCGGTGGCGCCGACGGGCACGATCTCGATCCTCGCCGACAACGTGTCGTCGGGCCTCGAGCCGGTGTTCAGCTTCGCCTATCACCGCAGCGTCCTGATGCCCGACGGCACCCGGCGCGAGGAAGAGGTGAGCGACTATGCCTTCCGCCTCTACCGCCGCATGTATGGCGACACCACGCCGCTGACTGCCGCCTTCGTCGATGCCCAGCAGCTGGCACCCACCGACCATGTGAAGATGCAGGCCGCCGTGCAGGCCTATGTCGACAGCGCCGTGTCGAAGACGGTGAATTGCCCCGAGGACATTTCCTTCGAGGACTTCAAGTCGATCTATCTGCAGGCCTATGAGCTTGGCTGCAAGGGCATCACCACCTATCGCCCGAACGACGTGACAGGGTCGGTCCTGTCGGTGAAACCGACGGCCGACAAGAAGACCGACCAGCCCGAGCTGCCACTGAACAAGCCGCCGGTGAAGCCCGCCGACATGTATGAGGCGGGCGGCGTCGTCTACATGACCAAGCCGCTCGACCGGCCCGGCGTGCTGCCCGGCAACACCTACAAGGTGCGCTGGCCGGAATCGGACCACGCCATGTACATCACGGTGAACGACGTCATCCAGGACGGACGGCGCCGGCCCTTCGAGGTCTTCATCAACTCGAAGAACATGGAGCATTACGCCTGGACCGTGGCGCTGACGCGCATGATCTCGGCCGTGTTCCGCCGCCGCGGCGACGTCTCCTTCGTTGTGGAAGAACTCAAGGCCGTGTTCGACCCGCGCGGCGGACATTGGGTGGACGGGCATTATGTGCCGTCGCTACTTGCCGCCATCGGCGAGGTGATCGAGCAGCACCTGATCGCCACCGGCTTCATGGCCGACCCGCACAGCCGCGACGACCAGGCGGTCGAGCTGCGCAAGGCCGCCAACATGGACGGCAGCGGCCCGGGCGACGCGCGCCACCGCTCCTGCCCGCGCTGCAGCCAGCCAGCGTTGATCCGCATGGAAGGCTGCGACACCTGCACCTCCTGCGGCTATTCGAAGTGCAGCTAGCGGCGGCGCCCGTCCGCGCCGACCGGTCACGCTATCCGCTCGCTGTCCATCTCGTCCTGCGCCGCGACGACTCGATCCTGCTGCTGTGGCGCCACAACACTGGCTATCGCGACGGCCACTATGCCCTGCCCGCCGGCATGGTGGAGGACGGTGAATCCGCGCTGGCGGCCATGATACGCGAGACGCGCGAGGAAACAGGGCTGGTCCTGGCATCGGCGCATCTGCAGCAGGCGCTGACCATGCACCGCTTCGCCCGCGACGGGCATGGCGCTGGCATCGACTTCTTCTTCCTGGCAGAGGATGTGGCCGGCGAGCCGTTCAACGCCGAGCCGGAAAAATGCGATGCGCTGGCATTCTTCCCCGCAAATCGGCTGCCGGACCCGCTCGTGCCCTATCACGCCGCCGCGCTGGCGGCGATCGCGCGGGGAGAGCGCTACACCGAATTCGGCTGGACGGGCTGAGCGGACAGCAACAGGTCGCGCACCGTATGCAGGTTCATATCGCGCACGCCGATCTCGTCGAGATGCTGCACGGTGTTGAGCAGATAGTCGCGGTTGGTCCCCGTCTGCCCGACTGCGCCGCCGACAATTTCCGCCACGCGGTCAGGGGCCAGGCGCCCGGCGTAATCCTTGTGCTTGCGGTTCACCACGAAGCAGGCGGCGGTGACACGGCGATCCACCATTGCCACATCGCGCCAGCGCAGCAGGTAGACGTCCTCGCCGCGCATCTCGCGGTCGATCAGATAATGCAGGGCACCTTCGGCATCGCCGGCCGTTATCCGGAAGACCTTGCCACGGCAGACGCCGCCGCGGTCGAGGCCCAGCACCAGGCCCGGCCGTTCGCGCGTGCCGCGGTAGTAATGCGAATAGAGGCAGAAGGCGCGATGATAGCCCCGCAGCACCGCCGGCACCGCCTCGGCATGGGGGAAACCCGGGTTCCACATCAGCGAGCCATAGCCGAAGACCCAGATATCGCCGTTGGCGTCACGCTGCACGAAACCGCTCCTCCTCCCGTCATGCTATAGAAGGCGAAGATGGCTTCCGGCAATCCCAGCGTTTCCACCCGCGCACCGCGTCCGCCCGGATCGCGGCGGCGCGCGTGGATCATCGTGGGCATCCTCTCTGTCGCCGTCCTGCTGCTCGCCGGCGGCTACACCGTCTTCTGGTACCAGGCCGGCAAGCAGCTGATCGCCGGGATCGAGGGCTGGCAGGCCGAGCGCCGCGCCGAAGGCTGGTTCGTCGTCTACGATTCGCTGTCGGTGGGCGGCTATCCCTTCCGGTTCCGCGTTCGTCTGGACAACCCGGTGGTGGGCCGGCCTGCGGCACAAACCTGGTCCTGGCGGGCCGACTCGCTCGACGTCGCCGCCCCACCCTGGGCGCCGGAGCGCCTGCGCTACACCGCAATCGACAGCCACTTCACCTACAATCTGCGCGGGCTTTCGCGGGACATCCTGCTGTCGAGCCCGCGCGTGAGTGGCGACGTGACCCTGCGCCATGGTGCCATCGATGGCCTGACGGCGGCGGCGGAAAAGCCGCTGCTCGACCTGATCACCCTTCCCGCGCCGATCACAGCGAACCAGTTCGACCTTGCGCTGCGCCGCCCGGCCGAGGCGGGTGTGACGCTGGACGGCAGCTTCGCCGCCACCGCGCTGGACGGCCCGCTCGAGGCGCTGGACAAACTGGGCGGCACCATCGACCGCCTGGCGGCCGACATCCAGGTCACCGGCCCGATCCCGTCGGATGGCAAGCTGAAGGAGCGCGTCACCGCCTGGCGCGACGGCGGCGGCACCATCGAGGCGAAGAAGGTTCACCTCGCCTGGGGACCGCTGATCGCGGATGGCGACGGCACGCTGACGCTGGACGAGATGATGCGCCCACTGGGCGCGTTCGCCACGTCCTTGCGCGGCCTGTCGGACTTCATCGACCTGCTGGTCAAGGCGGGCCTTGTCAACAATCGAGCCGCCAGCGGAATCAGGATTTCCGTCGGCCTGCTCGCCGGCCGCAACGCGGCGGGCGGCGTCATCCTGCCGCTCAACGCGCAGTTCGGAAAATTGTCGATTGGGCCGGTGGTGGTCGCGGAATTGCCGCCGCTGCAGCTCGACTAACCCACCGCTCTACAACGCGACTACTTTTTCTTCGCCGTTTCCGGATCGGCCTGGCCCGCGTCGATGACGCCGCGACGGATGGCGCGGGTGTGGGTGAAAAATTTTTCCAGCGTCTCGCCGTCCTTGAAGCGGATGGCGCGCGTCAGCACCGAGAGGTCTTCCTGGAAGCGGCCGAGCATTTCCAGCACCGCGCCGCCATTGGTGAGAAAGATGTCGCGCCACATGACCGGGTCCGACGCGGCGATGCGGGTGAAGTCGCGGAAGCCGCCCGCGGCATATTTGATAACTTCCGACTCCGTCACCGCTTCCAGATGGTTGGCGGTGCCGACGATGTTGTAGGCGATGAGATGCGGCAGGTGCGAGGTGACGGCCAGCACGAGGTCGTGGTGCGGCGGCGTCATGATATCGACCCTGGCGCCAAGGGCGCGCCAGAAGGTGGCGAGCTTTTCCGTCGCTTCCGGCCGCGTGCCCTCGGGCGGCGTCAGGATGGTCCAGCGGTTGTCGAACAGCTCGGCGAAGCCCGCGTCGGGGCCGGAATGCTCGGTGCCCGCCACCGGATGCGCCGGCACGAAATCGACGCCCGGCGGCATGTGCGGCAACACATCGGCGACGACGGCGGCCTTGACCGACCCGACGTCGGTGACGATGGTGCCGGGCTTCAACACCGGCGCAATCGCTGCGGCGAGCGCGGCATAGGCGCCGACCGGTGTTGCCAGCACGACGAGATCGGCGTCGCGCGCCGCATCGGCCGGGTTGTCGTACATCTTGGCGCAAAGGCCGAGTTCCAGCGCGCGGGCGCGGGTGCGTTCGCTCTTGGCATGGCCGACGATTTCGCCCACGAGGCCGCCGCGCCGCGCCGCATGCGACATGGAACCGCCGATCAGGCCGACGCCGAGCAGCGCCATGCGCCTGAACAAGGGCGCGGCCATCTCAGCGCGCCTGCTTGAGGAAATCGCCCATCGCGGCGATGAAGGCTTCGAGTTCGTCCTGCAGGCCGACGCTGACGCGCAGGAAATCGGGCAGGTGATAGCCGCCCATCTGGCGCACGAGGATGCCGCGCGTGCGCAGGAAGTCCTGCGCCGCCTTGGCGCGCTGCGGGCTGCCGAGCGGCACCAGCACGAAATTGGCAACGCTGGGCACCGGCGGCAGGCCAAGCTTGGTCAGCTCGGCGGCGAGCCAGGGCAGCCAGCGCGCGTTGTGGTCGCGCGCCTTCTGCGTGTGGCCGACGTCGTCGAGCGCCGCCACCGCTGCGGCCTGGGCCGGCAGGTTGACGTTGAAGGGCGGCCGTGTGCGGTTGAGCACGTCGACGATCGCGGGCGGACCATAGGCCCAGCCCACGCGCAAGCCCGCAAGGCCATAGAGCTTCGAGAAAGTGCGCGTCATGATCACGTTGTCATGTGCGTCGACCAGGTCTTCGCCCGCCGTGTAGTCGGCGCGGCTGACGAATTCGGCATAGGCCGAATCGATCACCAGCAGCGCGTCCTTCGGCATGCCGGCATGCAGGCGCTGCAGTTCGGCCCTGGACAGATAGGTGCCGGTCGGGTTGTTCGGGTTGGCCAGCATGACAAGGCGCGTGCGCGACGAGACGCGCTCGAGCAGCGTGTCGACGCTCGCCGTGTAATTCACCTCAGGCGCCGCCACCGGCACCGCGCCCGCCGTCATCGCCGCGATCGGATAGATGGCGAAGCCGTGCTTGTTGTAGAGCACCTCGTCGCCCGGCATGGCGTAGCAGGTGACGAGCAGGTGCAGGAGTTCGTCGGAGCCCGCGCCGCAGACGATGCGCGCCGGATCAAGGCCGTGGTGGCGGCCGATCGCCTCGCGCAGCAGCTTCGAATCGCCGTCGGGATAGCGGAACATGTCGGGTGCTGCCGCCTGATGGGCGGCGATCGCCTTCGGGCTGGGCCCGATGGCCGATTCATTCGACGACAGCTTGATGATGCGGTTGATGCCCGCGATCTTCGATTCACCGCCGACGTAGGGCGCGATATCGAGAATGCCGGGACGCGGACGGGGCGTCGCCATGGCTCACGCGTCCGCCTGCGGCCGGGCATAGGCGCCGACCGGGGTGACACGGCCGCGCGCCGCCTTGAGCTTGTCGGTGAGCCGGGCGAGCCGGGCATCGTCGCGCCCGACATGCCCGGCCACTTCCAGCAGATAGAAATAGCCGGCGCCCGAGCCTTCGTCGTGACCGGCCAGCACGTGGGCGTCGAAATCGACACCCTGGGCGAGGTCGTTGAGGGAGCGGCGGCTGATGCGTTCCTCGGCCGAAACGACGAGCCAGCTCACATCGTCGCCGCTGTCCTCTTCCGCCACGCGGGCGACGACCACCGCCTGCAGGTCTTCGAAGCGGGCGCCCGGGTTGGCGGTAAAGGGCAGCCGTGCGACCACGCGCAGCGCGGGTTCCGGCCCGGTTGCCAGATGGCGCCACCAGGGATCGGTGTCATCATCGTGCGGCATCGGCAAGAGGCCAACCATGCCCTCGGTCTCGCTCACCGCCCGCAGAACGAGCGTGGCCGAGTGGAACAGGCTCATCTTGGTGGCCGAGCCGAAATGGTCGCGGGCGAGGTCCCAGTAGCCGACGGACTTCACCGGCGCGCAGACCGCCACCTGGAGGGGGCCCTGCAGCCGGCAATAGGCCGAAATCAGTTCGCGCCACACCCGGGCGAACACCGCGGCGGGCAGCGGGTCGCCTGCCGCCACCGACAGGCGGTGGCGCAAGATCCTGGCCTCGCGGCCGGGGCGCAGCACCGGGCCCTTGCCCTTGATCTCGGCAATGCGGCGCACGACGGCCGTCCGCTGCGCGATCAGGTCGTGCAGGCGGTCGTCAATGGCGTCGATTTCACGCCGGAGCTCGTCGAGCGTGTTGGGCAGTTTGGCCATGAAAAAAGCTTGGGAAATGCGCTGTCGAGGGCAGATAGTCATAGTCCGGGCAGGCCCCGAAATCAAAGAAAACGTTGACACGGCCGGGCGCCGGACCAACCTATGGCCCTCCGTATTTCATTGTCGCAGGACAGGCCTTTTATGACGTCGCAACCCGTGGTCACACCTGCCGGCAGCCAGCCGGTCGACCAGGGCTTTTCCGTCGAACTTGGACATGAGCGGCCCCTGCGGCTGGACTGCGGGGTCGAGCTCGACCGCTTCACCATGGCCTACCAGACCTATGGCGCGCTCAACGCCGACAAGTCGAACGCCATCCTGATCTGCCATGCGCTGACCGGCGACCAGTATGTCGCCAGCGCCCACCCCACGACCGGCAAGGCCGGCTGGTGGGAGCGCATCGTCGGGCCGGGCAAGCCGCTCGACACCGACCGCTATTTCCTGATTTGCGTGAATGTGCTGGGCGGCTGCATGGGCTCGTCCGGGCCGAAGGAGATCAACCCCGAGACGGGCAAGCCTTGGGGTCTCACCTTCCCGGTCATCACCATCGCCGACATGGTGCGGGCGCAGGCACGCGTGCTCGACTATCTCAGCATCGAACAGCTCTTCGCCGTCATCGGAGGGTCGATGGGGGGCATGCAGGTGCTGCAATGGGCCCATGCCTATCCCGAACGCGTGTTCGCCGCCGTGCCGATCGCCGCCGCCGCACGCCATTCGGCCCAGAACATCGCCTTCCACGAAGTGGGCCGCCAGGCGATCACCGCCGATCCCAACTGGCAGGGCGGCAATTATCTGGAAGTGGGCACCGTGCCGCGCGCCGGCCTCGCGGTTGCCCGCATGGCGGCGCATATTACCTATCTGTCCGAGCCGGCGCTGCGCCGGAAGTTCGGCCGCAAGCTGCAGGACCGCAACCGCGTCACCTATGGCTTTGATGCCGACTTTCAGGTGGAAAGCTACCTGCGCCACCAGGGCATCACCTTCGTCGAGCGCTTCGACGCCAACTCCTACCTCTACATCACCCGGGCGATGGATTACTTCGACCTCGCCGCGGAGCATGACGACACGCTGTCGCTGGCGTTCGAAAAGACGCCGGTGCGCTTCTGCGTGATTTCCTTCACCAGCGACTGGCTGTTCCCGACCTGGGAAAGCCGCGACATCGTGCGCGCGCTGAATGCCGAAGCCGCCAATGTCAGCTTCGTCGAGATCGAGTCCGACAAGGGCCATGACGCCTTCCTCCTCGAGGAGCCGGAATTCGATCGCACCCTGACCGGCTTCCTGAACGGCGCGGCGCGGCGCCGGGGGCTGCCGGCATGAACGGTCCTGTCACCCTGCCGCGCGTCGCCGACACCCGCGTCGACCTGCTGCTGATCGCCGACATGATCCCCTCGCGCAGCCGCGTGCTCGACGTCGGCTGCGGCGAGGGCGACCTGCTGCATGTTCTCTCGACCCAGAAGGACGTGGATGCACGCGGCATCGAGATTTCCCAGGCCGGCGTGAATGCCTGCGTTAGCAACGGCCTCTCGGTGATCCAGGGCGACGCCGATATTGATCTCGTCGACTATCCCGACCAGGCCTTCGACTATGTCGTGCTGTCTCTGACGCTGCAGGCAACGCGCAACCCGCGCCGGGTGGTGGAAGAAATGGTGCGCATCGGCCGCCACGCCATCGTCTCCTTCCCCAACTTCGCCTTCTGGAAGATCCGCCTGCAGCTGCTGACTCGCGGCCAGATGCCGGAAACGCAGCTGCTCGACGAGCCGTGGTGGGAAACGCCCAACATCCACCTGTGCACGATCCGTGACTTCGAGGATTTGTGCCGCGACCTGAACCTGGTGGTGGAAAAGCGCGTCTACCTGAACCGTGACGGCACCGCGACCTGGTTCAGCTCCATCGAGCAGCTGGGCAACCTGTTCGCGCAGCAGGGATTGTTCCTGCTGCGGCGGGCTTAGTCTCCGCCTGGAATACGCGCGCTGCCCGGCATGCGCGCCGCGCCGGGCTGCACGACGCGGATGGCCGGCACGGTGACCGGGCGGCGCTTGCGCCCCTGGGCGCGAACACCTACGGCGTAAACCTGCTTTGAGGCTTCGACCAGCACCGCGCCGGCGAGCGCCGTCGCCTTGATGCGGGCGCCGAAATTCTCGATCGTCCTGGCAAAGCGCAAGGCGACGTTCCAGCGCGTCGGCGGGAAGTAGAGCGCCGCCGAGGATTGCGTCGGCGAGAACATCGCCTCGCGCAGAAGCCGTTCCAGCTGGCCCGGGCTGAAGGGCTGGCCGGCACCAAAGGGCGTGCGTTCCAGCCGCGACCAGACGCCGCGGCGGTTCGGCGCCACGATCAGGAGCCGGCCTTCCGGCGCCAGCACGCGCCAGATCTCGCGTAGCATGGGCCGCATCTCTTCGCTGGTTTCCAGCGCGTGCACCAGCAGCACACGGTCGAACATCGCATCGGGCAGCGGCAACTCGGTGTCGTCACCCAGCGCGACAGCGTTGGCATCGCCCGCCGGCCAGTGATGCACGCCCTGGCGCGCTGGCATCAGGGCGACGACGCGTTCGGCCTCGTCGCGGAAGGGGCGCAGGAAGGGCACGGCATAGCCGAGGCCGAGCATGCGCTGGCCCGCCATATTGGGCCAGAAACGGCGCAATTCGCGGCGCAGGGTGTGCGCAACGATCAGCCCGAGCCGGCTGTCGTAGAAACGCTTGAGATCGACGACATCGCCTTCCATCTGGCCATTCTAGCACGAGTCGCGCGTGGACGCCGGTAGCGGGCGGATGCTAGCGTTTACTGCCCTATCAAATCGGATCCCATGAAGCTGTTTTACACACCCTTGCGCGATGTCGTGCACAAGGTGCAGGTCGTTGCGCTCGAGACCGGGACCTGGGACCGGATGGAGCGCATCCCGACCGACCCCTACACGCGCGCCCCCGCCCATGTGGCGGCGAACCCGCTGTCGCGGGTGCCAACTCTGGTAACCGACGAGGGCCAGAGCATTTTCGGCGGCCCGGCGATCTATGAATATCTCGACGCCCTGAACAGCGGGCCGAAGCTGTATCCCCCTCCCGGCCCCGACCGCTGGGACGCGTTGCGCCACATGACGCTGGGCGACGCCATTTTCGACATCGCCGCGTTGCGCCAGAACGAACTGAAACGCCCGCGTGCATTGCAGTCTGACGCGATGATGGAAAACTGGCTGGCCACCATCGGCCGCGCACTGGATGCGCTCGACCGCGAGGCAACCTCGTTCCGGGGATTCACCGTCGGGCTCATTTCCATTGCCTGCGGTTTGATGTATCTCGACAAGTTGAAGAATCAGGGTTCGCTACCGCTCGACTGGCGGCAGGCCCGGCCCCAGCTGGCCGCCTGGTATGAGGAATTCACGAAGCGGCCGTCGTTCCGGCCACGCGACAACGCGATTGCGATGCGATGATCACCATCTTCTACACCCCGCTCGACAACTATGTGAATCCGATCGAGGCGCTGGTGAACTGCACCGGCCTGCGGTCGCGCTGCCGGATGGTGGCGACGAACCCCTACCAGGAATGGCAGAAGCTCGCGCCGCACACACCGATCACCACGGTGCCCACCGGGCTCGACGAAGACGGCACGCCTTATTTCGGCGGGCCGATCCTCTATGAATTCCTCGACGGGCTGCACGACAAGCCGAAGCTGTTCCCGCCAGGCCCTGACCTCATCTTCCTGCGCCGCCAGCTCTGGCTCGCCGATGGCATGTTCGACCAGTTCGCCCGCGTCTTCGGCGAATCGATGCAGCCGCCGGAAAACCGCCGGCCACACCTGATCGCGCGCCAGTGGAAGAAGACGCTGAGCGGGTTCGACGTGCTGGACCAGGACGCAAAGGGCTGGACCCGCGGACTCGATATCGCGCAACTGCGCGCCGTCTGCACCATCATCTGGATCGAAACGCGCATGCCGGAGATCGGCGCGCAGCTGCATCCCTTCGGCATCAAGCCGGACTTCGACTGGCGCGAGGGCCGGCCCACGCTTGCCGCCTGGTATGCACGCTGGCGCCCCAATCCCATCTTCAGCAAGATCGAGGCCGACCAATGATGAAGGTGCGTTTCTCGCCCTTCGTGGGCTATGTCCACACCATCGAGGCGGTGATCAACTACGCGGGCGTGCACGCCCAGTGCACCTTCGTCGCCAACGACCCCTTCGAGACCGACAACGGGCTGCCCGAGGTGAACCCGCTGTCGACCGTGCCGATGATCGAGCTTGCCGACGGCACGCCGCTCTATGGCGGCCCTGTCGCCTATGAATATATCGACGGGCTGCATGCGAAGCCAAAGCTGTTCACGCCCGGACCCAACCTGCTGAAGCTGCGCCGCCAGCTGTGGCAGGCAGATTCGCTGTTCGACCACTATGTGCGGCTGTTCGTGGAAAGCCGCGAGCCGGCCGACAAGCGGCGCCAGCCCTATATCGACCGCTTCTTTCCCAAGATTCCGCGCAGCCTCGACGAGTTCGAGGGCGAGGTCGATTCCTTCCCCGCCGCGCTCGACATCGCCCAGGTGCGGCTTGTCGGCTCGCTGGCCTTCCTGGAAACCCGGTTGCCGAAGGTGGCGGAACGGCTCGACCACAAGATTCCCACCCATCACTGGCGCGAAGGCCGGCCGAAGTTGTCGGCCTGGTTCGACCGCCGGATGATGGACCCGATCTTCACCACGCCGGTGGCGCCACAACTCGCAGGGCGCTGATCGGTGCAATCGTCATGGCGGCGCAGGCCGGCATGACGGCGGCATTTGGATCGCCTGCCCTCAGCTTCCCGCCGGCCTCAATGGCATCCGTCCGGGCACGGCGCCCGTCACCGGTTCGAACTTGCCGGTGACGGCGTCGCGCACCAGCAGCATGCCGGTGGCGACGCCGAAATAGGCGCCATGCAGGGCAAGCTGGCCCTTCTCCGCCAGGATGCGCACGCAGGGGAAGGTCATCAGGTTCTGCAAGCTGAGTTCGACCGAGGCGAATTCGAGCTGGCGCAGATAGGCGTCGAAATTCTTCTTGCCCTGAGGACCGAGCTTCTCCGCCGCCGGCGCGATCTGCGCCATCCACTTGCCAATGAAGTCGCCGGGCGACAGTGGCTCATTGTCGTCGGCGAAGGCGCGGATGCCACCGCACAGGGCATGGCCGAGCACGACGATATGCTTCACCCGCAACGCCTGGACGCCGAATTCCAGCGCCGCACTGGTGCCGTGCTGCGAGCGGCTGCCCTCCGCTTCGGGTTCGTATTTCGGCACGATGTTGGCGACATTGCGCACCACCATCAGCTCGCCCGGCGCGGCGTCGAAGATCACTTCGGGCGAGACGCGGGAATCGACGCAGCCGATCACCATGATCTCGGGCCGCTGGCCAGCGCGAGCGAGCATTTCATAACGCGCCTGCTCGCCGGTGAAGCGGCCGTCGAGGAAGCTGCGATAGCCGTCCGTCAACCGGGTCGGAAACACGCCCGGCGTCGGCTTGTCCCAGGGAAATTCATGCAGCCCGTCGGGCCCAAGCGGCAGGGATTCCGCCCGCGCAACGTCGGCCGCGCGCAAGGGTCCATAGAGATGGGGAAACAGCTGTCCGCCGCGCGCCGGTTCCCATTTCAGCGCCTCGCCGAGCGCCTCGGCACGCACGGTGAGCAGCACGAGATCGGTGCGCCCGGCGCGATGCTTCCTCGCTGATTCCGCCACCTGCAGCTTGGTGGAGAAATGCAGGAAGCCGTCGCGCTGGTCGTCCGGCGTGCCGGCGTAGCTGCCGCTTTGCAGCGCCGCCTGCCAGTCAGCGGCCGCGGCCATGTGATAGATCGTGGTCATTCCGGACTGCGGACCCTTAGTACATATGCTGGCCGCCATTCACCGACAGAGTGGACCCGGTGATGAAGTCGGCCTCGTCGGCGACAAGAAACAGCACCGCGCGGGCAATGTCCATGGGCTGGCCGAGGCGGCCGGCCGGGATGCGGGCGACGATCTTCTCCAGCACGGCGGGCGGCACGGAGCGCACCATGTCGGTGTCGATATAGCCGGGCGCGACGGCATTCACCGTGATGCCCTTGGCAGCGCCTTCCTGGGCCAGCGCCTTGGTGAAGCCGTGGATGCCGGATTTCGCAGCGGCGTAGTTGACCTGGCCATATTGCCCGCCCTGGCCGTTGATCGAGCCGACATTGACGATGCGGCCGAAGCCGCGCTCGCGCATCGATTCGATCACCACCCGGCACATGTTGAAGCAACTGCTGAGGTTTGTGTCGATCACCGCCTGCCACTGCTCGGGCGCCATCTTGTGCAGTGTCGCATCGCGGGTGATGCCGGCATTGTTGACGACGATGTCGACCGGGCCAAGCTCGGCCGTGATCTGCGCCACCGCCACCTGGCAGGCGGCAAAGTCGGCGACGTCCCAGCGCCATGCCTTGAGGCCGGTTTCGGACCGGAAGCGCTCGGCCGCCTCCTCGCTCGCGGCATAATTGGCCGCGACGCGATAGCCCTTGTCCTTCAGCGCTTCGGAAATGGCGCGGCCAATGCCGCGCGTGCCGCCGGTAACGATCGCAACCCGCGCCATTACGTCCCTCCCTTGTGAGGGGACGTTCCAGCCGGCCCGGACTGCCTTTGGGGCCGGCCTGCGGCCCCCATGCCCGTGAAGCTTAGACCTGCTCCACGCACATGGCGATGCCCATGCCGCCGCCGATGCACAGCGTGGCGAGGCCTTTCTTCGCGCCGCGCTTCTGCATTTCATGCAGCAGCGTCACGAACACGCGATTGCCCGAGGCGCCGATGGGATGGCCGATGGCGATGGCACCGCCGTTGACGTTCACCCTGGCCGGGTCCCAGCCGAGATCCTTGTTCACGGCGCAGGCCTGGGCGGCGAAGGCCTCGTTCGCCTCGATCAGGTCGAGATCGGCCGCGTTCCAGCCCGCCTTCTTCAGCGCGGCACGGCTGGCCGGGATGGGCCCCGATCCCATCACCGCCGGATCGACGCCGGCCTGGGCCCAGGAGGCGATGCGCGCGAGCGGCTTGATGCCGCGGCGCTTCGCCTCATCGGCACTCATCAGCATCACGGCGGCGGCACCGTCGTTGATGCCCGACGCATTGCCAGCCGTCACGGTGCCGTCCTTGGCGAAGGCGGGGCGCAGCTTGGCGAGCACTTCCTTGCTGCTGTCGGCGCGGATGAATTCATCTTCGGCGAAGAGCGTCTCGCCCTTCTTGCTCTTGATCGAGACGGGGACGATCTCGTCCCTGAACCGCCCGGCCTTCTGCGCTGCTGACGCCTTCATCTGCGAGCCGAGCGCGAGTTCGTCCTGCATGTCGCGGGTGATCTGCCACTTCGCCGCGACATTCTCCGCCGTCTGGCCCATGTGGTAGCCGTTGAAGGCGTCCCACAGGCCGTCGCGGATCATCGTGTCGATCATCGCGGTGTCGCCCATCTTGGTGCCGTCGCGCAGGTGCATCGCGTGCGGCGCCTGCGACATGCTTTCCTGGCCACCCGAGATGACAATGGACGCATCGCCGTTGCGGATCGACTGGAAGCCGAGCGCGACCGAGCGCAGGCCCGAGCCGCAGACCATGTTGACAAGCCAGGCTGGCGTTTCAATCGGCAGGCCGGCGCGGATCGAGGCCTGGCGCGCCGGGTTCATGCCGGTGGCACCTGTGAGCACCTGGCCCATGATGACCTCGCCGACATCCTTCGCCTCGACCTGGGCGCGCTTCAGCACCTCGCCGATCACGATGGCGCCCAGCTCGGCGGCTGAGAGGGACTTGAGCGTCCCGTTGAACGCGCCAACCGCCGTGCGGGCGGCGCTGGCAATGACAACATCGGTCATGGAGGGCACCTCTGGAGTTCGTCTGCGCCCTGCTGCGGGCGGTTATGCCGGCATCCTGCGCCGGGTCCGGGCGGAAATAAAGCAGAATGCTGCACTGCACATAAGCCCTTGGCGGTGCGGTAAAAAGGGCTCGAAAGCTAGGGCCGCCCCGCCCATTGCGCCTTGAGCCAGCCGGCGAGCGGCTGCCACAACGCGGCTTCCGCCTTGCTGCCGACCACCATGCCGATATGGCCAGCGGCCGGTTCCAGCACATCCGGCTTCGGCAGCGCATCGACCAGCGCGCGGGCGGCGCCGGGCGCGACGATACGGTCGCGGTCGGGCAGCACCACCAGTGTCGGGCAGGTGATCTTCGCCGGGTCAATCGCCTGGCCGCCGACCCGCCACTGCTTCCTGAGCGGCGCATTGGCCCCGTACCATTCGGTGAAGCAGGTGGTGGCGACGGGACCGGCGAGCGGCACGCCGTCGTTGAGCCAGTCTTCCAGCGCGACGAAGTCGAGCCGTTCCGGCGCATCCGGCGGCAGGGCGGCGAAGCTGCGGAACTTGCGCATCGCGAGCAGCGGATCGAGCGCGACGAAGAAGCCCTGCAACAGGTCGATGGGCATCTCGCCAAGCTGGCGGATCATCGACGGGATCGGCCCGTTCGGCGCCACCAGCATGCGGATCGCTTCGGGCTGGCCGGCATGGAAGTCCCAGGGCGTCGCCAGCAGCGCCAACGCCTTCACGCCGTCGGGCCGCAGGGTGGCGAGGGCGAGGGCGATGTTGCCGCCCATGCAATAACCCATCACCGGCACCGGCCCGCGTGCGAATTGCATGGCGCGGTCGAGCGCACGCGACAGCCGGCCCTTGATGCAATCGTCGAAGCTGAAGCGCTTTTCCACCGCGTCGGGCGTGCCCCAGTCGACCAGGATCGGCCGCAGCCCCTGGTGCGCGAGATGGCGCAGCAGGCTGCGCCGCTCCGACAGGTCGAGGACATAGCCGCGATTGACCAGCGACGGCACCACCAGCACCGGCCGGCCGCCGCGCGGCCGCGGCACCGCGCCATAGTCGAGCAGGCGCGTGTTGCCTTCCTGCCAGATCACCGGCGGTTCTTCGAGGGCGCGGCGATAGGGGTGATGGCGATAGGCTTCGACAGCGTTGAGGAAAGCGGCCGTGCGCCCCGTCACCTCCAGGCCGACGCCCTGCATCAGGCCGAACAGGTCGGCGCGGGCGAGTTCGGCGTTGAGGGCGGCGGCGCGGTCCTTGAGTTCAGGAACCCAGGGAACCATCCCCATGCGGACGAGCGGCAGTGCCGCCGCGGCGCCCGTCAGCGTCCACATCGTCAGCGCGAGGTGCAGACCGATCGGCCGCGGCCCCGGCCGCACTGGCTGTGCCGGGTTCACGCCCTGGCCCCGCGCTGCTGGCAGCATTGGTCATGAACGAGGCAAAGGCGGACCAGCCGGTGATCATCGTGGCCGCCGCCTGCTCTTCCCACAGGTCGAGATAGCGGCGGGCCAGGGCAAAAGGGTCGGGTACAGGCTCCATCCGGCCGATGATAGGCCGCAGCGGCGGCACTGGCGAGTCGCCACCAAACGGCGGGGCCCTGACCTTGCGGCAGCGCAACAGGACGCTTGCGCAGCGCAGCAATCCATGTCCTGATTTTGCACTGTTTTTTTGTGAGGTGAGCGTGAGCGAGAAAGACGGCGCGAACGAGCCCATCGTCATCAAGAAATACGCCAATCGCCGACTCTACAACACCGCGACCAGCACCTATGTGACGCTGGAACATCTGGCGCAGCTGGTGCGCGACGGCGAGGACTTCGTCGTGCGCGACGCGAAGAGCGGCGAGGACATCACCCGGTCGGTCCTGACACAGATCATCTTCGAGGCCGAGAACAGCGGCCAGAGCCTGCTGCCTATCAGCTTCCTGCGCCGCCTGATCGGCTATTACGGCCATGGGCTCGAAGCGCTGGTGCCGCGCTATCTCGATGCGAGTATCGACTCGTTCCAGCGCCAGCAGGACGAGATGCAGCGCAAGTTCGCGAACGACATCAAGCAATTCGAAGAGGTCGGCCGGCAGAACCTGGCGATCTTCGAACGCGCCATGAGCATGTTCAACCCCTTCGCCGCCACGGAAGGCGCGAAGGCGGAGGAGACCGCCCCGCCCGCGCCTGCCCCAGCTCCCGCCGCCGAATCGAAGAACGAGATCGACGCGCTGAAACAGGAACTGCACGACATGCGCCGCCGCCTCGACGAGATGTTGAAAAAAGGCTGAGCCGCGCCCGCACCGCCCGGTGGCGGCGCGATCCACATCTGCATCAACACCGAAAAGAAGAAGGGAGGGCTCTTGCGAGCCCTCCCTCAAGTGGCAGGTCCTATCGTACAGGGGTGCCGGGAGGAGACCTGCGTGGATCGGTGAAACTGTAGACGCGTTGGGTTACGCGCCGATGTCGCCGCCGTCGTCCTTGGTGATGGCAACGACCGACGGGCGCGGCGGCATGCCGGCCTGGAAGTCGGGCCAGCGAGTCGCCGGGTTGTCGAAATTCTGATCTTCGTTAACACCATCGGCACCGGGGTGCTGCACGGCGACGAAGAGCGTCTTGCCATCGGGCGTGAATTCCGGCCCGCACATCTCCGCGCCGATCGGCACGCGGAAGATGCGCTTGGTCAGCGCACGACCCGCACCTGTCACATCGGTGCCCCACACGCCGTCGGCGATGTTGGTGTTCTTCCAGGCTGAGCCCTGGTCGGACGAGATCCAGACGCGGCCCTTCGGATCGATGGCAATGTTGTCGGGCGCCGCGAGCCAGCCGTTGTCGGAGAGGTTCGCGTTGTAGCGCGCCTTGTGGTCGGGGTTCTTCGGGTTGCCGGCCAGCAGGAGGATGTCCCAGCCATGGGTCATCGCTGTGTGGTCGCGGCGGCCGCCTTCGCCCGGCGGGATCAGTTCGATGATATGGCCATAAGGGTTGGGGCCGCGCGGGTTCACCGCATCGACCTGCTCCGCCTTGCGGCCTGTGTTGTTGGTGAGCGCGACATAGACCACGCCATTGACCGGGTTGACGTCGATGTCTTCCGGACGATCCATCTTGGTGGCGCCGACGAGGTCGGCCGCCCGGCGCGTCTCGATGGCGACATCCGCCTGGCTTTCGAACTTGTTGGCCGGCGTCAGCGGGCCCTGGCCGAACACCAGCGGCAGCCAGTTCACCGTCTTTTCGTCGAACTTCGCGACGTAGAGCGTACCGGAGTCGAGCAGGGTCATGTTTGCTGCCCGGTTGTTCGCGTCGTAGCGGCCGGTGGTGATGAACTTGTAGATGTAGTCACCGGCTTCGTCGTCGCCGGAATAGACGACCACGCGGCCATCGGGTGCCACGACAATGGCGGCGCCTTCATGCTTGGCGCGGCCGAGCGCCGTGCGCTTCTTCGGCATCGAGGCCGGGTCATAGGGGTCGATCTCGACCAACCAGCCGAAGCGATTTGGCTCGTTCGGCTCCTTTTCCACGTTGAAGCGGTCGTGGAACTTCCACCAGGAATAGGCCGAGTTCTGCGACACGCCGTAGCGCTTGTAGTTGTCGGCCTCGGGCAGCGTGGTGCCGTTGCCGCCGAAGTAGAGATTGAAATTCTCTTCCGCGGTGATGACCGTGCCCCAGGGCGTCTTGCCGCCGGCGCAGTTGTTGAGCGTGCCGATCACCATCTTGCCGGTGGCATCGCCGCTTGTCTTCATGCGGTTGTGGCCGGCGGCGACGCCGGTCACTTCCATCGGCGTGCGCGCCGTGGAAATACGCCGATTGTAGCGGCTGCCGTCCACCGTTTTCCAGTCGCCGCCTTCCTTGCGGACCTCGACGAAGGACATGCCGTGCGCCGACAATTCGTAGTCGGTAAGCTCCTTGGTCGCCTTGTCGTTCTTGTTCTTCGCCGTCAGCCCCGACCACATCAGCTCGGCGCTGGTGTATTCGTGGTTTATGGCGAGGACGCCGTTGTCGGAATTGGCGGAGCCGGCCGGCAGCGGGAAATAGCCGATGAAATCGCAGTTGTAGCCGAACTGCTTGTCCTGGTCGGCGGCCACCAGATTGTTGATGTTGAAGGCCGGCGCGTCGGCCGTCACCTTGTCGCCCCAGCGGATCACGATGTTGGCCTTGTAGCCCGGCGAGACATGGTGCTTGTCGTCCACACCCTGCGCCACTTCGGTGAAGGTGAGCGTGGAGCCGCCCGTCTGGGCGAGTGCCTCGCGCATAGCGAGGTGGCTGACGCCGGTGCCGCTCAGCGCGGTGATCGCGGCGGTGGCGGCAAAGCCCTTCAGCGCATCGCGGCGCGACAGGCGGCGCTCGACGATAGTGGAAAAGCTTTCGTTGCTGGTCGGATTGCTGCCGATGTCGTCGGGATCCCCATAGGTTCCGTCCGGCAGCTTGATCGAGATCGTCATGGCAATGGCCCCTTTGTTCGGTAATCCGACTCTTAGGGGTGGGCGGTGAAGCCTCTGTGACAGCGATGTGACTGTTTTGTTTCGGCGCCAGCCTTAGGCGTAGACCTCCACCGGCTCGATGCGGTGGAACAGCGTTTCGCGCCGCGACCAGGCGCTGTCATAGGCAGCAGCGCCCGTGGCCTGTTCGCGGGACAGACCGTCGATGACGATCTCGTCCGCCTGCTGGCCGATCACCTGGGCGATGAAGGCGGTGGAATGGCGCACGCGCTCGGGCGTTTCGCCCATGCGCAGGTGGAGGCCGGTCTCGGGCCGGAAGTCGGACGCGCGGCGGCCAGTGAAGCTGTCGCCAGCGCTGGTGCCACGCGCCTGTCCCATCGTCCAGGCACCGCCGGCGCCTTGGTAGGCGCCCGAATCGACGCCGCGGTCCTCGCGGCGGCGGGCGCGTTCGCGGCGATCGAAGAAGACGCTGTCGTCCTGGAAGACCCGGTCGCTTTGGCCGCTCGCGTGAGTCCACCCGGCACCGCGAATGGCGGTGAGGGGGGCGGGAACGAGGGCCTGAAGCTTCATGGGTCTCTGGGCGGTGAGCCCGTCGTCCTTCCTGTCTATATATATAAAATTTGATCTATATTCGCGGCAAATCTCTAACGACTCCTTAAAGGAGGAAGTTCCTGAAGGGAGGGTGGCCGGTTGTTGTTCCGGGGTGAAATGCGCCCTTGATTTTCCAGCGGAAAATTGGGTTCGTTTCGGGCGAAACCCTTTTTCGGAGCCGACCCGTGACCGCGAGCCCCAGCCTGACCGTCGGCCTGTTGCTGTTTCCGAACATGACCCAGCTCGACCTGACAGGGCCCTATGAGGTCTTCGCCCGGACGCCGGGCTGCACGGTGCATGTGGTCTGGAAGACGACCGATCCGGTGACGAGCGACCGCGGCCTCGCGCTGGTCCCGACCATGAGCTTCGCCGCCTGCCCGCAGCTCGACATTCTCTGCGTGCCCGGCGGGCCGGGTCAGGTCGCGCTGATGGACGATGCCGAGGTGCTCGCCTTCCTGCGCCACCAGGGCGCGGCTGCGCGCTATGTCACTTCGGTCTGCACGGGGTCACTGGTGCTGGGCGCGGCGGGATTGCTGAAGGGCTATCGCGCCACCACGCACTGGATGTCGCACGATCAATTGTCGCTGCTCGGCGCCATCCCGGTCGACGAGCGCATCGTCATCGACCGCAACCGCATCACCGGCGGTGGCGTCACCGCCGGCATCGACTTTGCGCTCGCCGTCGTCGGCAAGATATTCGGGCCGGAAACGGCACAGGCGATCCAGCTGCAGATCGAATACAACCCGGCCCCGCCGTTCAACGCGGGGCACCCGCGCACCGCGCCCGCCGTGCTGGTGGAGAAGACCCGCGCCGGTGCAAGGCTGTTCCAGGACAGGCGCCGTGCGGTGAGCGAGAAGGCCGGGAAGCTGCTCGGCGCCTAACAGCCGAGCGCCCAGCGGATCGGTGCGGGCGAACAGGGTGGCGGCCACACCGTTGACGGCATGCACGGCGGAACGGCCTGGGAGCTGGGTGTCGCGCATGGCGCACCAAGCCTACTCCGCCGTGAACCGATCCGTTTGGGGGAGAAGCCCCCTCACCCAACTACACTGCTCGTTCGGGGAGGACACAGGGCAGGAGAATCCAGGCTCGCTCCAGGGAGGTGAAAACGAGCCGGGCGGGTGAGGGGGTTTGGGGGACCGGGAAACCTGGTGGGAACTAACGCAACCGCGAGATCACATATTTGGTGAAGGCTTCATCGACATGCATCTGGCTTGCCCCGCGCCAGGCGTCAAAGGCCGCCTCATACGTCAGGAAGAAACCGCGCAGGTCGAGCGCGCCAAGATCGACAAATTCGGTGCCGCGCGGATCCTTCACGCGACCGCCGAACACGACATACATCGGCGCGTCCAGTTCCGAGACATGGACTGGCGGCATATGGGGTTCGACGCGATTTTGCCGGAACGTGGCAACTATGCCCTCTAGATGGGCGAGCCACGCCATGCGACAAGACGTGCGGCAATTTGACCGGCAAAATGGCGAGATTGGGGCAGCTGGCCGCGGCCTCCAGAACAAAGAACAGGGACGAGACATGGACCGGGATCAGGACGCGCGCACTCCGGATGTTGGCGAAGCCTTCGTGGCCGCGCTGGCCGATCGCGGGCTCGACTATTTCTTTGGCAACGCGGGCACCGACTTTCCCGCCGTTATCGAAGCCTTCGCCCGCTTCGCCGCCGAAGGCCGCAAATGCGCGATGCCGATCACGGTACCGCACGAAAACACTGCCATGGGCATGGCCTATGGCTACTACGCCGTGACCGGCCGGCCGCAGGCCGTGATGGTGCACACCACGCCCGGCACCGCCAACGCCGTGCTCGGCCTGATGAACGCCGCGCGCCAGAACGTGCCGATCCTGCTGATGGCCGGGCGCACGCCGATCACCGAGGACGGCCAGCGCGGCTCGCGCAACCGTGTCATCCAGTGGGCGCAAGAATCCTTCGACCAGGCATCGATGCTGCGCGAATACGTGAAGTGGGACTATGAACTGCGCAGCGGCTCGCAGATCGACGATGTGATCGACCGCGCCTGGCAGATCGCGATGAGCGAGCCGCGCGGGCCGATCTACCTGTCGCTGCCGCGCGAGGTGCTCGCGCAGCCGGCGAGCCCGCGCCCCGCGCCCGGTCCGCGCGCCGCGGCAACGCCGACGCGCCCCGATGCCGCCGCCATCGCCCACGCCGCCGAGCTGATCGCCGCGGCGAAGTTCCCAGTCATCGTCACCACCACGGTCGGCCGCTATCGCGAGGCAGTGCCGTTGCTGGCCAAGCTGGCCGACGCCTTCGCGATCCCGGTGGTGATGAACTGGGCGCGTTTCATGAACCTGCCGACCGAGCACGCCATGCACCTCGGCTTCGCGCCCGAGAAGGTCGTGCCACAGGCCGATCTCGTCATCGCGCTCGACACCGATGTGCCGTGGACGCCGGCGACGGAGAAGCCCGGCGCCGACGTGAAGGTCGTCCATATCGGCGCCGACCCGCTTTATGCCGCCTATCCGATGCGCTCTTTCCGCGCCGATCTGGCCATCGCCGCCGACCCGGCACTGGCACTGAATGACTTGCATGAGGCACTGGCCGCAAAGGTGAAGAGCGGCGACGCCGGCGTTGCGGCACGGCGCGAGAAGGTCGCCGCCTTGCGCAAGGCGATGCTGGCCGACCGCGCGGCGCTGCTGGCGAAGGCCAAGGTGGCGCGGCCGCTGTCGCCTGCCTTCGTCACCGACTGCGTCAATGCGATCAAGGACAGCGACACCATTCTCGTCAACGAATCCCCGGTGGTGCAGGACTTCCTGCGCTTCGACGCACCGGGACAGTTCTTCTCGGCGAGTCCCGTCGGCGGCCTGGGCTGGGGGCTGGGCACCGCCCTCGGCGTCAAGCTCGCAGCACGCGACAAGACGGTCATCACCTGCTGCGGCGATGGTGCCTATATCTTCGGCAACCCGACCTCGGCGCATTTCGTCTCGCGCGCGCACGACCTGCCGAC
>CANJEJ010000008.1 GCA_947473325.1 Alphaproteobacteria bacterium | reverse complement strand
TTCAAGGCGACAATCGATCGCAACGTGCTGACGGTCGAAACCGGCAAGATCATCCGCTGGGGCTATCTTGTAAAGAAGCACGGCATCCTGGCACTCGAACGAGAGATCAAGTCGCAGAAGCTGCAGGACCACTTCCTGAATTATGGCGTCGAGTTGGTCATCACCGGTTACACGGGGGACGAGATTCGCCGCATGCTTTCGGCCGCGTATGATGGCGCCTATGGCCGCGCGATGGTTTCGACCGCCATCCTGAAGGATCTGGGCGGCAACGCACCGGCTTTTGGCATGATCGGTACCCTGATCGGTCTGGTGCTCATGATGGCCGAACTGGGTGGCGACCCGAAGGCGATTGGCCCAGCCTTCGCCTTGGCCCTGCTCACCACGCTTTATGGTGTGTTCCTTGCCCGCATTGTGTTCCTGCCCGCAGCGTCGAAGTATTCGCAAAAGCAGGGTATTCAGCGATTCCGCAACTTCCTTGTGTCGGAAGGCTTCGCGCTCCTCGCCGAGCACAAGAGCCCGCGCTACATCCAGGATCGCATGAATAGCTTCCTCGACCCGAACATCCACTACCGGCTCGACAAGCAGCAGCCTGAGGCGGCAGCGGGCCGCCGCGCGGCATGAGTGGCGGCGCCCCTCCGATGGGCGATGCCCATGCGGAGGCCAGCGAAGACTGGCTGATGTCCTATGCGGACTTTGTCACGGTCCTCATGGGATTCTTCGTTTTGCTGTTCGCATTGTCAGACCCTGACCCGGGCAAGTTCGAAGAAGTGTCGAAGGGCATGACCGAGAGCTTGACCAGCAAACAGGTACAGACACCCTTCCGTGATCTGCGCACTGAATTGCAGAGTGTTGCCACCGAAGCAGGCAACCAGGTCGGTATGACTCAGACAAGCGAGCGGGGCCAGGTCATTCCGTTCCTGAGCGACCGCATGTTCGCTGCCGGATCTGCAGACATTCTGCCAGCGTCAGAGCCGACACTCGACCGAATCGCGCAGTTGCTGACGCTTTCCTTCGCCAGCGCCAACTACAAGGTGGAGATCGAGGGTCACACAGATGACGTGCCGATCAGCACACAGCGATTTCCATCCAACTGGGAGTTGTCCGCCTCGCGTGCGGCGGCCGTCGTGCGTTTTCTGATTTCCCGTGGCGTGGCACCCGACCGCCTCACCGCAATCGGGTACGCCGAAACGCGGCCGCTGGTGCCGAATCGCGACGCCACTGGCAAGGCGATCCCGGACAACCAGGCCCGCAACCGCCGCGTGATGGTCAAGATCGAACGTTAGACCCAGTTGTGGTGTAACTCGCGACAGCGTATCGCGCGGAGAAGCTGCGCGTCATCCTGTTCAGTCCGGGCGAGCAAAGAACGCGCCGGACTTCATACCGGACGCTGCATTCGTGCCAACTGGCCCATTCCAGGAAACCGATCTTGTCACGCCACCGCTCGACGGGATGGCCGATCTGCTCGCGGCGCACCGCGATCTGGTGGCCCGCTTCGGCCTGGGCGTCACACCCGCCCTCAGCTTCCGCCAGGTCCTTGCCCGCGTGATCGAGCGCAACGACCGCGAGGAGCGCAAGGTCGAGGCCGCTCTTGCCGATTCGCGGAGCCCGCTGCCATGATCGGCGCAATAGACAAACATGGGAGAGTGGCATGAGCGGACACGGTACTTGGGACGTCATCATCGTGGGAGCGGGCTCGGCGGGCCTGCCGGCGGCCATCTTCGCCGCCCAGCGTGGTGCGCGGGTGCTGCAGATCGAAGCAGATGGCCGCATCGGCGGCACGCTCTACTGGTCGTCCGGCCAGATCAGTGCCGCGGGCACGCGCCTGCAGAAGCAGCTGGGCATCGAGGACAGCTGGGAAGAGCACTACAAGGATGCCCAGCGCATCGCCCATGACACGATCGACCCCGTGCTGGGCAAGCTTGCCACCAAAAATGCCGCGGACACCTGGGAGTGGCTGATCGACCTTGGCCTGAAACCCGATCCGGAGGTGCCGCTGGCGGGCAGCGGGCATGAGTTCTTTCGCACCCGCCGCTATTACTGGGGCGCCAACAAGGCCGTCTCGCTCCTCGAGGTCATCCGGCCCGAGCATGAGAAGCTGGTCGCGGCCGGCAAGATCGATCTGCGGCTTGGGACGCGGATGACGAAGCTGGTGCAGGACGCGAGTGGCCGCGTCACCGGTGTCGAAACCGAAAGGAACGACGTGAAGGAAACCTTCCAGGCGCCGAATGTCGTGCTGACCACAGGCGGCTACGCCGCCAACCCGGAACTATGGAAGGAACTGACGCCGAACGCAGTGCTGCGTTCCATCTGCAACCCCTATTCCCGCGGCGAGGGCATTGTTGCGGCGCGGAGCGTGGGCGCCAAGGTGGATGGCGGCGACAAGTTCCTGTGCAGCTTCGGTGGCGTGCTGGAAGATCCGAAGGATCCATTGAATACAACGGTGGGCTTCATCTTCGTGCCGCAGAAGCGCACGCCCTGGGAAATCTGGGTGAACGGATCCGGCAAGCGGTTCGTCCGCGAGGATCACCCCAGCGTCGATCATCGCGAGCGCGCCTTGCGGGCGCAGAAGGACCAGCAGATGTATGTCGTCTTCGACGAAGGCATCTGGCAAAACGCGCCGACGCTGGATGGCGTGCGTGGACGCGACTGGCTGGGCCAGCGCTTCGGCAATCACCCGCACTATTCCAAGGCCGACACGCTGGCTGGGCTGGCGCAGCAGATGGGCGTCGATGCCAAGGCACTGGAAGAAACAGTGACGCGCTACAACGCGGCAATCGACAGCGGTAAGGACGCCGAGTTCGGGCGCGAAATGCTGCCCCGGAAGATCGAGAAGGGTCCGTTCTATGCCCTGCACGCGGCCGGCTTCTCGGTAGTGAGCCCGGCCGGGATCAACGCCGACGAACAGCTGCGCGTGACCGACAAGGCGGGCAAGCCCATTCCCGGCCTTTACGCGGCGGGTGAGATTCTCGGCTTTTCCCGGCTCTCGGGCGATGCCTTCGTCAACGGCATGTCGCTGATGCCAGCGCTGACGTTCGGCCGCCTGCTTGGGCAGAAGATTCTGGGTTGGGATAAAGCGCGCGCCGCAGCGGAGTAAAACCCATGGGACGAAGGCGCGCGGCCCTCTGGGCTAGTGCGCCTCGTCCCAGTTGGCACCGACGCCGGTCTCCACCAGCAGCGGCACCTTGAGAACGGCGGCCCCTTCCATCACCCGCTTCACCACGGGTGTGGTGGCATCGACCTCGTCCTTCGGCACCTCGAAGACAAGTTCGTCATGCACCTGCAGCAGCATGCGAGTCTTGAGTCCCGCGGCGAGCAGGGCATTGGGCAGGCGGATCATCGCGCGTTTGATGACATCGGCAGCCGCGCCCTGGAGCGGCGCGTTGATCGCCTGACGTTCGGCAAAGCTGCGTGCCGCCGGATTCTTCTCGCGGATCTGCGGCACATGGCAGCGGCGGCCGAACAGCGTTTCGACATAGCCATGTTCACGCCCGTATAGCCGCATCGACTCCATGTAGGCGCGGATGCCGGGATAGCGTTCGAAATATGCGTCGATGTATTTGCGTGCTTCGCCCTGCGGAATGCCAAGCTGGCGTGCGAGGCCGAAGGCGCTGATGCCGTAGATGATGCCGAAATTGATCGCCTTTGCGCGGCGGCGCACCGACGGATCCATGCCCTTCACCGGCACGCCGAACACGTCGCTCGCCGTCTGGGCGTGGATGTCGATGCCTTCCTGGAAGGCCTTGGTGAGCGGTGGAATGTCCGCCATGTGCGCGAGCAGCCGCAGTTCGATCTGCGAATAGTCGGCGCTCATCAGCACCCAGCCCTTGTCGGCGATGAAGGCCTGGCGGATGCGCCGGCCTTCCTCGGTCCGGATCGGGATGTTCTGCAGGTTGGGATCGTTGGAGGAAAGTCGCCCGGTCGCGGCCACCGCCATCGCGTAGGAGGTATGGATGCGCCCCGTCAGCGGGTCGATTTCCTCCGGCAGCTTGTCGGTGTAGGTGTTCTTGAGCTTGGACACCTGGCGCCAGTCGAGCACCTTCTCCGCCAGTTCCACACCCTGCGCCGCGAACTGCTCGAGAATATCCGCGCCGGTGGAATAGGCGCCGGTCTTGCCCTTCTTGCCACCGTCGAGGCCCATCTCTTCAAACAGCACCTCGCCCAGCTGCTTGGGCGAACCGATGTTGAACTCGCGGCCGGCGAGCTTGTGAACTTCCGTTTCCAGTCCCGCCATCTGCTTGGCGAAAGCGGCCGACTGCAGAGCGAGCACCTTCGCATCCACCCGAATGCCCGCACGCTCCATTGCCGCCAGCACCGGCACGAGTGGCCGGTCGAGCGTTTCATAGGTCCTCACAACATGTTCGCGCACAAGTCGGCTGCGCAATACCGTGTGCAGCCGCAACAGGGCGGCAGCGCGCGGCGCGGCATAGGCGAGCATCTCGCCCGGCGGCAGCTGGTCGAGCGTGCGGGCAGACTTGCCGCTGCCCATTGCGTCCTTTGCCGCGGGAATCGGCGCACCAAGCGTCCGCTCCGCCAGCCCTTCGAGATCGTGGCCAAGACGACCGGCATCAAGTGCATAGGAGAGCAGCATGATATCGTCGATCGGTGTCAACGCCACGCCATGTTCGGCAAGCGCCAGCTGCGTGTTCTTGACGTCGTGCCCGACCTTGAGCACCGCGGCATTCTCTGTCACCGGCTGCAACAGGCGCAGCACCTGGTCGAGCGGGAGGCCGCTCGCCGGCTTGGCCGCGAGGTCGAGACCCCCTTGCGCCTCTTCCGCCGGCCGCACAGGAACAAACGCAGCCGTGCCATCGGGCAGCGCAAGGCTGATGCCGACAATGGCGCTGCGGCGGAAATTTGTGCCTTGCGTTTCGACGCAGATGCTCATGCGGCCTTCCGCAACGGCGCTGAGCAGGAAGCGCTCCAGTGCGATGGGCGTATCCAGCAGCAGAAAGGCAGGTTCCTTCCCTGCCGCGTGCGGGCGCACCGACGGCATCGGGGCCGCCGCAACAGTATCGCCCTGACCCAGCCGGGCGCGCACGCGTCGCGACAGACCCCCGAACTCCATGTCCTCCAGATAGGCGAGCACCGTGTCGGGGTCGGCCGGCTTGAACAGGAAGCTGTCGAGCTCATGCTCGATCGGCGCGTCGTCCCGCAGCTTCACCAGTTCGCGGCTGATCCGTGCCTGGTCTGCGAATGCGATCAGGTTCTCGCGGCGCTTTTGCTGCTTGATCTCGGGCGCGCGCGCCAGCAGCGCGTCGAGGTCGCCGTATTCGGTAATCAGCTGCGCCGCGGTCTTGATGCCGATACCGGGGACGCCCGGCACGTTGTCGGTGGAATCGCCGGCGAGCGACTGCACGTCCACCACCTTTTCCGGATCGACGCCGAATTTCTCGCGCACCTCGGCCGGCCCGATCGGCCGTGCCTTGATCGGGTCGAACATCGACACGCCTTCGCGCACCAGCTGCATCAGGTCCTTGTCGGACGAGACGACCACAACCTCCTGCCCCGCCTCGCGTGCAAGGCGGGCGTAGGTCGCAATGAGGTCATCCGCCTCGAAGCCTTCCATCTCGACCACCGGCACGTTGAAGGCGCGGGTGGCATGACGGATATGCTCGAACTGCGGGACCAGGTCTTCCGGCGTCTCGTCCCGGTTTGCCTTGTAGGCGTCGTAGATGTCATTGCGGAAGGTGATCGAGCCCTTGTCGAAGATGACGGCGATGTGGGTCGCGTCCGTGCTCGTGAAATGATCTTCCAGCAGCTTGTTCAGCATGTTGCTGAAGCCATAGACGGCGCCGATAGGCAATCCGTCGCGCTTGCGGGTGAGCGGCGGCAGCGCGTGATAGGCGCGGAAGATGTAGCCCGACCCGTCAATCAGGTAGAGCCGGCCGCGCGGCACGGCAGGGGACGTCATGGGCTGATCGATAGCGGAGGAGGACTTGTTCTTGGGGGCCGGCATGCGGCCACTATGCCATGGGCGAGGGGTGAGGCCGAATCCGCTCAGGCCGCGCGTGGCGGGGCAGGATGATCCGCCGAGTGCAACACGAAATGCCGGCCGCAATAGGGGCAATCCACCGCGCCCTTTTCCTCCAGGTTGAGGAAGACGCGCGGATGACCCAGCGCGCCGCCGTCGCAGGCAACGGTGACGTCTTCGACATAGAAGGTTTCAGGTGTCTGCATGGCGGCCAGGCTGTTCGGAAAGGAGGGCCCATTGGTTGACCATGGGCTCGGCCGGATGATACCGATTGCCGCGCCGCATTCAACCCTGCGCCCCGGCCTGATTGCCGCGGTGCCCGACCCGCGCGGACGGGCCGGCCAGCCGTGACGGCCCGATGTGACGGTTCAGAGCAGCCAGATTTCCCAAGCCGAACCGGCCGCCATTGCCATTGCGGGCCTGCGTAAGACCTATTCCGGCCGGCGCGGCGGCGCGGCCAGGGAGGCGCTCAAGGGCGTCGATCTCGCCATTCGTCCTGGCGAACTGTTCGGCCTGCTCGGGCCTAACGGTGCCGGCAAGTCCACCCTGATCAACATCCTGGCTGGCCTGGTCATCAAGACCGCCGGCACCGTATCGGTCTGCGGCTTCGACATCGACCGCAACCCGCGCATGGTACGCAGTGCCATCGGGATCGTGCCTCAGGAACTGTCGGTCGATCCCTTCTTCACGCCGCGCGAGGCGCTGGAACTGCAGGGCGGCCTCTATGGCGTGCCGAAACGGGAACGGCGCACCGACGAATTGCTCCGCGCGCTGTTCCTCACCGATGTCGCCGACGGCTACTCCCGCCGCATGTCGGGGGGCATGAAGCGCCGGCTGATGGTCGCCAAGGCGATGGTGCACACGCCGCCGGTCCTGGTGCTGGACGAACCGACGGCCGGCGTCGATGTCGAGCTGCGCCAGAACCTGTGGGCGATGATCCGCGAACTGAACGCGCGCGGCACCACCATCCTCCTTACCACGCACTATCTGGAAGAGGCGCAGGAACTTTGCGAGCGCATCGCCATCATCAACCATGGTGAGGTTGTGGCCTGCGACAGCACCGCGAACCTGGTACAGCGGATTGACCGCAAGGACCTGATCATCCTGCTCGACCGCGACCTCACTGGCATACCCGCCCAGCTTGCCCGGTTTGACGCCGAACAACGGGGCCCGCGCACCTTGCGCATCCGCTATCAGCGCAGCGAGACAGAGATGTCTGCTATCCTCACGGGGCTGCAGGCGAGTGGCCTGCATGTCGTCGATCTCTCGACCGAGGAATCCGACCTCGAGGATGTCTTCGTCGCCCTGACGACGAAGACGAAGCCTGTCCTTCCCGCCGCGGCGCAATAGGGCACCATGGTCGACCTGCGGCCCGTCATCTACCTGAACGGCCTGTTCCTGATCGGGCTTGCCGCGACGATGGCGATCCCCGCGATCGTCGACCTGAATGTCGGCAACGATGACTGGATCGTCTTCGCCGCCAGCGGAGGCTTCACGCTGTTCTTCGGTGTCGCCGCCGCATTGGCCGCGCAGGAGCGAGCGATCCAGCTCGACGTCCGTCAGGGCTTCCTGCTGACCACAACCGCGTGGCTGCTGATGGCAGCGTTCGGCGGACTTCCGTTCGCCTTCTCCGGTCTCGGGCTGAGCTATTCGGATGCCTATTTCGAGGCGATGTCGGGGCTCACGACGACTGGATCGACGGTCATCGTCGGTCTCGACCGCCTCGCGCCGGGACTGCAGCTCTGGCGCGGGATTCTGAATTTCATCGGTGGTGCCGGCATTATCGTTCTGGCGCTAGCGGTGCTGCCGTTTCTGCGCGTCGGCGGTATGCAGCTTTTCCACAGTGAGTCGTCGGACCGTTCCGAGAAGGTCGTGCCCCGCATTTCGACGGTCGCCTCATCGACGCTGCTGATCTACGTGTCCCTGACCATGACCTGCGCCCTCATCTACTGGATGGCCGGGATGACCGGGCTGGAGGCTATCGTCCATGCCATGGGCAGCCTGGCCACGGGTGGCTTCTCGACGCTGGACGCCTCGATCGGCGGCTTCGCAAGCCCCACGATAGAATGGATAGGTATCGTGTTTATGCTGGCCGGATCGCTGCCTTTCGTTGCCTATATCCGGCTGACGGGCGGCGACCTCACGGTGTTCTGGCGCGACAGCCAGATACGGCTGCTTTTCCTGCTGGTTATCGGTTCGGCAGTCGCGCTTGCCATCTGGCTGGTCGTCACCCGTGACGCCGTCTGGCATGAAGCGTTCCGCGCCGCACTGTTCAACGTCGTCTCGATAATCACCACCACCGGCTATGTCTCGACCGACTACAGCCAGTGGGGAGGCTTCGCCGTCACCGTCTTCTTCCTCCTGACCTTCTGCGGTGGCTGTACCGGCTCGACCGCCGGCGGCATCAAGATCTTCCGCTTCGAGATCCTGATCGCACGCCTGCGCGTGCAGATGGCGCGCCTGGTGCAGCCGCATGGTGTCTTTCCATTGCAGTATCAGGGCCGCGCCGTGCCAGATGACGTGCCCGCCGGTGTTATCGGCTTCATCGCACTCTACCTGTCCTGCTTCGTGATTCTGTCCGTTCTGCTCTCGGCGCTGGGCCTCGACTTCATCACGGCCGTCTCCGGGGCCGCCACAGCGCTTGGCAACGTTGGACCCGGCCTTGGCGACGTGATCGGTCCGGCTGGCACCTTCGCGCCGCTGCCGGATGCCGCCAAATGGCTTCTGTCGCTTGGCATGATCCTTGGCCGCCTGGAGCTCTTTACCTTCCTCGTCCTGTTCACGCCCCGCTTCTGGCGCCACTAAGCATCTGGAGGCGCGGCAGATTCGCCCTTGACGGGCCGGGGCCGCCCCTGTTCTCTGCCGCCATGCGATTTCTCAAGCTCGTCCCCAGCAACACGAAGATCGACTTCGCCGGCCACCGCATCCTGGCCTTCGCGGTCACCGGATTTCTGTTCCTGGTTACAACTTTTTCTCTTTTCTATCAGGGGCTTAACCTGGGCCTCGACTTCACGGGCGGGGTTGTTGTCGAGGTGGCGTCCAGCACGCCACCCGATCTCGCCGACATGCGCGAGAAGCTCAACAATCTCGGCTTGGGCGAGGTGAAACTGCAGGATTTCGGCGAATCCGGCCGCGAAGTGCAGATTCGCGTCCAGCCGCGGGCCAATGGATCCGACCAGCAGACGGTCGCTGCCATCCGCGAAGCACTGGGCACGGGCTTCGAATACCGGCGAGTGGATGTCGTCGGCCCCACGGTCAGTGGTGAATTGTTCCGCAATGGCCTGATCGCCACGCTGCTCGCCCTGGCCGGCATCGGCGGCTACGTCGCCTTCCGGTTCGAATGGCAGTTCGGCGTGTCCGCCCTGATCTCGACCTTCCACGACGTCTACATCACGCTGGGGCTGTTTTCCGTCCTGCAGCTCGACTTCAACATGACGGCCGTCGCGGCCCTGCTCACACTGGCGGGCTATTCGATCAACGACACCGTGGTCGTGTTCGACCGAATGCGCGAGAACGCCCGCAAATACAAGCGAATGTCGCTGATCGACCTGATCAACGTGTCGGTCAACGAAACGCTGCCTCGCACGGTCATGACAGGCATGACCGTCATCATCGCGGTGTTTCCGCTGCTGCTGGTCGGCGGTTCGACCTTGCTCAATTTCAGCGCCTCGATGCTGTTCGGCGTCATCATCGGCACCTTCTCGTCCATCTATGTGGCTTCGTCGCTCCTGATCTACATGAAGCCGGTGCTGCGGAGCCGGGCCGACGACCAGGGCGACACCAAGCCTGCCGCCCCCACGCCCGCCAAGCCCAGCTAGGGGCCTTGCAGGACACCATCGAAAGCACACATACGCAGGGACCTGTTCTTTTGGGACGGGCAAGAGGCTGTGTTGAAAGCAAGCGCGGGTTTCCGCTATGGTCCAGCCTCGGCTTCGAGAGCACCCGTAGCTCAGCTGGATAGAGCGCTGCCCTCCGAAGGCAGAGGTCACACGTTCGAATCGTGTCGGGTGCGCCATTTTTCGTTCGGACGCGGCCCGGCCTGGGGGTTCGACCCGTCATGAGCACGGCAACGCTGGATTACACGCCCGCCATCGCGGCGGCGACCGCACCGCTGTATGAGCGGGTGCGTGGTGTCATTCCCGAGATGGAGTGGCCCTTTCATGCGCCCTATATCGACGCGATCAACCGGCTGAAGCGGGAACGCAACGCCGTCATCCTGGCGCACAACTACCAGACGCCCGAGATTTATCACTGCGTCGCAGACATTGTCGGCGACTCGCTCGCACTCGCCCGCAAGGCCGCCGAGACGTCGGCGGACGTCATCGTTCTCGCCGGCGTCCATTTCATGGCCGAGACGGCGAAGATCCTGAGCCCGCAGAAGATCGTGCTGATTCCGGACGCCCGCGCGGGCTGCTCGCTCGCCGACTCGATCACCGCGGCGGATATCCGCCTGCTGCGCGAAGCGCATCCCGGCGTGCCGGTTGTCACCTATGTCAACACCTCGGCCGAGGTGAAGGCCGAGTCCGATATCTGCTGCACCTCGGGCAATGCGGTCGAGGTGGTGGAATCGCTCGGCACGGACAAGGTGATCTTCCTGCCAGACGAGTACCTCGCGTCCTATGTCGCGGCGAAGACCAAGGTGAAGATCATCACCTGGAAGGGCCATTGCGAAGTGCATGAGCGCTTCACCGGCAGCGAGATTGGCGCCTATCGCATGGCGCATCCCGGTGTCGTCGTGATCGCGCACCCGGAATGCCCGCCCGATGTGCAGGCGGCATCCGACTTTGTCGGCTCGACCGCCAAGATGATCGATTTCGTCGCCAGCAAGCGTCCGCCCAAGGTGCTGATGGTCACGGAATGCTCGATGAGCGACAACGTCGCCGCCGAGCTGCCGGATGTGGAGTTCGTGCGGCCGTGCAACCTGTGCCCGCACATGAAGCGCATCACGCTGCCGAAGATTCTCAAGGCCCTGCAGACAATGAGCCCGCAGGTGGAAGTGGATCCGGCCGTGGCCGAGCGGGCCCGTCGCGCCGTCGAACGCATGCTCGCGGTCGGACGCAAGCAACACTAGAGGGGCCAGCCGTGACCGTGCGATCGTCGACGGCGCCGACCATCCGCCGCACGGAGGCGGTCATCATCGGCTCGGGCATTGCCGGCCTGGCCGCCGCACTTGCGCTTGCGCCATTGCGCACCACGCTGATCACCAAGACCTATGGACTGGCCGGGGGCTCCAGTCGCCTCGCGCAGGGCGGCGTCGCCGCTGCCATTGGCGCCGACGATTCGCCGGAGAGCCACGTCGCCGACACCATTGCCGCTGGAAGCGGCCTGACCGACGAAGCCATGGCCCGGGTACTGGCGACCGAAGGCGTGCAGCGCGTGCAGGAGCTGATCGCCGCTGGTCTTACCTTCGATGCCGACGCCTCCGGCGCCCCCTTGCTTGGCCGCGAAGCGGCGCACAGCAAGCGCCGCATCCTGCACGCCGGTGGCGATGCCACTGGACGGACTCTGACCGAAGCACTGGCGCGGCGCGTGCTTCTGGTGCCGACACTCACCGTCTACGGCGAGACCATGGCGCTCGATCTCGCACTGGAAAACGGCCGCGCCGTGGGTGTACTGGCCCATCACAAGGCGGACGGCTGGGTGCTGCATCTGGCGCCACGTATCGTGCTGGCCACCGGTGGCATCGGCGCCGCCTACCAGTACACGACCAATCCACCGGTCGCGACCGGCGACGGTCTGGCGATGGCGGCACGCGCCGGCGCACGTCTTTCGGATCTCGAATTCGTGCAGTTTCACCCCACTTCGCTCGCCATCGCGCCGGCTGCAACGAGCGACTGGTCGCCATTGTTGACCGAGGCGCTGCGCGGTGAAGGCGCACATATTCTGGACGGCAATGGGAAGCGCTTCATGCCAGCCGAACATCCGCAGGCGGAGCTGGCGCCGCGTGACGTGGTCGCGCGCGCGGTGTGGCGGCGGCTTGCCAGCGACGAAAAGGTCTTTCTCGATCTGCGCGCCATCTTTGCGGGCGATGGCGCCACGCATTTTCCCACCGCGCTGGCGGCCTGCCGGGCGGTTGGCTTGGACCCGAGCCGCGACCTCATCCCAATCGCACCCACAGCGCACTACCACATGGGGGGCATTGCCACGGATGGCGATGGCCGGACATCGATTCCCGGCCTGTGGGCTTGCGGAGAAGTGGCGGCCACGGGCGTCCATGGCGCCAACCGGCTGGCCAGCAATTCGCTGCTGGAAGCGCTGGTGTTCGGGGCCCGCGCCGCCGAAGACATGAAGCGGATGGCGGTGCCGGTGGACGGGGCTGCACTTGTCACCAGCATCCCGCCATTGCCGATCGCTCCGCCTGAAGTGCCGATGCTGCGCACCGAGTTGCGCCGCCTTATGTATGAGAAAGTCGGGCTGCAGCGCGACGCCATAGCCTTACGGCAGGGCATTGCACAGTTTGCCGAGATGGCTGCGCGCCTCGACGAACTGGAGCGCGAACCAGGCGATCCCGCGAGCCATGTCGATATCGTGCAATGGGCGGAGCTGCGCAACCTGATCCTGATTGCGCGGCTGATCGCCCATGCTGCGCTGCGGCGGCAGGAAAGCCGAGGTGCGCACTACCGGGTCGATTTCCCCGACACATCGCCGCACTGGCTGCAACGCCAGGCCATTTCCATTGCCGACCTGACGGCACCGGCACAGGATGTCGCCTGACCCCATGAACAGCGTCCCACCCCTTTATCCCATCCTGTATGACGACCTCGTCCGCGCCACCTTGCGCGAGGACCTGGGCGCAGCCGGCGACCTGACAAGTGATGCGGTGATCCCGTCGGGCCAGACCGCTCGCACGGTCATTGCAGCCCGGCAGGACGGACGCATAGCCGGTCTCGACATCGCGATTCACGCCTTTCGCACGCTCGATCCCCAGGTGCGCGTCACCGTCGCGTTGCAGGACGGCAGCGACGCCCCGGCCGGTGCGAGTCTGGCCACCATCGACGGGCTGGCACGGCAAATGCTGTCGGCGGAGCGCACCGCGCTCAACCTGCTCGGCCGGCTGTGTGGCGTCGCCACCGCAACCCGCAGCCTGGTGCGGCTGGTTGAAGGCACGGGTGCCGCCATTGCCTGCACGCGCAAGACGACGCCGGGCCTGCGCACGCTGGAGAAATACGCTGTGCGGGTCGGCGGCGGCATGAATCATCGCTTTGGCCTGGACGACGCTGTGC
This sequence comes from Alphaproteobacteria bacterium, assembly GCA_947473325.1. Classification (GTDB taxonomy): domain Bacteria; phylum Pseudomonadota; class Alphaproteobacteria; order SHVP01; family SHVP01; genus CANJEJ01. Next base: position 25,904 of record CANJEJ010000008.1, on the reverse strand, counting down.
TGATGAAGGACAACCACATCGCCGCCGTCGGCAGCCTGACCGATGCCGTGGCACGGGTGCGCGCCAGCGTCGGCCACTTGGTGAAGATCCAGGTCGAGGTCGATACGCTGGAGCAACTGGCGGAACTGCTGCAGACCAGGGCGGACGCCGTCCTGCTCGACAACTTCAAGCCGGCCGACCTGCGCGAGGCCGTGAAGATGATCGCCGGGCGCATGATCGTCGAGGCTTCTGGCGGCATTACAAAAGACACCATCCGGGCGGTCGCCGAGACCGGCGTGGACCTGATTTCGGTCGGCGCGCTCACCCACAGTGCATCCGTCCTCGACGTCGGCCTCGATTTCGCGCTTACATAGGGGCATGAAGCCACAGAGCATCGGCACCATCGCCGTCAACAAGGTCGTCGAGACCATCATGCCCTTCGATCCGGTCGCGGGGTTCCCCGACTGCGACCCTGCGGCCTTCACCGCCAACATGGACTGGCTGGCACCGCACTTCTTTGACCCCGCCAGCTTCATGATGCTGTTCAGCATGCACAGCTTCGTGGTGCGCACCGCGCACCACACCATCCTGATCGACACCTGCATCGGCAACCACAAGGATCGGCCGATGATTCCCTTCTGGAATCAGCGCAACGGACCGTTCCTCGATTTCATGCGTGATGGCGGCGTGGCGCCGGAGAGCATCGACTATGTCATGTGCACGCATCTGCATGCCGACCATATCGGCTGGAACACGCGGCTGGAGAACGGCCGGTGGGTGCCGACTTTTCCCAATGCGCGCTACATCTTTTCGCGGGCCGACTACGAAGCCGCGGCCCAGCTGAAGCCCGGTGAGCGCGGCTACCAGCCCTATGCCGACAGCGTCCTGCCGGTCGTCGAGTCGAGGCAAGCGCAGATCGTCGGCAATGATTTTTCGCTGGACGACGAAGTGACCATCCTGCCGACGCCAGGGCACACGCCCGGCCATTACTGCGTCAATCTCGCATCGCAGGGACAGCGCGGCGTCATGACCGGAGACCTGATTCATCACCCGATGCAGATCCTGCATCCGGAATGGCTGACCAGCTTCTGCGTCGACCCCCAGGCCTCGCGCGCCCAACGCATCAAATTCGTCGATGACCACACCGACAGCGGCGCGACTATCTTCGCGGCCCATTTCGGCGGGCCGACCGCTGGCAAGATCGTCAGTGGTCGCACTGGTCGGCGTTTCGTGCTGAATGATCCGGACCATCACCATGGCTAGTAACAATGCGCCACGCCCGATTGACCGCACTGACGGCGAGCCCACCTTCTTCGACAAGCGCATCGACGCCATGCTGTCGCTGGTGACCGGCCAGGGCACCGACTCCTACCGCCCCGACCTGCACAAGCGCGCCGTGGAGCTTTACGCCAGCCTGGAGGATCCGTCGCGCAGCTATGCCGAATCCTGGTTGCTCGCCATTCGTGCGCTGATGCTGGAACAGGGCGTGTTGCGCGAGGACGAGATTGACCGCCGCCTGCATGCACTTCAGCACGCGCTGAAGCGCTGACCAATCAAAGGACCACCCATGCCCGGCAAGATCGCCAATTTCAAGGATGTCTTCGTCGCCAATGCCCAGGCGCCGGCAGAGCGGATCGAGAAGGTCGAGGGCCGGCCGACAAACGCGCCGGTCACGGTCAAGGTCCTGATGAAGAGCGACAACATCCTGATGCTGGAGGTGCACCGACCCAAAGGCGTGCGCGACCCCACGCACCAGCATGATGATCACGAAACGTCCTGCCACCTCATCAAAGGCACGCTAAAGCTGTGGATCGGCGGCGAGGAATTCCTCGCCCATGCCGGCGACACATGGTTTCACCCCAGGGGGGTGCCGCACTGGTCGGAAGCGATCGAGGACACCGTGCAGGTGGAAGTGAAGTCGCCGCCGGTGAAGACCTGGTAGCGACGAGCGAGATCAGCGATACGTGTCGGGTTTGGAGAGATAATCCTCGACATAGCGCCGCACGCCTTCTTCCAGCGGCGTGAAGGGCCGCGAATAGCCGGCCTTGTAGAGCTTGTCCATCTTCGCTTCGGTGAAATACTGGTAACGGTCGCGGATCGCTTCCGGCGTGTCGACAAACTCGACATTCAGCGGCTCATTCATCGCCGTCGCGACGGATTGAGCAAGGTCGTAGAAGCTGCGCGCCTGACCGGTGCCGCAGTTGAAGATACCGTTTACCTCGGGCTCTTCCAGCAGCCAGCGAACCACCGAGACGCAATCTTCGACCCAGATGAAGTCGCGTTTCTGCCCGCCGTCCGGATAGTCCGGATGGTGCGACCGGAACAGGCGCACCGGCTCATCGAGGAGTATCTGGTCGTGGATCTGCAGCGCCACGCTGGTTTGGCCGCCTTTGTGATACTCGTTCGGTCCATAGACGTTGAAGAACTTGAGGCCCGCCCAGTGTTCCGGCGCAATCTGCTTTTCCGCCAGCATGCGGATGACCCGGCGGTCAAACAGGTGCTTGCTCCAGCCATAGGGGTTGAGCGGGCGCAGCTTGGCGAGGCCGGCAATGGTCGCATCATCGGCAAAGCCCGCGCTGCCGTCGCCATAGGTGGCGGCGGAGGACGCATAAATGAAGGCAGCCTCGTGCTTGGCACACCAGTCCCACAACTGCAGGGAAAAGTTGAAGTTGGTGCGGACGATGAGGTCGGCATCCGTCTCCGTGGTCGCGCTGATCGCGCCCATGTGGACGATGGCATCGACGCGATAGTTTTCGCTCTTGAGAAAATCGAATAGTTGCGGCGGCGAGATGAGGTGGGTGATCTCGTGCTTTGCGAGATTCTTCCACTTGTCGCCGCTGTCGAGCACGTCGCAGACCGCGACCTCACGATCACCCAGCGCCGCGAGCGATGCCACGATGTTCGATCCGATGAAGCCGGCGCCCCCCGTGACGATGATCATGTGTTATCCGGCGATCTTCTGGATGGTGCGGGTGGTGGACTGGCCATCGACGAGTTTCGCGAGAACGACCTTGCCGCCATATGATTGCACGAATTCAGCGCCCACCACCGTTTCAATCGTGTAGTCAGCGCCCTTCACCAGCACGTCGGGGCGCACGCCCTCGATCAGGCGAATTGGCGTGTCCTCGCCGAAGATGACAACGAGATCGACGGTGGCAAGCGAGGCGAGTACGATCGAACGTGCCGTCTCGTTCTGGATGGGCCGATCCGGGCCCTTGTAGCGCCGCACGGATTCATCGCTGTTGAGCCCGACGACCAGCCGGTCACAGGTGCTTCGCGCCTGTGCCAGCGAGGCAATGTGGCCGGGATGAATCAGGTCGAAGGTGCCATTGGTGAAGCCGATTTTCTGGCCACGCCGGCGCCAGCCGGCAATGACCGCCTGGGCCTGTTCCAGCGTCTTGATTTTGGCGTCGGTCGCGCGCAGGTCGGCATCGTGCAGCGCGGCAATCAGGTCTTCCGGATCGATTGTCGCCGTGCCCACCTTGCCCACGACGATGCCGCCAGCAAGATTCGCCAGCGCCGCCGCATCACCGCGCGGGGCGCCGGAAGCCAGCGCCGTCGCGAAGGTTGCACCAGCCGTGTCGCCGGCGCCGGACACATCGAACACCTCACGCGCCGCAGCGGAGAAATGCTGCTCGGTCGTCACATCGACCAGCGACAGTCCCTGTTCGCTGCGCGTCACCAGAACGGCGCCGACGCCACATCGCTGGATGATCTGGCGCGCCGCGGCGACCGCCTCGGCATCGCTGCCGACCGGCATCTGGCTGGCCGCATGCAACTCACCCCGATTGGGTGACAGGACGTCGGCCCCGCGATAGCGCGAAAAGTCGATGCCCTTGGGATCGACGATCACCGGAATTGAATGGGTGCGGCCTGCAGCGATGGCGGCATCGATGACGGCTTGCGTCAGCACGCCCTTGCCATAGTCCGACAGGACGATGACGTTGCAGCGTGGCGCTTCAGCCTGCAAGGCAGCGATCACCGCGCGCTCGGCATGTGCGTCGATGGTCTTCACCGTTTCGCGGTCGGCGCGCAGAAGTTGCTGGCTGCCGGCGATGAAGCGCGTCTTGCGTGTGGTGACGCGCCCGGGCTCTACCGCCGCGTGGCAGGAAAGCCCGGCCATGCCGCCGAGCATCACCTTCAATTCCTGTCCCGTGAGGTCATCACCCAGAACGGTCACGAGAACAGCGGATGCTCCGAGCGCAGTGATGTTCGCCACCACATTGCCCGCGCCCCCCGCCATCACCTTTTCGTCGGTCACCTGCAGCACCGGGATCGGTGCTTCCGGCGAAATGCGGGTGACGCTGCCCGTCACGAAACGGTCGAGCATCGCATCGCCCACGCACAGGACCCGCGCTTCGGGGAAGCGCGCCACATGGTGGAAGAGAGGGGATGGATCGGCCATGCCGAACGAATTTCTGCGGTGCCCGCGCGGTCGCTATTGTGGCGAACGCTTGGCGAGAATCCGCTGCAACGTGCGGCGATGCATGTTCAGCCGCCGTGCCGTTTCCGACACATTGCGGTCGCACAATTCATAGACCCGCTGGATATGCTCCCAGCGCACGCGATCCGCCGACATGGGATGTTCCGGCGGTTGCGGCTTGCCGGCGCCCGTGGCGAGCAGTGCCGCTTCCACATCATCGGCATCCGCGGGCTTTGCGAGATAGTCGACGGCACCGGCCTTCACCGCCGCGACGGCGGTGGCAATGTTGCCATAGCCCGTCAGCATGACCACCCGGATACCGGGTCGCAGGTCCTTGAGCAGCGGCACCAGATCCAGCCCATGCCCGTCGCCCAGCCGCAGGTCGATCACGGCATAGGCGGGGGGGCGGGCCCGCGCCATGCCTTCCGCCTCGGCCTTGTTGGCGGCAGCCTCCACCGCAAAGCCACGGGTTTCCATCGCCCGGGCGAGCCGGGTTCGGAAGGCCATGTCGTCATCGACGATGAGCAGGCTGCGATCAGTCGCCCCGAGGGCGGAAACTTCGGTCATCATGGCGGGCGCATTATGCCGGGGACAGGGCCGCCTCGTCCAAGGCTGAACGTGGCCATGTGACCGCAACCTGGGCGCCGCCCTCCGGCCGGTTGGCAAAGGACACCTGCGCGCCTGTCCGTTCAAGCAAGGTCTTGGCAATGAAGACGCCAAGGCCCATGCCATCGCCCGATTGGGCCCGGCTGGAGATATAGGGCTCGCCCAGCACCCCCAGAATGTTCTGGGCGAAGCCGGGGCCGTCATCGGCGACCGCGATGGTGAGCTCCGCCATGGTCCAGGCGACCGTGATGGTCACCCGGCTGCGCGCGAAATCCACGGCATTCTCGACAAGGTTGCCAAGGCCATGGGCGATCTCGGGCGCGTGAGGCAGGACGGGCGGCATTGTCCCGTCGAGACCACGGCCAGGCGCTGTTTCGACGACGACGACCACGCCGTCGCGCCGACGGTGTGGTGCGGCGATGGTGTCGAGCAGGGCAGGGGCGGGCAGCCGGTGCAGATGCGGATCGGGTTCGCCTTCGGGACGGCGCGACAGCTGTGCGAGGATGTCGCGGCAACGCTGCGTCTCCGCGATCAATAGCCGTACGTCGTCGGCGATGTGTCCCGTCGCCGGTAGTTCGCGGGACAGTTCCTTGGCCACCACGGTAATCGTGCCGAGCGGCGTCCCGAGCTCATGCGCCGCCGCGGCGGCGAGCGTGCCGAGCGCCGACAACCGTTGTTCACGCGCCAGGGCCATCTGCGTCTCCGCCAGAGCGTCCGACATGCGACGCGATTCCGCCGCAACGCGCCAGGCGTAGATTGTGACAAATACCGCTCCCAGCGCGAGGGCGATCCACATGCCGCTGACATAGAGCGGCGGCAGGGCAAAGCCGGGCACATCCCAAGGCAGCGGCAGATGGTAGTTCGCGATAAGGCTGAGGGCGGCAATGGCCAGCACGACAAGCGACACTGTCGCGCGAAGCGACAGGATCGAAGCGGAAATGGTCACCGGAACCAGCACGAGAATCGCAAAGGGATTCTGCACACCACCCGTCAGGAACAGGAGAACGGCGAGTTGAACCGTGTCATAGGCGAGATACAGCGCGGCCTGGGCATCGGAAAGCCGGGTCGTCGGCGGGTAGCGTAGAGTGAGAAAGATGTTGAGCGCCACCGATGCCGCGACAGCGGCCAGCGCCAGCACGAAGGGCATGGGATAGCCCAGCCCAAGGTGGACGAACAGGATCGCCGCCGTCTGGCCAGCCAGTGCCACCCAGCGAATGAACACCAGCGTCTGCAAGCGCACCCGACCCCGAACGGCAGGGGACGATGCGGCGTCGTTACGGCTGTCGGCGGCTGTTGCCATGGCGAAAAAGGTAGCGGGATGGTGGGTCGCCGTCCACGCTGCGAGGGTGATCGAGACAGAAACACTCGGCAATTCCGGGGGCTGTCACGGCTAGAACCTTGGCGGAGAACCGGCGTTAGTGCGCCGGAGGTACCCCACTATGATCGCCAAGACCCTTCGCACCCTTTTCACGGGCGTCGCCGTTCTCTCGGCCGTCGCCGCCACACCCGCCGTTCCTGCTGTCGCCCAGGCCGTGAACGAGAACGTCAATCTCGTCGCCAAGGCGGCAGCCACGGTCGATACGTTCCGCGCCAACCCTGACATGACCCCGCTGCGCAACCTTCTGTCGCGCGCCAAGGGCATCGTGGTCATCCCGCAGCTTATCAAGGCCGGCTTCATCGTCGGCGGCGAGGGCGGTAGCGCTGTGATGCTGACTCAGCGCAACGGCAACTGGAGTGGCCCGGCGTTCTACACCGTGGCCGGCGGCAGCATCGGCCTGCAGGCCGGCGCCCAGGCATCGGAAGTGATCCTCGTGCTGATGACCGACAAGGCCGTCGATGCCGTGCTGAAGAACAACGTAAAGCTCGGCGCCGACATCGGCATCGCCGCCGGCCCGGTTGGCGCGGGGCTTGAAGCCTCGACCACGACCAACCTGAGCGATGACGTGTACGCCTTCGCCTTGTCGAAGGGGCTGTTCGGCGGCATTGCACTGGAAGGTTCGGTGCTGGCACCGGATGCCGACGCCAATCGCGCCTACTACGGCAAGCCCATTGCCCCGGGTGATATTCTCGGCGCGACGGCGACTGATGCGAACAGTGCCAACCTGCGGACCTCGATCGCTGCCCTCGCCAAAGCGCAGTAGCGACCGAGCGGCCGACCCCTTCCACTTTCCCTTGATCCAGTCCGGACCGGGCACCAGCCCGGCCCGGACTTTCTCTGTCTGCATCACGACGTAGAAGTCGGCCAAATTTGCGGTATAAAGCCGCAAGCGGAGGGGCCGTGTCGCGCGATACTCTGGGGGAACGAAAAACAGCATCGGCTGGTGGCAGAACGGTGCTCGGCGCGTTCTTCATTGCCAGCGTGCTGCTGCTCGGGCTTTTAGCCACCCTCCGCGGGATGCCGCTTGGCGGCGACCCCTTTGCCCGGAATGACACACTTCGACTCTTGCGCCTCAACAACCTCCCCGGCTTTGATCTGGCCGCCTTGCGTCTGTTTCATGCGCGCCAGATGCCTGTTTTCGATGTCGCGGTGTTCGGCAATAGCCACGCAATTCAGATTGCCGCCGAGGACATCGGCCTTCGCAGTGGCACCTTTTTCAATTTCGCCGTGCCGGGAAGCTCTTTCCGGCAGAGTGTCAACATGGTTGCCGCGCTCGACTCGATTAACAAACGCCCGGCGACGATCGTCATCAGCCTCGACAATCTCGCCCTGAACCATGTGGCCGCCCCGGAATTCCCCGGCTTCATGGGGCGCCTGAAAACAATTGCTGGCGATCTGTTCTGGTTGCTCTCCCACGGCCAGCCGAAACTCGCAGCCTATGCACTGGTGAACAGCGCCCGGGCTGAATGGCGGACAATGCGCGAGACCGCCAGTTTTTCTGCCCTGCGCGCCCGTGCCAGCGTGTGGATACCGCGGACGGTCGCGAGCCCACGTCCTTGGGTGCGAGCCTTTCGTCCCGATGGCAGCCGTGAACTGGAGTCGGCAGTCGAGCGGAAGCAATTCTCATTGGCCGTCCAGCCTCTCTTCGTCCTCTGGCGCCCCTACCTCGCCCGTGATTTCGACCGGCTGGAACGGACGGTCAACGGCCAAAGTCGGGTGGTTATCTACGAGTCCTTGCTAGCGCCTGACATAGAGATCGACGCGACTTCGGGCACCGCGGCTGCCATCGAACATCTGCGCGGCTATTTTCTCTCCCTGTGCGAAAAGCACGGTTTTGAGTGTTATGGCGCACCCGGAGCGACCAGCCGCCACGACGTCGCACAATGGTCTGACTGCTGCCACGCGCCACCCGCCGTTCTTGGTCCTCGTATTGAGGCCATGCTTCGCAACCGTCGGCAGCCGTCGTGATTTTTAACGACTTGGGGTTCCTCTTCGTCTTTCTGCCGCTGGTACTTATTGCGGTCTATGTCACTTTTCCCGCAGAGGCTCGGGTTTGGGTTCTGCTCGCCGGCTCTCTCATCTTCTATTGCTTCTCCGGCGTCATTCACGCGGGCCTGCTCCTGCTGTGCATTCTGTGGGTGTACTGGATCACCGCTCCTCCGGCCGTCATGCAGGGGAACTGGGTCCGTCTGGTTCTCGCAATCCTGCTGCCCGTCGCATCGTTGCTCTACTTCAAGTATGCCAATTTCCTGCTGAGCCCGATTCGCCTCTTGATCGGTGCAGAAGAAAGTCGCCATTTCTCTTTGCTACGCGACGTCGTGCTGCCGGCGGGAATATCATTCTTCACCTTCCAACTGGTGTCGTTCGCCATCGACCGATTCCGCGGCACGATTCCGGAGCAACCACGCTTCAAGCATTTCGCGTTGTATGTCAGTTTCTTTCCGCACCTGGTCGCAGGCCCGATCCTGCGTTACGAAGACATTCGAGAGCAGCTGTTACGACTTGAACGTTTCGTACCAGCTTCGAGCGATTTGGTCGTCGCTTGCGGATACATCGTGTTCGGCTTGTTCTCCAAGGTTCTTATCGCAGACATTGTTGCCGGCGAGATTGCGCCCTTTGTCGCAACGCCCGTGCTCTTAACGCCTTCTGGCGCGATCTACGTCGTCCTTGGCTACAGTTTCCAGATCTACTTTGATTTCTACGGCTATTCGTTGATCGCGATCGGTCTTGCTCGTTTGTTTGGCATCGGCTTTCCCGCGAACTTCCTCCGCCCGTATGAGTCACTGAGCCCGCGGGAGTTCTGGCGGCGATGGCACGTGACTCTATCGTCCTGGATTCGCGACTATCTCTACCTGCCGCTCGGCGGCAACCAACGCTACGTGCGCAATATCGTCATTGTCTTTGCCGCCTGTGGCCTATGGCATGGCGCAGGCTGGAACTTCGTGGTCTGGGGCCTGCTACATGGCGGCATGGTCATCGGTTATCAGTTGTTGCGCCGCCACTGGGATCGCTGGCCGCGCCTGATTCAGTGGGCGCTGACCTTCACTCTTGTGTCCCTCGGTTGGACACTGTTCCTCTACGACTTCCAGGGTGCGGCGGACATCATTCGCGCCTTGTTCGGTGCAGGTGGTAGCCTGGGCCCCGACATCATCGACTGGTGGAGCCTGGCGATCGCTGGCGTCGTCTGCTTCACCGTGAATTTCGAGCGACTGATCGCGCGGATCGAGAAGGCATCGCGCTACCCAGCGGCACTGTGGGGCGCTCTGCTTGCAAGCCTTGCTGTCGGCGCCGTCATGTTTCTCGACAAGACGAGCAGCTTTATCTACTTCCGCTTCTAGAGCGTGAGCCGCGCAAGCGCCGCCAACGTCAGCAACAGCCCGTTGAGCAGGCAGGCCACGACGGCCAGATAGCGCGCCTGCTGTACGTCGGGCGCGCCGAGACGTGCACGTCCTTCGGCGGGGCCAAGCCATGCAGCACCACCGCCTTCGCCACGGGGTCCGGCAAGCGAGAACCCGAACGCGCCCGCCATCGCGGCAATGGGCCAGGCGAGGCCCCGAACCGGATGGCCAGGTGCCTGGGTCATCAGGATCTGCAGGGCGCGAAGCGGTCGCGCGCGCGGCGCAAACACGGCCGCAACGACAAGCAGCGCGGCAGCCAGACGGAGCGGTAGAAAACCGATCGCCTCGTTCACCCGCGCCGGAACGAAGCCAAAATAGGCATAGCGCGCATCCGTGTGCGCAAAGGCGCGACCGGCTGTCGCCACGATTCGATAGATCAACAGTCCAGGCAGGCCGAGCAGGACAAACCAGAACACCGGCCCCACGACACCCTCGGCAAAACGGCCCGCGATATGCTCCACGGCACCGCGCGCGGCGGCATGGGCGTCACGCGTCAGCGCTGGCGGTGCAGGATGCGCGGACAGCAACGGCCATTCGCGATCGGCGGGGAACCTGCCGACCGAGTCAGGCAGATAGCGCAGGAGCGCTCCCGCCGCTGCGAGTGGCTGCGACTGCGCGAGCACGAGGAGAAGCAGGCAGAGCACCAACACCCAGCCATAGGGCAGAACATTTCCAACCCAGGCGATCCCGACCGCAACCAGCAGTGACGCGACAACAAGGAACAGCGTCAGGATCAATCCGCGGATGGCGCGCGTCATGCCGCTGCGCTGGGTGCGGTTGAGCCGCGGTTCGAACCAGCCCACCACCGCCAGCACCAGGCGATCGATTCGCGCCATCGACCGGCCGCGCTTTGGCATCAGACCCAGTGCGGCATCAATGAAAAGGGCGGCCAGCAGCAGGAACAACGGCTCGGGCCCCGGCGCAAGGCCACCCCACACGCCGCTTTCCATGATGGCCCCCAGCATGGCGGCAGGATGGGTGCGAAGCGGCGACGCCGTCAATTGCCGGCCGCAACCAACCCGGTCTGGTAAGCTTTGCGGCGATGATTCCGTCTCTTGTGTCTGCGGGCCGCTGGCCCCGCACCGTTTCACTGACGCTTGCCGTCGCCGTTGTCGCCTATGCCTTCATTCATCCGGTGGGTCTGGGCAGCCATGGCTCCACCGCCGACCGTCTGTTCGGGGCGCTGTTGATGGTGGGCGCGATCGGCGCTGCGCTCGATGGCCTCAACTGGCAGAGCGAGAGGCGGCATATCCGCCTGCTCACCGACCGGCGCTTCACCTGGCCTGCCATTCTGGCCGGTGCGGCATGGGGTCTCATCGCCACCTGATCGCGCGCCCGTGGGTTGACCCGCGCGCTAGACGGGCTCATTGGTCCCGGCATGACGAACCCTGCACTCACTGCGAAACCGCGTCGCGGCTGGATGCTGATCGTCGCAGCCGTGGTTGCCGTGGCCATTGGCCTGGGCCTTGGCTTCCTGATCCCGATCACCCGCCCTGACAGCGTGGTGTCGCGGCCTGCCATCGGTGGCCCTTTCGCCCTGGTCAATCAGGACGGCCAGCTGGTGACCGAGAAGACCTTCGCCGGCCGCCACATGCTGGTCTACTTCGGCTACACCTATTGCCCCGACGTCTGCCCGACCGAGCTGCAAGTGATGAGCACCGCGCTCGATTTGCTGGGCGACCAGAGCAAGGGGATCGACCCCGTCTTCATCACCATCGACCCCGAACGGGACACGGCGGAGCAGATGAAGACGTATGTCGGCCACTTCCATCCCCGCCTGCAGGGCCTGACCGGCAGCCAAGACCAGATCAAGGCAGCCGCCCGCGCCTACGGTGTCTATTTCGCCCGCGCCCGTGACACGGGAGCGACCACAGAATATCTGATGGACCATTCCTCCATCGTCTTCCTGATCGGTCCTGACGGGGGCTATGTGACCCATTTTCGCGGTGGCACCAGCCCCGAAGACATGGCCAGGCAGATCCGGCGCTTCCTGTAGCGCTTTCCCTGCACGTCATCCCGGACTAGAATCCTTTCCGCAGTGCACCATATTGTGGTGCGGGCCTGCCTCCATCCGGTGACCAGCCGGGCCGGCCGGCGTTGGCCCTATAAAGGAGTTGTTGCCCGTGCTTTACGCCGTTCATCAGTTGCAGCAGGCAGCCACCCTCCCCATGCGCCTTGCCGCCCAGGGCCTTCAGCTTCTCTTCCGCAACCCGCTCAATCCGGCGACTCACACCACCTTCGGCAAATCGACGGCGGCAGCGGCCGAGGTTCTGGCCTATACCACCGCACGGCGGGCAAAGCCGTCCTTCGGCCTGACCAGCACCCTGATCGGCAACGACACGGTCGCCGTGCGTGAGGAGGTCGTTCTCGACGAGCCCTTCTGCGAGTTGCGCCATTTCGTGCGCGACACCACCCGCAACGATCCCAAGCTGCTGGTCGTCGCGCCGATGTCCGGCCACTTCGCCACATTGCTGCGCGGTACGGTGGAAGCCCTGCTGCCCGATCACGACGTTTACATCACCGACTGGCGTGATGCGCGCGACGTGCCGCTGGCGCGCGGCCGCTTCGACCTCGACGACTACATCGACTATGTGGTCGCCTTCCTGCAGTTTCTGGGGCCGGGCGCGCATGTGATGGCGGTGTGCCAGCCGTCGGTGCCCGTACTCGCCGCGGTGTCGCTGATGGCGACTGACAATGATCCGGCGCAGCCGAAGACCATGACGCTGATGGGTGGGCCGGTCGATCCGGCGCAAAGCCCGACCGTGCCCAACGTCTTTGCCGAGACACATTCCATCGCCTGGTTCGAAGGCAACGTGATCGGTGTCGTGCCTTGGCCCTATCCGGGCACGGGCCGCCGCGTCTACCCCGGCTTCGTACAGCTGAGCGGTTTCATGGCGATGAATTTCGACCGTCACCTCGACGCCCATTTCCGCATGTTCCAGCATCTGGTCGAGGGTGACGGCGACAGCACGGAAGCCCATCGCAAGTTCTATGACGAATATCTCTCCGTCATGGACATGCCGGCGGAATATTACCTGCAGACCGTGCAGACCGTGTTCCAGGAACACGCGCTCGCCCATGGCACGATGAAGTCGCGCGGCCGCCGGATCGATCCGGGCCAGATCCGCAAGACTGCCCTGCTCGCCATCGAAGGCGAGCTCGACGACATTTCCGGCATCGGCCAGACCCGTGCCTCGATCGACCTCTGCACCAGCCTGTCGGATGACATGAAGGCCTATCACTTCCAGGAAAAGACCGGCCATTACGGCATCTTCAATGGCCGGCGCTGGCGCGAGGAAATCAAGCCGCGCGTTGCGGCCCATATCCGCGCCCACGGATAAGTTCTATCCTTGCCGCGATGAGCGCGGAGACCGGCGTCCCTTTCTGGAAGCGCAAATCGCTGGCGGCGATGACACCCGAAGAGTGGGAGTCGCTCTGCGATGGCTGTGGCAAATGCTGCCTGCTCAAGCTGCAGGATGCGGAAACCGACGAGATTTCCTACACCAATGTCGCCTGCCGCCTGCTCGACGGAAATTCCTGTCGCTGCAAGAAATATGAGTCACGGCACCGCTATGTGCCTGACTGCGTGCGCCTGTCGCCGCGCAAGGTGCGGGAATTGCCCTGGATGCCATCGACCTGCGCCTATCGCCTGATCGCGGAGGGCAAGGACTTGCCATCCTGGCATCCGCTGGTCTCAGGATCGAAGGAAAGTGTGCATAAGGCCGGCATGTCGGTGCGCGGCCGCACGGTGCCCGAACGGGAAGCCGGCGAGCTGGAAGATTATATCTGCACCTGGCCGTCCTGAACCTTTCGCTGCGCTCTTGCGTGGGCGGCACGGTTCTTTCATAAATTCCCTGGCAACCGGCAGACGCCGGCCATCATCCCGCGCCACTGGCGCGCACGCGTGGAACTGACCACGGGGAAGCGCGGGACCACATCCTTCAGCCGAGCGCCTGGGCACCTTTGCAACGAAGGGCCTGGGCGTCTGCACAACTGAAGGAACATCTGATGGACCGCTACCAGCAATCGCTCGCCGCTTCTGATCCCGCCATTCACGCCGCGCTTATGGGTGAAGAGGATCGCCAGCGCGACGGCATCGAAATGATCCCGTCCGAGAATTACACCTATCCCGAAGTGCTGGCGCTGCTTGGCTCGGTCTTCACCAACAAATACGCCGAAGGCTATCCCGGCCGGCGCTATTACGGCGGCAACCTCTACACCGACGAGATCGAGACGCTGGCACGCGAGCGCGCCTGCGCCCTGTTCCGCGCCGAGCACGCCAATGTGCAGCCGCTATCGGGATCGCCGATGAACCAGGCTGTCTACCTTGGCCTGTTGCAGCCGGGCGACACGATCCTGGGCATGGACCTGTCACACGGCGGGCACCTGACGCATGGCGCGCCGGTGTCGCATATGGGCCGGCTGTTCCATTTCGTGCGCTATCGCACGGACCCCACGAACAAGGGCGCGATCGACTTCGATACCCTGCGAAGGACGGCGCGTGAGACGCGGCCAAAACTCGTGCTGTGTGGCTACACATCCTATCCGCGCGACTATGACTATGCCGCCTTCAAGGCCATCGCCGACGAGGTCGGCGCACTGACAATGGCGGATGTCAGCCATGTCGGCGGGCTGATTGCCGGCGGCGCCATGCGCAACCCGCTCGACGCGGGCTTCGACATCCTGACTACGACGACGCATAAATCACTGCGCGGTCCCCGTGGCGGCATGATCCTGTGCCGGAAGGCACATGCGAAGAAGATCGACGCCTCGGTCTTTCCCGGCCTGCAGGGCGGGCCGCACATGAATGCCGTGGCGGCCATTGCCGTGACGCTGAAATTTGCCGCGCAACGCGACTTTCAGGTCTATGCGCGGGATGTCCTGACCCATGCCCGGACATTGGCGGCGCGGCTGGTGGAGAACGGCGTCACACTCGTCACCGGCGGCACCGACAATCACATGCTGGTCATCGACACCTGGGCGAGCTTTGGCCTGGACGGCGCGGCGGCGGAAACGGTGCTCGACAGCATCGGGCTGACCGTCAACAAGCAGATCATCCCTGACGATCCGCGGCCGGCGCTGCGCCCGAGCGGCATTCGCCTGGGCACGCCGGCGGCCACGACGCGCGGCCTGAACGGGCAGGATATGGCGCGGATGGCCGATCTGATTGCCGCCGCGTTGCGAGCACCGTCGGAGAAAAACGTGCTACGCGGCCTCGCCGATACGGTGCGCGACATGGCCAGGCGCTATCCGGTGCCCGGTCTCGACACCTGAAGAAAGTCTCCGCCGAGACTCTGGACAACCCGGCCCGATCTACCCCATGTTGGGGCATGATCGGGTTCGGGCGACAAAATCTAGCGTGCGAACAGCTGACCAGGATCGCGGAAGGACTTGAATTCCAGTGCGTTTCCGCTCGGATCGAGGATGAAAAGCGTGGCCTGCTCGCCGGCCTTTCCCGCGAAACGGATGCCCGGTTCGATCACGAAGCCGATCTTTCTGTCGCGCAGCCTGTCGGCGAGCGCATGCCATTCGCCCCAGGGCAAGACCACGCCGAAATGACTGACCGGCACGTTTTTGCCATCGACCTCGTTGGTGCGCGCCTGGCGGGTTTCTTCGGGTTTCAGATGGGCGACGATCTGATGGCCGAACAGGTTGAAATCGACCCAGTCGGGACTGGAACGCCCCTCGGAACAGCCCAGCACGTCACCGTAAAAGGCGCGCGCGGCGGCAAGGTCGTGAACCGGGAAGGCGATATGAAATGGCGACAGGCTGGTCATGGGGGGGAATCTTGCATCGACTCCGCCCGGTAGCAAGCCGCAGCCTGAAACAAACCCAGCAGGAAACGGTCGATATCCGTGGCCGCAAGATCGTCGTGGCCGTCAGCGTCAGCCACCGCTGCCGCAACATCTCGCTGCGCCTCGACGAGAAGAACGGCCAGGTCCAGCTCGTGCTGCCGCGCTTCGTCTCCAAGGCGGAAGGACTGCGCTTCGTCCGTGAAAAGGCGCGCTGGGTTCTGCGCCAGATCGATTCTCTGCCACCGCGCGTGCCCTTTGAAGACGGTGCCCTGGTACCCCTGATGGGGCGCGACCATGTGATCCGGCATCGGCCCGATGCGCGTGGCGTGGTCTGGCGTGTGGCTGACGAGATCCACGTGGCTGGCCAGGCGGAGCATCTGCCTCGCCGTGTCGGCGACTGGCTGCGCCGCGAGGCCCGGCAGGAGATTGTTGCCCGTGCCGACCACTATGCCAGCCGGATTGGTACCCGATTCAGCCAGGTGTCGCTGCGCGACACGCGCAGCCGCTGGGGCAGCTGCACCGAGGACGGCCACCTGTCCTTTTCCTGGCGTCTGATTCTCGCGCCGGAATTCGTGCTCGACTATGTCGTCGCCCATGAGGTGGCACACCTGATCGAACTCAACCATTCCCTGCGCTTCTGGAAGCTGGTTGAGCTGATCTGCACCGACAACGGCCGCGCCCGCAGCTGGCTGAAGCAGAACGGCTTGTCGCTGCACCGCTTTGGCTAACCTGCCGATGGCGATTCCCTTGGCCCGGGCGCTGCTCTAGGGTCAAGGCCTCCGTCCTGACCTTCCGTCGGGCCTTCCCGGTTTCCCGCCCGATGCTTCGCCCCGCCACCCCCGCCCTCGTCCTGATGATCGGCGGCGTCTTCGCCTTTGGACCGCTGGCCACCGACATGTTCGTCGTCGCTATGCCGACCGTGGCGCGCGCCTTCGCCGTCGAGTCCCTGGCCATCCAGAGCACGATGAGCTTCTACCTGGTGTTCTTCGCCATCGGACAGCTGTTCTGGGGACCGGTGTCGGACCGCTTCGGTCGCCGCCCAGCGATGCTGGCCGGCATTGCTGTCTTTGCGCTGGGAAGCGCAGCATCGGCCCTGGCGCCGAACGTGGAGATCTTCACGGCGGCCCGCTGCCTTCAGGCTTTCGGGGTTGCTTATGGCCAGGTTCTGGGTCGCGCGGTGATGCGCGACCTGCACGACCCGCTCAACACAACACGCATGATCGCCTTTGCCACCGGGATCATGGGCCTGACATCCATGACATCGCCAACCTTCGGCGCCTATCTGCTGATCTGGTTCGGCTGGCAAGCGGTGTTCGCTTTCCATGTGCTGTACAGCGCCATCATCTTCCTGGCCGTGTTGCTCTTGCTGCAGGAGACGGTGCCGCAGAAAAACCTCCGGGCCATCCAGCTGCTGCAGACATTTGCCAATTTCGGTACCCTGCTCAAAAGCCGTCTGTTCGTCGGCTACACCATGATGCTCTGCTGCATGTTCGGCTTCCTGTTCACCATGCTGTCGGGCTCGTCCTTCGTCTTCATCGAGTATCTCGGCATGAAGACCGAGAATTTCGGCTTTCTGTTCACCGCGTCCGGTTCCGTCTTCATCACCGCCTCGGTCTCGGTCGGCGTGATCGGCAGGCGCATTGCGCCGTCGCGCCTAATGCTGTGGGCATCGGTGTGGGCGTGCCTCAGTGGCCTCGGCGGCCTTGTCATCGCCATGCAGGGCGGCGGGATCGTGCCGCTCATCGCGGCACTGATGTGCGTATCCTGGTCGATGGGCTTCATCCTGCCCCTGTCCTTTTCCGGCGCGCTGGCGCCCAATCCGCACATGGCCGGCACCGCTTCCTCCCTGTTTGGATTCGTGCAGGGCTTCTTTTCGGCGGGCATGGCGCTGCTGGTCGGTGTGATCGACAACGGCACGGCGGTGCCAATGATGGCGCAGATCGCCGTGCTTACGTCCGGCGCGCTGCTGACCTATCTGTTTGTCGTTCGCCCGGCGCATAAGCGTCTGGTTGCCATGGCCTGACCATGCGTCCCAACTCGCTTGCCATCATCGCCTTCACGGGCACGCTAACGATGTTCGGTCCCTTCTCGACCGACATGCAGGTGCCGATGCTGCCGGCGCTGACCGAGTATTTCGCCTCCAGCGCTCAGCGCGCGCAGCTGTCGATGAGTCTGTTCATGATTGGCTTCGGTCTGGGCCAGTTCATCATGGGACCCATCTCCGACCGATTCGGCCGCAAGCCCGTGCTGATGGGCGGCATGGTGGTGTTCGTCGCGGCGAGCGCCATCTGTGCGCTGGCACCCAGCATCGAGGTGCTGATCACCGCCCGCTTTCTGCAGGCCTTCGGCACCGCTTCGGCCTATGTCCTGTCGCGCGCCGTCATCCGGGACATGCACGATTCAGCCGGCACCACCCGCGTAATGTCTTTTGCCATGATGCTGATGGGCAGCACATCGCTCTACGCCCCGGCGCTCGGCGGTCTTCTGGTGGAATGGCCCGGCTGGCAGGCCGTGTTTGCCGTTCATGTCGTGATCGGCGCCGCCATGTTCCTCGCCACCTGGCGCTTTTACGATGAGTCCGTCCCGGTCAAGCTGGCGGACGCAATGCGACCGCTGACCGTGTTGCGCAACTGCCTGTTCCTGGGCCGGGACCCGGTCTTTTACGGCTATGCGTTGAGCCTCGGACTTGTGGTCGCGGCGATGGGCGTGTTCGTCTCGTCCGGCCCCTTCGTGTTCCGCGCCTTCGGCCTGGCGCCGTCAGAGTTCGGCCTGCTGTTTACTGCCATCGCGGTGACGTTCATGACGGGCTCACTGCTGTGCAGCCGGCTCACGCGCCGTATCGCATCGGTTCGCCTGTTTCGCATCGCCTTGTTCGTCGCGATGATCGCGATACTGGTAATGACCGCGATGGCCCTGTCGCCCCTCGCCTCCGTCGTGACCATCATGGCGCCGTTGATGGGGGTGTCCTTTGCCATGGGCTTCATCATGCCACTGGGATTTGCCGGCGCGCTCGGCGCCCATCCCCATCTGGCCGGCACGGCGTCGTCATTTGCCGGATTTCAGCAGGCCATGCTTTCGTCCGTGAGTGGCATCGCCGGCATTGCTGTTTTCGACGGCACTGCAGGCCCGATGGCCTTGCTGATGAGCGCGTTCATATGTTGCGCGCTGCTCGTCTATTTCTTCTTCCTGTACCCGCAGCGTCACCGGCTTTCGCAACAGAATTAGCCACGCGCCCGTGGTTGGACAGGGTACATCGCGCTTCCTATAGTGCGCGGCCCTTTGACAAGCGATGCCTCATGCGCCTGAAACCGAATTCCCTGCCACTGATCGCCGTGATGGCGGCGATCCTGTGCCTGGGCGAGATGGCGACGGACATCTTCATCTCATCCTTGCCGACGCTGGTGGAGCAGTTCGACACTTCGATCGCCCATGCCCAGCTCACACTGGGCGTGTATATGGTCGGCTTTGCCCTGTCACAACTTGTCTGGGGACCGGTGTCCGACCGCTACGGCCGCAAACCACCCCTGATCATTGGCACCTTGCTGTTTCTTTTCGCCTCGGCCGCTGCCGGGCTCGCGCCCAGTATGAACGCGCTGATCGTGCTGCGTTTCCTGCAGGCACTGGGCGGCGGCGCCGGCGTCGTCATCGCGCTTGCCATCATCCGTGACATGCATGAACGCGATCAGGCGGCGTCCATGCTGGCCCGCATGGGCACCGTGATCGGTGTGTCGCCCGCGCTCGCCCCGGTCATCGGCGGCTATCTGCTATTGTGGTTCGGCTGGCGTGCGAATTTCGCTTTCCTGGCGCTGTGGGCCGGGCTGACGCTGATCCTCATTCTGGCGGTGGTGGATGAGACGCTGCGGATGCGCGACCTGCATGCCATCCGCGCGCGCGGGTTCGCCCGCAATGTGCTGAGCCTGCTGCGCAACCGCACCTATCTCGGCTATGGCGTGACGATGGTGTTCGCCTTCGGAACCTTCTTCGCCTTTCTTTTCGCCTCGCCCTTCGTGTTCATCGAAGTGCTGGGCGTGAAGACGGAGCATTTCGCCTACCTGATCACCGTGCAAGTGGTGGGCTTCGTCAGCGGCACGTTGCTCGCCGACCGTTTCATGCACCGCATCGGCCTGGAGCGGCTGTTCGGCTACGCACTCGCCCTGGCCTGCCTCGCCGGAATCGGCGTGGCCCTGCCGCCTTGGCTGGGACTCGCGAGCGTCGCCACCATCATCGCGCCGATGACGGTCTTCGCCTTCTGCATGGGATTTGTCTTCCCGCTTGGAACCGCGGCAGCCCTGGGACCCTTCCCGCATATCGCGGGGGCGGCAAGCTCGTTCCTCGGCTTTGCGCAATCGGCCGTGGGGGCCGGAATCGGCGTGCTAGTGGGCGTGCTGCACGACGGCACGGTAGTGCCCATGACCACGACCATGGGCCTTTGCATCCTGCTCGCGGTCAGTTTCTACGTGCTGCTGGTGCGCGGCCGCCCGCTGCCGGTCGAGCCCGGCAGCGCATCCATTCACTAGAGCAATTTTTAGACGTCCAGGTTGACCACGTTCAGCGCGTTGGATTGGATGAAGTCGCGGCGCGGCTCGACAATATCGCCCATCAGGGTTTCAAACACGGTCGAGGCCTCGTCGGCCTGCGCCACCTTGACCTGAAGCAGTGTCCGCGCCGTCGGATCCAGCGTGGTTTCCCACAGCTGTTCCGGGTTCATCTCGCCCAGGCCCTTGTAGCGCTGGATGCCAAGACCCTTGCGGCCGAAGCCCAGCACGGATTCGAGCAACTGCGTAGGCGAACGGATCATCGTCTTCTCGCCCTTGCGCTCCAGAGTGGCGCGCTTGGTGTAGATCCTTTGCAGCTGGGCGGTCTGCTCGTCGAGGCGCCGGGCATCCGCCGAGCGCATCAGCGGGCCGTCGATCACCTGCACTTCGGTCACCCCGCGCACCTGACGCGAGAAACGCAGGCCACCTTCATCGGTCGGTGCGCCGGTCCAGCCGCGTTCCGTTTCAGGGGCAAGCTGGTCGAGGCGGTTGGCAACATAGGCCGCGGCGCCCTGGGCCTTTTCGGCATCCAGCAGGGTCGCGGGATTGAGCGCTCCGGCGATTGCCGTCTGCTCCACCGCATCGCGCGAATAGCGCTTGCCGAGCGCGCTGAGCAGTCGGTTGGAAATACGTGCCTGATCGACCACCGCGCGCAGGTCGGGACCGGCGATCTGTTCGCCCGAGAACAGTGTCAGTACACAGTCTGTCAGGCCTTCGTTGATCAAGTACTCCTCAAGCTGCTTCTCGTCCTTGAGGTATTGCGACGACTTGCCATGCGTCACCTTGTAGAGCGGCGGCTGGGCAATATAGAGGTAGCCCCTGTCGATCAGCTCGCGCATCTGGCGATAGAAGAAGGTGAGCAGCAAGGTGCGGATATGCGCGCCATCGACATCGGCGTCGGTCATGATGATGACCTTGTGATAGCGCGCCTTTTCCATGTCCATGCCGTCGAGAATGCCGGCACCGAGCGCGGTGATCAGCGTGCCGATCTCCGACGACGTCAGCATCTTGTCGGGGCCGGCGCGCTCCACGTTGAGGATCTTGCCGCGCAGCGGCAGGACGGCCTGGAAACGCCGGTTACGCCCCTGCTTGGCGGAACCCCCGGCCGAATCACCCTCGACAATGAAAAGCTCGGCGAGTGCTGGCTCCTTCTCCTGGCAGTCGGCCAGCTTGCCCGGCAGGTTGGAGATATCCAGCGCATTCTTCCGTGTGAACTCGCGCGCCTTGCGCGCGGCCTCTCTCGCCAAGGCGGCCTTCACGATCTTGCCGATAATCAAGCGGACCTCAGCCGGGTGCTCCTCAAGCCAGCGCGCTAGCTTCTCGCCCACCACGCTTTCGACGACGCTGCGGACTTCTTGCGAGACGAGCTTGTCCTTGGTCTGCGACGAGAACTTGGGATCCGGTACCTTGACCGACAGCACGCAGGTCAGGCCTTCGCGGGCGTCATCGCCGGTGAGCGTGACCTTTTCCTTCTTGGCAATCCCTGTCTCATTCGCCGCTGTGTTGATCGTCCGCGTCAGCGCCGCACGGAAACCCTGGAGATGCGTGCCGCCATCGCGCTGCGGGATGTTGTTGGTGAAGCACAACATCTGCTCGTGATAGCTGTCGTTCCACTGCAAGGCGAGTTCGACCACGATGCCGTCGCGTTCGCCGGTAACCGCGATCGTCGGGTTCTCCGCCTTCTTGTTGCGGTCGAGATACTGAACGAAGGCCTCGACGCCGCCCTCGTAGTGCATCTCCACGTTCCTTGCATCAACGCCGCGCTGGTCGCTGAGGATGATGGTGACACCTGAGTTGAGGAATGCCAGCTCCCGCATGCGGTGTTCCAGCGTGGCGAAGTCGAACTCGATCTGCGAGAAGGTTTCGCGCGACGGCAGGAAGGTAACTTGCGTGCCGGTCTTGCCGGGCACGTCACCGACCACCGCCAGCGGGGCCTCCGGTTCGCCATGGCGGAAGCGCATGAAGTGTTCCTGCCCCTTGCGCCAGACGCGCAGCTCCAGCCATTCGGACAAGGCGTTCACCACCGACACGCCGACGCCGTGCAAACCGCCCGACACCTTGTAGGAGTTGTCGTCGAATTTTCCGCCGGCATGCAGCTGGGTCATGATGACCTGCGCCGCCGACACGCCTTCTTCGCCATGAATGTCGGTCGGGATGCCGCGGCCGTTGTCGATCACCGTGACCGAGCCATCGGCATTCAGCGTGACATTGACGCTGTCCGCATAACCGCCAAGGGCTTCGTCGATTCCATTGTCCACCACCTCGTAGACCATGTGGTGCAGGCCCGAGCCGTCGTCGGTGTCGCCGATATACATGCCGGGGCGCTTGCGCACGGCATCCAGCCCGCGCAACACCTTGATGGAATCTGCGCCGTAGTCTTCCGCTGCGTTTTCGAGCTTTTCCGCGCGTTCAGTCATGGCAGGAACCGGTGCAATGCCGCAGGCCTCAGCCCGCGTAGGAAATGCGGCCGCCATCGACCGCGAGGAACTGGGCCGCATCGCCCAGCGGAGAAAAGGCGTCGCGATCGGTGCCGGTCAACCAGGCCTGGGCGCCGAGCGCAAGAATTTCGTCGAATAGCGCCGTGCGCCGCTCACCATCAAGGTGCGCGACGACCTCATCGAGCAGGAGCAGCGGCGCGGCGCGGCGTCGTGCTGCCTTCAGCCGCGCATCCGCCAGCACGATGGAAATCAGCAGCGCCTTCTGTTCGCCCGTGGAGCAGAGGGGCGCCGGCAGGTCATTGGCTAGGTGCTGGACCGCCATGTCGCTGCGATGCGGTCCGACCGCCGCGCCGCCGCTTTCAGCATCGCGGCTGCGCGATTCGGCGAGCGCGGCGCGGAAGGCGAATTCCGCATCCACCGCCGCCATGCCATCGAGCCAGTTTTCGACCGTGCCATCGACCGCGATGGCGGCGCGCGGGAAGGGCCCCACGCCCTGCGCCAGACCGCCTTCCAGCCGCGCCACCAGTTCGCGCCGGGCGGCAGCGACGGCGATGCCATATTCCGCCATGGTTTCTTCCAGCGCGGTGAGCCAGCCCGGGTTGGCTCCGCCAGTGCGCAGCAGCCGCGCGCGCTGGCGCAACGCCCGCTCATAGGCGGCAACGCGGCGCGCGTGCAGCGGGTCGTAGCCGAAGACCAACCGGTCGAGAAATCGCCGGCGCGCCGTGGCGTCATCCTGAAACAGCCGATCCATCTGCGGCGTGAGCCAGACCAGCGTCAGCACCTCGGCAAGCGATGCGGGGCCGCGCTGCGCCGCCTCGTCGATGCGCACCGCGCGGCGTTCCGACGCCGCATCTGTTTCGCCCACCGTGCCGGTACCGATATCGGCGGGCACGCCGTCTGGACCGACAACTTCCGCCGCCACCGCCCAGCCCGTTGTGGCGCCACGCCGCGCCACGTCGGTCAGTCGCGAGCGGCGCAGGCCCCGGCCCGGCGCGAGAAAGGAAATGGCTTCGAGCACATTGGTCTTGCCCGCGCCATTGGCACCAAACAGCACGACGGGGCGCGCATCCACATCCAGCCGCAAGTGGGTATAGGAGCGGAAATCGGTCAGCGCGAGGCGATGTATCGCATAGCCCGCCGGCCGGTCCGCGTGCCCTGGTTCCCCCTGATGCCTGGTCAGTGCGTGCAGCAACCCTTACGTCCTAGACGCGCATCGGCATGAGCACGTAGAGCGCTCGTTCATCTGCCAGGTCGCGAATGACGGTCGGCGAGACCGCATCGGAAAAGGCCAGCGCCGCCACATCGCCGTCGACCTGATCGGCAATGTCCATCAGGTAGCGCGAGTTGAAGCCGATCTCGATCGTGTCGCCCGGGAAGGTAACATCAAGCTCTTCGCTGGCACTGCCGCTGTCCGGGCTGTTAGCCGAAAGCTGCAGCTTGTCATGGCCGAGGCTGAGCTTGATCGACCGCGACTTTTCCGTGGAAATGGTGGAGACGCGATCGACAGCATCCTTGAAACGCTTGCGATCGACCTCGAGCACCTTGTCGTTGTCGGTCGGGATCACGCGCTGATAATCGGGGAAGGTGCCGTCGATCAGCTTGCTGGTCAGCACTGTGTTGCCAAAGCCGAAGCGGATGCGGGTGTCCGACAGCGACACTTCGATGGCACCGTCGGCTTGGTCGATCAGACGGCGCAATTCGGCGATCGCCTTGCGCGGGATGATCACGCCGGGCATGCCCGCGGCGCCTTCCGGCAACGGCGATTCGACTTGGGCGAGACGGTGGCCATCGGTGGCCACCGCGCGCAGCATGGCGATGCCATTTGACTTCGCGGCATGGAGGTAGATGCCATTAAGGTAATATCGCGTTTCTTCCGTCGAGATGGCGAAGCGCGTCTTGTCGACGAGGCGGCGCAGGTCTTCCGCCGACACCTTGAAGCGGTGCGGCAGATCGTCGTCCGGCATCATCGGGAAATCTTCGCGCGGCAGCACCGGGAGCGTGAAGCTCGACCGGCCGGCAGTGAGGGTCAGGCGCGACTGGTCCTTGGTCAGCGCCAGTTCCACTTGGGCGCCCTCGGGCAGCTTGCGCACGATGTCGTAGAGGGTGTGGGCCGGCGTCGTCGTTGCGCCGCCCTGTCCGATGCTGACCGGCGCGCGTTCCAGGATCGCCAGATCCAGGTCGGTGGCGGTGAAGGCCAGCAGGCCGTCTGCCGCGGTCATCAGCACATTCGACAAGATGGGGATCGTGTTGCGGCGTTCGACAACATTCTGGACGTGGCCCAGGGCCGACAGAAGGGTCGAGCGTTCGATCGTCAGCTTCATGGTTCCATCAATGACGGTCTGGCGGTGGCTGAAAGGCGGCTTGCGGTGCCGATCCGGGGGACAAAGGACCGGCCGCGGCCCCCGCGCGCCCCGGGGCACAAGGCGGGGAAACCGGGCCGGAAAACCGTGTCGATCACCGTCGGAAAAGCGCGACAGAACCACCCCCGCCACCCTCGTGGCGACGGGCGAAAATTATAGCATTGGGGGCACGGTTCCGGGCGAAAAATCGCCCCGGAACGGACCGTGAAAAACGGCAGAAATCTGCGGTTATTCAGGTCTCCAACATGCGCTTCAGAAGGTCGATGTCCTCCGACAGGACCGAATCGGTCTGACGCAGTTCATCGATCCGCTTCACGGCATGCATGACGGTGGTGTGGTCGCGGCCCCCGAACTTGCGGCCAATCTCGGGCAGCGAGCGCGAGGTGAGCTGCTTTGCGAGATACATGGCGACCTGGCGGGGCCGGGCGACGGCGCGAGCACGGCGGGCCGAATGCATCTCGGAGATGCGGATGTTGTAGTGCTCCGCCACCCGCTTCTGGATGTCCTCGATGGTGATGCGGCGATCGTTGGCACGCAGCAGGTCGCGTAGCACTTCCTGCGTCGTCTCGATGGTGATCGGCCGGCCGACCAGGTTCGAATAGGCCATCACGCGGTTGAGCGCGCCTTCGAGCTCACGCACGTTCGACGTGATCCGGTGCGACAGGAATTCCAGTACCTGCGGCGGCACTTCCTTGGCCGCGAGATGCGTGACCTTGGACTGCAGGATGCCAAGGCGAAGTTCGTAGTCGGTCTGGTGAATGTCGGCGACGAGACCCCAGCCGAGGCGCGAGCGCATGCGCTCTTCCATGCCGTCGAGGTTGGAGGGCGAGCGGTCGCCGGAAATCACGATCTGGCGGTTCTGGTCCACCAGCGCATTGAAGGTGTGGAAGAACTCTTCCTGCGTCGAATCCTTGCCGCTGATGAACTGCACGTAGTCGATCATCAGCACGTCCACCGAACGGAAGAGCTGCTTGAAGGACATGACGTCCTTG
>CANJEJ010000007.1 GCA_947473325.1 Alphaproteobacteria bacterium | reverse complement strand
CACCACGCGGAACACGCCCTTGGTCGCCGACAGCGCGATCTTGCCGGTGCCCGCGTTCGGGTCATAGACGAACTCGTCCAGCACCACGTCCGAGTCCGGGCCGATCGAGAAGGCCGATTCGTCGAGGAACAGCATCTGCGCCTGGCCCCCGGCCGTCGTCACGATGCGCTCGTTCGCCACCACGTTGAGGCCGACCCGAAGCTCGCGCACCGGCGCCGAAGGCGGGCGGCCCTCGGCAGCCGGGTTCACCGCCGCCGTCACGCCGATCTGCGGCGATTGTGCAAGCGCCGTAAGGGAGACGCCGGCCAGCAGAGCGACGCCGCTCACCGCCGCCAGGAGAAGGGGACGCAGAGACATGGACAATAACCCTTGGAAACCCGGCCCCACAGCCCGGTTGGTTAGAACTGATATTGCAGGCCGACCGACACCGACGTCGCGTTGTATTGGAAGTTCGGCTGATTCGAATCGACGATGTTGCGCTGGACGTTGGCGATTGCCGTCCAGTCCTCACCGAGTGGCAGACTGCCAATCATGGAGAGGCGCCATTCCTTGTCGAACCGCGTATTGTTCGGATCGACGGCGGTGTTGGGGCCACGATAGTCGGAAATCACGCGCTGGCCCGTCAGGGCGACCGTCACCGGCTTTTCCCAGATTCCGTCGAGCGGAATGATGCGGGCGACGCCGCCGCCGATCATCTTCTCACCATAGGCATTGAACCTGGTTTGGGCGTCCTGGTTCAGAATGCCCAGCTGGCCGAGCAACTGGGTGCGCTCGTCCAGCAGATAGCTGGTGGTCAGGCGCAGGGAGGCTTCTTCGCCGGACTGCTGCGATGCTGTCGGCCGGTTTGAATCGTTGCGGAATTTCTCCTCACGAAGTTCCACCGTACCATTGGTCGACAGACGCTTGTGCCAAGGCAGGGTGACATTGATGCCCAGGCCATGGGTCGTCAGGTACCGGCCATCCTGCAGAAAGATGGAAGAGCCGACGAGGTAAGGCTTCATCGTCGCGCCTTCCAGCGCATCCATCAGGATCGGAAAGCGCACGCCGGTGTTGATTTCACCGAGCATGATGTCGAGTTGCTTCTCGTCCCTTTGCTCGCTGGCATAGACCGTGCCTGAGGACTCGACGAATTCCTGTCGCTGCGTCTGCAGGTCGTATTTGTGATCGACCGTGACGGTGCCGAACAGGTTGTAATCGCTTTGCCGGGTGAACTGGTCCCCCAGGTTGGCGGGCACGCCGCCGGCCAGCACCGATGTGCTGGTCGGGCCGGCATTGGCATTGGTCGTATACCGGCCACCGGTGAAAACCGTGCCGGAAAAGACGCTACGCGTCAGCCGCTTGTCGATTTCCTCCAGGAAGGTCTGCACGCGCGCCTGAACTTCCGGCGGCACGTCCGGCGACTCCTTCACACGCTGCAGATAGGTGCGGGAGATTTGGTAGGAGCCGATGCGGAAATAGAGCACTCCGAGTTCCAGGCGAACGCGCGGCAGGTCCGGATTCACCAGCAGCATTCGCTCGAGCGACGTGATCGCGGCTTCGTAGTTCCCCTTCTGCACGGCGAGTTCGGCAAAGCGGAACGATTTGTCGAGGTTGCCCGGGTCGCCGAACAGGTCCTGGAAGGCCTTGTTGTAGGCCTCTTCCAGGGCGGCGGAATCCTGGGGGACGGCCTGTGCCAGGGCCGCGCCGGGAATGGATGCGAGACCCACGGTCAGCGACAGGACAACAAGGGCCCATGGCGCAATGCGGCGCATTTGGCGGATTGAGTTCACAGGTGTCACTTGGATGGTTGTCCCCGGCCGCATCCTATTGATTTACCGGGCTTTCACAAAGCCCTGTCGCGACGAATCCGTGCGCGGCACCCTGGTAGTGCGGTTTCAGGGCGACAGCACGCCGGCGCGGAGCAGTTCGGATCGCAATTGGCCCGTCAAAACGAGGAAATACATCCGAAAGTCACTGTAGAGCGACCATAGGGGATAGGTGAACGTGGCCGGCCGGTTGTGTTCGACGAAAAAGTGTGCCGCCCAGGCGAAGCCATAGCCAGCCACCACGGCACCCGCCAGGAACCACCAATTGCCCGTGAGCATCAGAAGGGCAAGACAGGCGATTGTCAGGGTGGTGCCGACATAGTGGAGGGCGCGGGTCTGCCGCCGACTATGTTCGCGGAGATAGAAGGGCCAGAATTCGCGATACGCGCGGATTTTTGTCATGGCTGTCCCTGGGGTCGATTGCCGGTCAGCCTAGCTCGGACTCGCCAAAGCCAAAAATTGACGTTAACGTCAACGGCATTACCCTAAGGGAAAGGCCTGCGCCGATGGACATGGAGTCACGCACCTACACCATTCGCCAGCTGGCGCGGGAATTTGCCGTCACGCCGCGCACGCTGCGGTTCTATGAGGACAAGGACCTGCTGCATCCGGCCCGCCAGGGCCAGTCGCGCATCTACAACTATCGCGACCGGGCGCGCCTGCAGCTCATCCTGCGGGGCCGGCGCCTCGGTTTCAGCCTGATCGAGATCAAGGAGATGCTCGATCTCTACAATCTGGGCGACGGCGGCGTGGAACAGCTCAAGATGACGCTACGGAAATCGAAGGCACGCATCGCTACACTGGAGCGGCAGCGTGCAGATATTGAAGCGGCACTAGCCGAACTGCGCGAGGGCAACAACCAGATCAAGCGTCTGCTGGACGAGAAGGGGGTCGGTGCCGATGCACTATGAGTGGGCAACGCGCGGCCAGAACTTCTACGAGCTCGATACCAATCTTCAGCGTCTGCTGCGACGAATCGCGCCGCAGGCTATGCGGCGATTTGAGGCCGATCTCGACTCCTTCGGTGCCTTTGTCGGCGGGCCTGTCGATGAACAGGCGGAATACACCGACCGCCATGGCAAGCCTGTTCTCGAAACCTACGCCCGCGACGGGCAGATCCAGAATCGCATCCGCCACAACCCGGCCTGGGACGCGGTCTCGCGCGAGGCCTATGTCCGTGGCGCCATTGGTCTCAACTACACCGACAATCCGGCGCCGTTCACCCTGACCTTCGCCATGGGCTACCTGCTGTCGGAAGCCGACGTGGCCCTGCATTGTCCGGTCACCATGACGGGGGCGGTCGCCTATGTGCTCGATCGTTTTGCGCCAACGGAAATACGGGCGAAATACCTGTCGCAGTTGACACGGATGGACGGTGCGGCGCTTTCCGGCGGCACCTGGGCCACCGAATTGCACGGCGGCAGCGACATCGGCGCGACCACGACAACATCGCGTCGTGAAGGCGACCACGTTCGTCTCAACGGTCTCAAATGGTTCACGAGCAACGCCAACGGCGGCCTCGCGGTGGCAACGGCGCGGCCCGAGGGGGCGCCCACGGGCTCGAAGGGTCTTGGCCTCTATCTCGTGCCAACGCATCTCGACGATGGTGCGCCCAACCCGATGCGCATTCGCCGGCTCAAGGACAAGCTTGGCACCACCGGTGTGCCGACCGGCGAGATTGACTTGACCGACACCTGGGCGATGGAAGTGGCGCCGCCGCCGCTCGGCTTCAAGCTGATGATGGAAGCACTTGGCTTCAGCCGCATCCACAATGCGGTCGGATCGGCCGGCGTGCAGCGGCGTGCGTTCCTCGAGGCGGCTTCATACCTTTCGCATCGTTCAGCGTTTGGCGCCAATGTGCTCGGCTATCCGATGGTGCAGGACGAGATCGTGAAAATGGTCGTCCGGCTAGAGTCGGGCTGTGCGCTGGCGTTCGAGGCGGCGCGCGCGTTCGACGAAGCGCATAAAAGTGGCCTCGATGACGAGGATGCCGGCGGGCGCCCCTGGTTGCGGCTGGCCACGGCGTTGGCGAAGTACCAGACGGCAGAAGATGCCTTCACGCTGTCGCGCATGGCGATCGAGCTTGTCGGAGGCAACGCCTATACGAGCGACTATCAGATGGCGCGCATGCTGCGCGACGCGCAGGTGCTGACCGTCTGGGAAGGCCCAGCCAATATTCAGGCGCTTGAGGTGCTGCGCATGATCGGTAACCGTGCACCGGGCTTCGAAGCCTTCGAACAGCGCGCCATGGGCATCCTGCACGCCGCGCCGGAACCCCTGGGCAGTCTGTGTGCGCCCCTGCGGGAGGCATTGGGTGCCTGTCGCGAAGCGGTGGCCTATCTGCGCAACACACCGCAGGAAAGCCCGAAACATGCGCGCAAGCTGATGGTGCTGCTGGCCGAAACGCTCGGCGGCCTTCTGCTGCTCGAAGAAGCGGCCATCGACTGGGCCGAGGGTGACATGCGCAAGGCGCTCGTCTGCCGCCTCTACTTGCAGGAAAAATTCACTGGACGCGGCAGCCGGGGCATTGGCCCAGGCCATGACTGGCACCACAAATACTTCGCCGCGCTGATGGGCTACGACCCGATCGCCGTCGAAGCCTCCGCTCTCCGGGCAGTCTGACATGGCCGTGCCCTATCCGCATCTGCTGGCGCCCCTCGACCTCGGCTTCATCACCCTGCCGAACCGCGTGCTGATGGGATCGATGCACACGGGCCTGGAAGAAGCGCCGGATGGGGCGGAACGCATGGCGGCCTTCTACGCCGAACGGGCGCGCGGTGGTGTCGGCCTGATTGTCACCGGCGGTATCGCGCCTAATGCTGCGGGGCGCACGGCACCTCACGCGCGCGTGCTGGCCCATCCGGGAGATGTCGAGGCGCACAGGCCGACGACACGGGCGGTCCATGCCGAAGGTGGCCGCATCGTGATGCAGATACTGCATACGGGCCGCTACGGCTATCACAAGGACCTCGTGGCGCCGTCACCGATCCGGGCGCCGATCAACGGCCTGACGCCACACGAACTCAGCGATGAGGAGATCGAGGCAACAATCGGGGATTTTGTCACTTGTGCCGCGCTTGCGCGCGAGGCGGGCTATGACGGCGTCGAAGTGATGGGGTCGGAGGGCTATCTCATCAACGAGTTCACGGTACCGGCTACCAATCGGCGTGAGGACCGCTGGGGCGGCAGTTTCGACAACCGCATCCGCTTTCCCCGCGAAATCGTGCGTCGTATTCGCGCGCGGGTCGGGCACGACTTCATCATTGTCTATCGACTGTCGATGATCGACCTCGTGACCGACGGCAGCAATTGGGACGAGGTTGTCGGGCTTGGCCGCGCGATTGCCGAAGATGGCGCCACGCTGATCAACACCGGCATCGGCTGGCATGAAGCGCGCATTCCCACCATCGCCACCGTGGTACCGCGCGCGGCCTGGACCTGGGTGACGAAGCGGCTGCGCGGTTCGGTTCCAGTGCCGTTGATTACCTCGAACCGGATCAACACGCCCGATGTGGCGGAAGCCGTGCTCGCGGCTGGCGATGCCGACATGGTCTCGTTGGCGCGTCCGTTCCTCGCCGATGCCGAATTCGTTGCCAAGTCGCGTGCCGGGCGCGCCAACTCGATCAACACCTGCATCGCCTGCAACCAGGCCTGCCTCGATTTCATCTTCTCCGGCCAGACGGCGACCTGTCTGGTCAATCCGCGCGCCTGCCGCGAAACCGTGCTGAAGATTGCGCCCGCGACGCAAGTGAAGCGGGTGGCCGTGGTGGGCGCTGGTCCGGCGGGTCTTGCCTTCGCGGTGACCGCGGCGGAACGCGGTCATACGGTGACACTGTTCGATGCATCGGATCGCATTGGCGGTCAGCTCAACCTGGCGCGCGTCGTACCTGGCAAGCAGGAGTTTGACGAGACACTCCGCTATTTCCACACGCGACTGAGCGATCTCGGCGTCACCCTGCGGCTGAATACACTTGTGCGGGCCGCCGACGTTGCAAGCGGCTTTGACCAAGTCGTTATTGCGACGGGCGTGAAGCCGAGGCAGCCTGACATCCCTGGTATGGATCATCCCAGCGTCGTCTCTTATATCGACGTGCTGCAGGGGCGCATGACGCCGGGGAAAGCGGTGGCGATCATCGGTGCCGGAGGCATTGGCTTCGACGTCGCAACCTTCCTGACTCATGAGATCGAAACCCCCGCGCGCTTCCTGCGCAGTTGGGGCGCGGACCCAACCTATCAGCACCGCGGCGGTCTGCTGCCGCAGCCTGAGGTGGAGCCCGCGATGCGGCAGGTCTTTTTGCTGCAGCGCAAGAAGGGCAAACCCGGTGCGGCTCTAGGCAAGACGACAGGCTGGATTCACCGAGCGAGCCTGCGGGCCCGCGGCGTCGTCATGATGGGCGGCGTGACTTATGAACGCATTGACGATGCCGGTCTGCACGGAACAGTGAATGGCATGCCACAGGTCCTGCCGGTCGACACAATCGTGATCTGCGCCGGCCAGGAATCCAGGCGCGACCTCGCCATGCAGTTGAAAGACCTTGGACACGATGCGGTCATTGTCGGCGGCGCGGACGTGGCGACCGAACTCGACGCCCGCCGCGCCATCGACCAGGGGACAAGACTCGCCGCCGCCATTTAATGCGCTAGACTGCACACATGTTGGCCGGCCCTGCAGCCGGGAAGGAGCAACGAAGTCATGAAGAACGTCGTCATTGCGGGCTATGTCCGCTCACCCTTCCATTTCGCAAAGAAGGGCCAGCTTGCCAAGGTGCGTCCCGACGAGATCGCCGGCCAGGTCGTGCGCGAACTGGTGAAGCGCACCGGCGTGGACGCGAAGGACATCGAAGACATCATCATGGGCTGTGCCTTCCCCGAAGGGGAGCAGGGCTTCAACGTCGCCCGCATCATCGGCTTTCTCGCCGACCTGCCCGTCAGTGTTGCGGGGACCACGGTCAACCGTTTCTGCGGCTCATCGATGCAGTCGATCCACATGGCAGCCGGCGCGATCCAGATGAACGCGGGCCATGCCTTCATCTGCGCCGGTATCGAATCCATGACGCGCGTGCCGATGGCGGGCTTCAACCCGTCGCCGCATCCGGGCCTCTACCAGAAGTTCCCCGAGGTCTACATGTCGATGGGCGAGACGGCGGAGAACGTCGCCAAGAAATACGGCATCACCCGCAAGGAACAGGACGAGTTTGCCGTCGCAAGCCAGAAAAAGGCGGGCGCGGCGCAGAAGGCGGGCCGGCTGAAGGACGAGATCATCGCCATTACTCAGGGCAACCTGCGGGTGGAAGAGGACGGTTGCCTCCGCCCCGACACGACCACGGAGATTCTCGGTGGGCTTGAACCTGCCTTCGACAAGGCCGGCACCGTCACCGCTGGCACGTCTTCGCCGCTGACTGACGGCGCTGCGGCGACGCTGGTGTGCAGCGAGGAATATGCCAAGGCGCATGGCCTCAAGGTGCTGGCGCGCATTCGCTCGATCGCGGTGGCGGGTTGCCCCCCGGAGATCATGGGCATTGGCCCCGTCGGGGCGACCAGGAAGGCGCTGGAACGGGCGAAGCTGTCGATCAAGGACATCGACATTGTCGAGCTCAACGAGGCCTTTGCCTCGCAGTCGATCGCGGTGATTCGCGACCTCGGGATTCCGCTGGAGAAGACCAACCTCGATGGCGGCGCCATCGCGCTGGGGCACCCCCTCGGCGCCACTGGTGCGCGC
The DNA here is from genome assembly GCA_947473325.1 of Alphaproteobacteria bacterium. Taxonomy (GTDB): domain Bacteria; phylum Pseudomonadota; class Alphaproteobacteria; order SHVP01; family SHVP01; genus CANJEJ01. The sequence continues at coordinate 40,490 of CANJEJ010000007.1, read as the reverse complement.
ATCACGGGCAAGGCGGCGGCGCTGCTGAAGAGGGACGGCAAACAATTTGCGCTTGCCACCCAGTGCATCGGAGGCGGCCAGGGTATCGCCACCATCCTAGAGGCGGCCGCCTGATGACCGAGATCAAGAAGGTCGCCGTTCTCGGCGCCGGCGTCATGGGCAGTGGCATCGCCGCTCATGTCGCCAACGCGGGCATTCCCGTGGTGCTGCTCGACATCGTTCCGCCCGGGGCCACAAACCGCAACCAGCTTGCGGAAGGCGCCATCGCTAAAATGATGAAACAGAGCCCGGCCCCCTTCATGCATGCGAAGGCGGCGAAGCTCGTCACGCCCGGCAATCTGGAAGACGACCTTGGCCAGCTCGCCGACTGCGACTGGATCTGCGAGGCGGTGCTCGAGAGGCTCGACGTCAAGCACACGACCTACAAGAAGATCGATGCCGTGCGGAAGAAGGGCAGTATCGTCACTTCCAACACCTCGACCATTCCACTCTTACGCCTGATCGAAGGCTTGCCGGATTCCTTCGTGCAGGACTTTGCGGTTACCCATTTCTTCAATCCGCCCCGCTACATGCGCCTCTTCGAGCTCGTCGGCGGTCCGAAGACGCGGCCTGACGTGCTCGACACGCTGCGCCGTTTCGCCGATGTGGCGCTGGGCAAGGAAGTGGTTGCCTGCCGTGACACGCCGGGCTTCATCGCCAACCGGATTGGCATCTTCTGGAGCCTGGTGGCGACGCAGAAGGCTGTTGATCTCGGTCTGACTGTCGAGGAAGCGGACTCGATCGTCGGCCGCCCTATGGGCGTGCCGAGTACCGGCATCTTTGGCCTGATGGACCTGACCGGCATCGATCTGAAGCCACATGTGCTGGGCAGCATGCGCAGCCTGTTGCCGAACAGCGATGCCTTCCATGTCCATTACGACGAGAAGCATCCGCTGAATGCGTTGACCGAGCGAATGATCAAGGACGGCTACACCGGCCGCAAGGGCAAGGGCGGCTTCTATCGCATGGTCAAAGGCGCGGACGGGGCCAAGGTAAAGGAGGCCCTCGACCTCAAGACCGGCGCGTATCGCGTCACTGAGAAGGCAGACCTTGCCAGCGCCAAGGCGGGCAAGGATGGTCTGCGTACGCTGGTGGAGCATCCCGACAAGGGCGGTCAATATGCATGGCAGGTGCTGTCGCACGTGCTGAAATACGCCGCCGACCTCGCGCCCGAAATTGCTGACAGCATTCGTTCGATCGATGAAGCGATGAAAGCGGGTTACGCCTGGAAATATGGTCCCTTCCAGCTCATCGACCAGCTCGGCACACAATGGTTTTCCGATCGGCTCAGTGCGGACGGTCTTGCTGTTCCGGCCATCCTCGCCGCGGCGAAGGGCCGGCCGATGTATCGCGAGGAGGGCACGAAGCTTCAGCAGATGACGGTGATGGGCGAATACGTCGACGTCCTCGTGCCGGAAGATGCCTGGACGCTGGCTGACAAGAAGCGTGGCCAGAAGCCGATCTCGCGCAACAGCTCGGCGAGCCTATGGGATGTCGGGGATGGCGTGGCTTGCCTTGAGTTCCACAGCAAGATGAACTCGATCGACGCCAACACCATCGCGATGGTGAAGGAGGCTGCGAAGCTCGACAAGAAGGGCTTCAAGGCCGTGATCATCGGCAGCGATGCCGACAATTTCTCGGTCGGCGCCAATGTGGGCCTGGCGCTCTTCGCCGCCAACACGGCGCTGTGGCCGGTGCTGGAGCAATCGGTGAAGGATGGGCAGGATGCCTATCTCGCACTGAAATATGCCCCGTTCCCCGTAGTAGCGGCGCCGGCCGGCATGGCACTTGGTGGTGGCTGCGAGATATGCCTGCATTCCGATGCAGTACAGGCCCATGCCGAACTCTACATGGGTCTTGTCGAAGTCGGCGTCGGCCTGATTCCTGCCTGGGGCGGCAGCAAGGAACTCGTGATGCGCCACGCGCTCAATAAGAAGCGTGCAGGCGGGCCGATACCGCCGGTGGCCGAAGCCTTCCAGACCATCGGCACCGCCAAGGTGTCGAAGTCGGCGGCCGAGGCGAAGGACCTGATGTACCTGCGCGCCTCGGACGGGATCTCCATGAACCGCCGCCGCGTGCTGGCCGACGCCAAGGCGCGCGCGCTGGCGATGGCCAAGGACTACAAGGCGCCCGACCGCGACATCGCGGTCGTGCTGCCCGGCCCGACCGCGCGGGTTGCGCTCGACATGGCGGTGGCGGACCTTGCCAAGTCGGGCAAGGCGACGCCGCATGACGTGACTGTGTCACGAGAGCTTGCCTTCATCCTGTCCGGTGGCGACACCGACATGACGGAGACGGTGACCGAAAAGCAGCTTCTTGCCCTGGAACGCGCCGCCATGGGCAAGCTGTTCCGCGACCCGAAGACGCTCGCCCGGATCGAGCACATGCTCGATACCGGCAAGCCGCTCCGCAACTAGACCTTTTCACCCGCAAGCCCGGCGGAGAGTTTCCATGCCCGTATACCGCGCCCCCGTCGAAGACATGCGTTTCCTGCTGCATGACTTCCTCGACCTCGGCAAATACAGCAACCTGCCCGGCTTTGCCGACGCCACGCCCGATGTGATCGATGCGATCCTCGAGGAAGGTGCGAAACTTGCCGAAGAGGTGCTGTTTCCTCTGAACCAGAGTGGAGACGAGGAAGGCTGCCACTGGAAGGACGGCGTGGTGACGACGCCGAAAGGCTTTGACGGCGCCTACAAGACCTTCGTCGAAGGCGGCTGGACGGGGCTCACCTGCGAGCAGGAACATGGCGGGCAGGGGCTGCCAAACGTGCTCGGCATTGCCTTCTCGGAAATGATCGTCTCGGCCAACATGGCCTTTGGCACCTATCCGGGGCTAACGCGCGGCGCCTATGAAGCAATCAAGCGCCATGGCGACGCCACGCAGAAGCAGACCTATCTGCCGCGCATGGCGAGTGGCGAATGGTCAGGCACCATGAACTTGACCGAACCACATTGCGGCACCGATCTCGGCCTGATCCGGACGAAGGCCGAACCGCAGGCAGATGGCAGTTATCGCATCACCGGCACCAAGATATTCATCTCGGCCGGCGAACATGACCTGGTACCTAACATCATCCACCTGGTGCTGGCGCGCCTGCCGGGTGCACCGGAAGGCACGCGCGGCATCAGCCTGTTCATCGTGCCGAAGTTTCTGGTCAATGCCGACGGCTCGCTCGGCAAGCGCAACGGCGTCGTCTGTGGCTCCATCGAGAAGAAGATGGGCATCAAGGGCTCGGCCACCTGCGTGATGAATTATGACAATGCGACCGGCTACCTGATCGGCGAGAAGAACCGCGGCATGCGCGCCATGTTCACGATGATGAACGAGGCGCGGCTGGGCGTAGGCGTACAGGGCCTCGGCCTGTCGGAAGTCGCCTACCAGAACGCGGCGAAATACGCCAAGGAACGCACCCAGGGTCGCTCGGTCACTGGCGCCAAGGACACGGAAAAGCAGGCCGATCCGATTATCGTGCATCCCGACGTGCGCAAGATGTTGTTGACGGCGCGGGCCTTCAACGAAGGCGCGCGGGCGCTCGCCTACTGGACGGCACTGCATGTCGATCTCGCCCACAATCACCCGGACGAGGAAGCACGGGCGGCGGCGGAAGACCTGCTTGCGCTGATGACGCCGGTGGTAAAGGCCTATCTCACCGACACCGGCTTCGAAAGCAGCAATTGGGCGCTGCAATGCTTCGGCGGCCACGGCTACATTCGCGAAAACGGCATGGAGCAGTATGTCCGCGACGGCCGCATCACCCAGCTCTACGAAGGCACCAGCGGCATCCAGGCGCTTGACCTCGTCGGCCGCAAGCTGCCGCTCGGCACTGGACGGCTACTGCGGCAGTTCTTCCACCCGGTCGACAGCTTCATTCAGGGCAACCTCGACAACCCGGCGCTGAAGGACATTGTGCCGAATCTCGCGAAGTCCTTCGCCCGGCTGCAGCAGGCGACGGCTTACGTCGCCGAGCAGGGCCTCAAGGACCCCGAGGAAGCGGCCGCGGCGGCGAGCGACTTCCTCAAGATGTTCGGCCTCGTCGCGATGGGCTACATGTGGGCGCAGATGGCGGCGATGGCGGCGCAGAAGCTTGGCAACGGCGCCGGCAACAAGCTGTTCTATGAGCGCAAGCTGCACCTGGCCCGCTTCTTCATGGACAAGATCCTGCCCGATACGTCCTCGCTGCTGTCGCGCATCACCGCTGGCGGTGCCTCGCTGATGGCGATGGAGGCGGACGCCTTCTGATCGCTCAGCGCCGTTCGCGGCGCAGGCGGGTTTCAGCGCGCGGGTCGTCAAAGCCCCGGTTCGGCTTGCGATAACAGCCGATGCCTTGGTTGCGGAATTCCTGCAGCACGGTTTGCGACATCGAATACAGCAGCGTCTCCCGTTCGCTGGGGAGGTGTTTGCGCAACGCCTTGCTGATCAGTCGTGCGAGAAAGTCGCGGCCTTGGCTCCGGTTCATGCGCGCCGCTGATGTTCACTATATGTTCCGCCTCAAATAGCAGGCTCCGGACGGGGAGGGAAAGCAAAATCCTCGTCGCTGAGAGGCGATAGCCGGGCCCTTGCGTCTGTGCTCTCGTTCGCATTGCGGCATCGCGTGGTGGGATTATAGTCCTAGAAAATTGGTTGACTTCGCGGACTTGGATGCCCAGTTGAGATGCAGCAATCGACGTTTTGGCCTGCTTGCCAAGAGCGGTCCCAGGACCCCTGTAACAAGGCCTTCCAAAATCAGGTTGTAGGAAGGCCGGGCGAATGGCGCCCGGCTTAACTTGTGCATTTTGATGCGCGCAAGGAGACGCCAGTATGGCTGACGGTACGGTTAAGTGGTTCAACACTGCCAAGGGCTACGGATTCATCCAGCCCGGCGACGGCGGCAAGGACGTGTTCGTTCACATCAGCGCGGTTGAGCGCGCGGGGCTGCGCAGTCTGGCCGAAGGCCAGAAGGTCAGCTACCAGACCAAGACCGAACGCGGGAAGATTGCCGCGGTTGATCTTAAGGTCGAGTAAGCACGACACATAATTTTGGCTGGCGCGCGTGCGCACCAGCCGACTGGGAAAGCCCGGGGCGACCCGGGCTTTTTTGCGCCTGTGAGCAATCACCTGCGCGGGAGGTGCCGGAAACCCGCTGTTTTGCTGCACTGCACGCATTTCGCGCTGTGTTAGCGTCTCTGCAGGGAGGCGCGCGAAAGGCGCGTCGAAAAGGCAGTGCTGTTTGTCCAACTCGCCATAAACGGCGTTGCCTTGGGCTGTTTGTACGCGTTGGTCGCCCTGGGGCTCGTGCTCATCTACAAGGCGACGGAAGCGGTCAATTTCGCCCAGGGCGATCTCTTGATGCTCGGCGCCTTCCTGGCGCTGACGCTGATCGGTATTGCCGGCCTGCCATTCTGGCTCGGCTTTGTGCTCGCCATCGCCGCCATGGCGCTGATCGGCGCGATGGTGCAGCGGGTGTTCCTGCAGCCGCTGATGGGCCAGCCGCAATTCGCCGTCATCATGCTGACCATTGGTCTGGGTTTCCTGCTGCGCAGCGCTGCCAGCATGGTTCCCGGCTGAGGCACGGTTAGCCAGGCGTTGCCCAATCCTTTCGCCGGCAAAACGCTGAACATCGGAACGCTGGTCGTGGCGCAAGATCACCTTGCGATCATCCTAGCCACGCTGGCGCTGTCGCTGCTGCTCTACCTGTTCTTCCAGCGCACGCGTTTCGGGCTTGCGATGCAGGCTGCGTCGCAGAACCAGCTGGCGGCCGCCTATATGGGCATACCGCTCCGCCGTGTCTTCGCCGCAACCTGGGCTCTTGCCGCCGCCGTTGCCTGTGTCGGTGGCGTGCTGCTCGCGCCGATTGCGCTGGTTGACGCCAACATGGGCTTCGTGGTGCTGAAGGCTTTTCCGGCGGCGGTGCTGGGCGGCTTCACCAGCCTGCCGGGCGCCGTGGTGGGCGGCATCATCATTGGTCTGATCGAGGTGTTCAGCGGCGTCTACCTGTCGGAAACGGCGAAGCACATCGCGGCCTATGTCGTGCTGTTGCTTGTTCTGGTGGTGAAACCGGAAGGCCTGTTCGGCACCGTTCAGCGGCGGCGGGCCTGAGCCATGCGCTTCCTGTTCAAGACCAGCTACGACCAGGACCTGCGCCTGTTCCGCCATGGTGGCCAGGTTTTCTGGTACGCCCTGCTCGGCGTCCTGCTGCTGGTCGCGCCATTGCTGCTCGGCGAATATTATATCGGCGAGCTTGCCTACGTGTTCATCCTGGCGACAGCCGGCGTCGGGTTGATGCTGCTGACTGGCTACACCGGCCTTGTCTCGCTTGGCCACGCAGCGTTCCTTGGCATCGGCGCTTACGCCGAGGCCTATCTGTTGTCGCGCGGGGTGCCCTTTCCGGTGTCGCTGCTGCTGGCCGGATTGATCGCCGGTGCTATCGGCTTCCTGATTGGCTTCCCGACGCTGCGCCTTTCCGGCGTCTACCTCGCCATCGCCACTTTCGCCTTCGCGCTGATTGTCAGTGAAGTCTTCGCCAGCTGGACGGCGGTGACGCGCGGTTTCAATGGCTTCCAGGTGCCGCGCATCGTTGTCTTCGGCGAACGGCTGAACCAGGACTGGCACCTCTACTACATCGCACTGGCGGTTCTTGTTCTTGTCATTCTTGGCGTGCTGAACCTGCTCCGCGCGCCGACGGGACGGGCGCTGATCGCAATCCGCGACAGCGAGATTGCGGCGCAGGCACTGGGTGTCAACCTCACCCTCTACAAGACGCTGGCCTTTGCGCTGTCGGCAGCCATCACGGGGTTCGCGGGCGCGCTCTATGCCCACAAGCTTTCGTTCCTGTCGCCCGACGGCTTCAACATCATCCTGTCGATCCAGTTCCTGCTGATGATCGTGGTCGGTGGCATCGGTTCGCTGCATGGTGCGGTCTTCGGCGCTTTGTTTGTCGGTGTGCTGCCTTCGGCCATCGCGCTACTGCGCGGCTCGTTGCCGCCGTCGATCGGCGAGCAGCCGGGTCTCGAAGGCTTCGTCTTCGGCTTGATCCTCGTCCTCACCATCCTGTTCGAGCCCTGGGGCCTCTATGGCCGCTGGATGAAGCTCAAACTCTATTTTCAGCTTTTCCCGCTCTACCGCCGGGCCACATTTGCCCGCAGCAAGAGTTTCCTGCGGACGGCACGGCGATGAGCTATCTCGTCGCCGAAAACCTGTCGATCCAGTTCGGTGGCGTGCGTGCTGTCAACGGGGTGTCCTTCGCCGTGGAGAAAGGCGAGATCTTTTCCATCATCGGCCCAAACGGCGCGGGCAAGACCAGCATCGTCAACCTGATCAGCCGCTTCTACGATCCAAGCGGCGGGCGCCTGCTGTTCGGGGACATCGACATCACCCGAGTTGCACCGCACCAGATCGCGGGCCTTGGCATCGGCCGCACCTTCCAGAACATCGAGCTGTTCGAGCACGCAAGCGTGCTGAAGAATCTGCTGCTTGGCCGCCACGCCCACCGCCGCACCACAGTGTTCGAAGACCTGCTGTTCCTGCCGCGCGCGCGCCGGCAAGAGCTTGAGAATCGTGCGATGGTGGAGGAGGTGATCGATTTTCTCGATCTCGCCCATCACCGCGACACGATGGTGGCGGCGCTGCCCTACGGCGTGCGCAAGGTGGTGGAACTGGGGCGCGCGCTCAGCCTGTCGCCAACACTCCTGCTGCTCGATGAGCCGTCTTCCGGCCTCAATCCAGAGGAAACGGAGGAGCTGTCCTTCTGGATTCGCGACATCCGCGACGACCTCGGCATCACGGTAATGATGGTCGAACACGACATGGGCCTCGTCACCGCCGTGTCCGACCGCGTGCTGGCGATGAACGAAGGGGCGGTGCTGGCGATGGGCTCGGCCGAGGCGGTGCAGAGCGATCCGCTGGTCGTGCAAGCCTATCTGGGGGCATGACGATGGCGCTCCTCGAACTCCGCAACCTCGAAACCTACTACGGGCCCGTCGCTGCAATCCGTGGCGTCAGTCTGGATGTGGAGGAGGGCAGCATCGTTACGCTGCTCGGCGCGAACGGGGCGGGCAAGACCACGATCCTGCGCACCATCTCGGGCGCCGTCGACCCGCAGAAGGGCAGCATCGCCTTTGGCGGCGCCATGATCGCGCGCGAAGAACCTGACCGCGTGGTGCGCCACGGCATCGCCCATGCGCCCGAAGGACGCGAGGTTTTTCCCGACCTCACGGTGCGGCAGAACCTGCAGATGGGCGCATTTACCCGCAACGATCGCGACGGGATCGCCCAAGACCTGGAGATGGTCTACGGCTACTTCCCCATTCTGCGCGAGCGCGCCGACCTGGCTGCCAGCCAGCTGTCCGGCGGCCAGCAGCAGATGCTGGTGATCGGCCGGGCCCTGATGGCGCGACCGAAGCTGCTGCTCCTTGATGAACCGTCGCTGGGTTTGTCACCGCTGCTGGTGAAGGAAATCTTCGCCATCATCCGGCGCATCAACATCGAGCAGAAGGTCAGCATCCTGCTGGTCGAGCAGAACGCGCACATGGCGCTGGCCGTGGCCCACTATGGCTATGTGCTGGAACTCGGCCGCATCGTGATGGAGGCGGAGGCGCGCAAGCTCGCGGAAAGCGACGACGTGCGGGAGTTCTACCTTGGGCAGCGCGACGCGGGCGTACGCGGCGCCAGGCGCTGGCGGAGGAAGAAGCAATGGCGCTAGCCGAAGCCCAGATGCGGCCGCAGCCGGAGGTCAGTTCGTCGGGGCTGACGATTCCGCAGATGCTCCGCGCGGCCGTGGCGCGTGGCGCAAAGACGGCTTTACGCGAGAAGGTGCGCGGCATCTGGCGGGCGACAAGCTGGGCGGAATACGGCGAGCACGCCATGCAGGTGGGCCTCGGCCTTGTGGCGCTGGGCCTGAAGCGCGGCGAGGGTGCCGCCATCCTTGCCAGCAACAGGCCGGAATGGGTGTTCTGCGACATGGGCATCATCGGTGCCGGTGGTGTGTCGGTGGGCGTTTATGAAACCAGCGCGCCGGCCCAGGTGGCCTATCTCCTCAACGACAGTCGCGCCCGCTACATCTTTGTCGAGAACGAGGAGCAACTTGACAAGGTGCTGGCCGTACGCGGCGAATGCCCGCACCTCCGGCGCGTCATCGTCTACGACATGAAAGGCCTGCGCGACCTGCGCGATCCCTTCGTCCTGCGCTTCACGGACCTCTGCGAGACCGGTCGGCGTCTTGCTGCCGAGCAGCCGGACCTGTGGGCCACCCTCAACGACGCGGCCACGCCTGACGATCTCGCGCTCCTCATCTACACCTCGGGCACGACCGGGCCGCCCAAGGGGGCCATGATCAGCCACCGCAACGTGTACTTTGCGGTGACCCAGATTCCCGATGTCTTTCCCATCACCGGCGAAGACGACCACCTCTCGTTCCTGCCGGCCTGCCATGTCTTCGAGCGTTTGTTCGGCGTCTGGCTGCCGCTGGCGCACGGCGTGATGGTCAGCTTCGCCGAGGACCTCGACACCGTGCCCGAGAACCTGCGCGAGGTGCAGCCAACGATCTTTGCGGCCGTGCCGCGGGTATGGGAGAAGTTCTATTCCGGGATCACGCTCGCCCTGCGCGATGCGACGCCGCTGCAGCGCTGGGCCTACCGCGCCGCGCTGGCGCTGGCCCGGCCGATGGCCGACACGCTGCTGGCTGGCGAGACGCCGACATTGCTGGATCGACTGCGCTTCATGATCGCCTATGTGACCGTGCTGAAGAACGTGCGACGCTTGATCGGGATTGACCGCTGCCGGCTTTGTTTGTCTGGCGCGGCGCCGATCTCGCCTGACCTGCTGCGCTGGTATCGCGCCCTTGGGCTCAATATCGTCGAGGGCTATGGCATGACCGAGACGAGCGGGGTCATTTCCGTGACGCCCCCGGGCCGCTTCAAGCTGGGCAGTGTCGGCCGGGCGATGGCAGCGACCGACGTCCGAATCGGCGACAATGGCGAGATACTGGTGCGCGGAGACCATATCTTCCGTGGCTATCTCAACCTGCCGGAAAAGACGGCGGAGGCGATGGCAGACGGCTGGTTCCGCACCGGCGATGTCGGCGCCATGGATACGGACGGTTTCATCCACGTCACCGATCGGCTGAAGGACGTGATCATCACGGCCGCCGGCAAGAACATCACGCCGTCGGAAATCGAAAATGAGCTGAAGTTCAGCCCCTATATCTCCGACGCCGTGGTGGTCGGCGACCGCCGGCCCTTCCTGTCCTGTCTCATCATGATCGACGCCGACAATGTGGCGCGCTTCGCCCAGGAGAACCGGGTGCCCTTCACCAACTACGCAAGCCTGACCCAGGCCGACGCCGTGGTTGAACTGATCGGCAAGGAGATCGAGGCGGTGAACCGCAAATTCGCCCGCGTCGAAACAGTTCGCGCCTTCCGTCTCATCGACAAGCTGCTCTCGCCCGAGGATGAGGAGCTGACGCCGACGATGAAGCTGAAGCGCGGTCTGGTGAATACGAGATATGCGTCCCTGATCGAGACCATGTATCGCGGTTGATCAAGGATGTGTTGCGCGCGCGGCCTGCGCCTGGCCGCAGTCGATCTGGGAGGATCGTCATGTACGGAAAACTGGTAGCCGGTCTTGCAATGTCCGTGGCGGTTTTCGCCGCGGGCCCAGCGTGGTCACAGACGCAGGGCGTCACCGACAAGGAAATCGTCATCGGCACCCATCAGCCGCTCAGCGGCCCGGTGGCGGCCTGGGGCACGCAGGTCACCAACGGCATGCGCATGCGGGCGGACGAGGCAAATGCCGCCGGCGGCGTCCAGGGCCGGATGATCAAGATGGTGGTCGAGGACAACCAGTATGTGCAGGCCCGTGCGGCGCAGGTGGGGTCCAAACTGCTGAAATCCGACCGTGTCTTCGCGCTGGTCGGGGCGCTGGGCACGCCGCCCAATCTCGTGGTGATGGACGAGGCGTTCGAGCGCAACGTGCCGAACCTGTTCCCGTTCTCGCCCGCGACGTCGATGTATGAACCCTTCCACAAGCTCAAGTTCTCGTTCCTCGCACCCTACTACCCGCAGATGCGCCAGGGCGTGGAGTATTTCGTCAAGAACAAGGGCAAGTCGAAGATCTGCACCATGTACCAGGACAATGACTTCGGTCAGGAAGTCCAGAAGGGCGTGGAGGACCAGCTCAAGGCTATGAACATGACGCTGGTGGCCTCGTCGGCGCACAAGGCTGACGACAAGGACTTCACCGCCGCGGTGGTGAAGATGCAGCAGGCAGGTTGCGACCTCGTCGTCCTGGGCACCATCGTGCAGGACACCATCATTCCGGTGGTGACCGCGCGCAAGATGGGTTGGAACGTCGACTTCCTGGTCAATGTCGCCGGCTACACCAACGAGACCATCGCGGCCGCCCAGGGCGGCACGGAAGGTCTCTATTAAATGACGCAGATCCAGGCACCCTATGACGATTCGCCCCTGCCAGCGGTGAAGGACTGGCTTGCCCGCTACAAGGCGAAGAACAACGGCGATGGCACAGTCCAGGCCATGGCGGGCTATATCGCGATGGACATCTTCCTGATGGGCGTCGACAAGGCGGGCAAGTCGCTGACCGTCGACAGCCTGGTGAAAGGGCTCGAGCAGGTCCGCTATGAAGACAGGTTCGGCGGCCAGCCGATCACCTTCGGGCCGACCAAGCGTCTGGGCACCGACAAGACCTATGTCTCCCAGGTGAAGGGCGGCAAATGGGTCAAGGTGTCGGACTTCCTCGGTTCCTGATTTTTCAGGTACGACCAGAAAAGGCCGGGCTTGTCCCGGCCTTTTTTGCGCCCGCCGGGGATTAATACGCTTGACGGGTCAGACCCCCGGCGCACAACATCTAGCGTCCATGGTTCCTCCAGTTGGCGACATCTGGGGGCTAAGATGGGAACCCGGTAGGCCCCAGAGAGGGCGAGGCCGATCCGGGGCTGCCCCCGCAACTGTAAGCGGCGAGCGGCTGTCGTTAAGGGGTCACTGGCGCCTGGGAGGGCGACGGGAAGACCGGACAGCCGCCCCGACCCGTGAGCCAGGAGACCTGCCATGGAAGTGAAACGTCCTCGGGCGGGGTGACCCGTTGGGCGCTGGCTGGGTGGATTCTGCCCGTTGCCTAGCGTCCAAAGGCTCCCGCCGAATCAGAACATGGGGTTGCCGATGTCCGCCTTGGCTTTCGATTTCGACCAGTATGGCCACCTTGTCCCCACCGCGCCGGCCCCGCAGCCGGCGCCCCGGCCCACCGCCAAGGCCCCGCCAGCCCCCCAGCCTCAACTGCCGCTGCCCGTCAATGTGAAGCGCGAGGCGCAGCGGGCGCCGCTGCCGTTCCCGCTCGCCCCCCAGCCGAAGCCGTCCGACCTCACGCTCGACCGCAGCCGCGATGCGCTGCTCACCGCCTTTGGCAAGGCGACGCTGACCGACCGCTACCTGATGCCGGGCGAAAGCTTCCAGGACATGTTTGCCCGCGTCGCCTGCGCCTATGCCGACGATGTCGACCATGCCCAGCGCATCTATGATGCGATGTCGCAGCTCTGGTTCATGCCGGCGACGCCGGTGCTGTCGAACGGTGGCACCACGCGCGGCCTGCCGATCTCCTGCTTCCTCAACTCGGTGCCCGATTCGCTCGACGGCATTGTCGGCATCTGGAACGAGAACGTGGCGCTCGCCTCCAACGGTGGCGGCATCGGCACCTATTGGGGTGGCGTGCGCTCGATCGGCGAGGCGGTGAAGGGCTGCGGCGAAACCTCGGGCATCATTCCCTTCATCCATGTGATGGATGGCCTGACGCTTGCGATCAGCCAGGGTTCGCTGCGCCGCGGCTCTGCTGCCATCTATCTCGACATTCACCACCCGGAGATTGAGGAGTTCCTCGAAATCCGCAAGTCCTCCGGCGACTTCAACCGCAAGGGCCTCAACCTCCACCACGGCATCAACATCACCGATGCCTTCATGGAGGCGGTGAAGAACGGCGACAGCTTCCCGCTGATCAGCCCCAAATCGGGAGAAGAGCTCCGCCGCGTTGATGCGCGCCAGCTCTGGCAGCGCATCCTGGAAACCCGGATGCAGACGGGCGAGCCCTACATGCTGTTCATCGACGCAGTGAACCGGGCCCTGCCCAAGCATCAGCGCGACCTCGGCCTGAAGGTGACCTCGTCGAACCTGTGCAGTGAGATCGTGCTGCCCACCGGCTTCGATCACAAGGGCAAGGAACGCACCGCGGTCTGCTGCCTTAGTTCGCTCAACATCGAGACCTGGGACCAGTGGAACGACAAGGAAGGCTTCGTCGAGGACGTGCTGCGCTTCCTCGACAACGTGCTGACCCAGTTCATCACCACTGCACCGGACAGCATGGAACGTGCCAAATATTCGGCACTGCGCGAACGTTCGGTCGGCCTGGGTGTCATGGGCTTCCATTCGTTCCTGCAGGCGAATGGCATTCCCTTTGAATCCGCGATGGCGAAGTCGTGGAACTTCAAGATCTTCCGCAAGATCCGGCGCGAGGCCGATGCGGCCTCGGTGCGTCTGGGCGAAGAGCGCGGTCCGTGCCTCGATGCCGCCGAACGCGGCATGAAGGCGCGTTTCAGCCACAAGATCGCCATCGCGCCCACGGCCTCGATCAGCATTATCTGCGGCGGCACCAGTGCCTGTGTGGAGCCGATCCCGGCCAACATCTACACGCACAAGACGCTGTCGGGTTCCTTCTCGGTCCGCAATCCGTATCTGGAGAAGATCCTGCGGGAAAAGGGCGCCGACACGCCGGAAGTCTGGCAGTCCATCCTGGAGCACGAAGGCTCGGTCCAACATCTCGAAATTCTCAGCGACGACGAGAAGTTCGTCTATCGCACGGCCTTCGAGATCGACCAGCGCTGGATCATCGACCTGGCCGCTGACCGCACGCCCTTTATCTGCCAGAGCCAGTCGCTGAACCTCTATCTGCCCGGCGACATCGACAAGTGGGACCTGCACATGCTGCACTGGTCGGCATGGAAGCGCGGCATCAAGAGCCTCTATTACTGCCGCTCCAAATCGATCCAGCGCGCCGCCTTCGCCGGCAAGACCGAAGCCGATGCCATGGCGCCAGCCGCCGTTCTCAGCGTGACGGAACGCACCGACTATGAGGAATGCCTGTCATGTCAGTGATCCTTCCGGCCACCGGCCTCGGCCTGGTCGATCCGCGCACGCTCATCGGCACGGGCAAGATCGGGTTGCTGGAACGCACCGGCACCTATGACGTCAACCGCTATCCTTGGGCCTACAGCTTCTGGAAGCGTCAGCAGCAGATCCACTGGATGGGCGAAGAGGTGCCGCTTGGTGCCGACATCAAGGATTGGACGTCGGGCCATGTCACCGATGCGGAACGGAACCTGCTGACGCAGATTTTCCGCTTCTTCACCCAGTCGGACGTGGAAGTGGGCGACAACTACCTCAAGCGCTACATCCCGATCTTCCAGCCGCTGGAAGTGCAGATGATGATGGCCGCCTTCTCCAACATGGAGACGGTGCATATCGACGCCTATGCCCTGCTGCTGAAGACGCTCGGCATGCCGCAGACGGAATTCGAGGCCTTCCGTGACTATTCGGAAATGCGCGCCAAGTCCGACTACATGCACAGCTTCGGCACCAGTACCGTGGCCGACGTATCGCGCACGCTGGCCATGTTCGGCGCCTTCACCGAAGGCATGGCGCTGTTCGCCAGCTTTGCCATGCTGCTCAACTTCCCGCGCCGCAACAAGATGAGCGGCATGGGACAGATCGTCAGCTGGTCGGTGCGCGACGAAAGCCTGCATTGCGATGGAATTGTCCGCCTGTTCCACACCTGGAACCAGGAAACTGGCGCGCTGACCACTGGCGTACGCGACGACATCATCGACGTCGCCAAGACGATGGTGGGGCTCGAGGAGAAGTTCATCGACCTGGCCTTCGGAATGGGCGAGATCGACGGCATGAAGGCGTCGGAGATTCGCGCCTATGTCCGCTACATCGCCGACTGGCGCCTCACGCAGCTCAAGCTGACGCCGGTGTTCGGCTATTTCCAGGCGGAGGAGAGCGGTTACAGGCAGGTGCAGCCGCACCCGCTGCCATGGCTGGTCGAAATTCTGAACGGCGTCGAGCACGCCAATTTCTTCGAACAGCGCGCCACCGAATATTCCAAGGCCGCGACGCGTGGATCATGGGATGGCGCCGACGGCGTCTGGTCCGCCTTCGACGAACGGGAGAAGGCGCAGGCGGCGGCGTAACCAGGCTGCGCGGACAATCCAGGCCGGGCTGGCATCACCAGCCCGGCCTTTTTGTTTTCAGATCAGGCCGGCTTCCTCGGCATGATGGCGTACCGACTTCGCGTACCAGTCGAAGACGCGGGCGCTGTAGCTCAGGTGGCCGCAATAGCGGCCGACCGCCGCCATGCTGTTCATGTTGCTGATTTCCTTGGCCGCCATGAACAGGGGCATGTTTTCTCGTTCCATTGGCGTCAGCGGCCGGACGGCTTCGTAGCCGGCGGTGAAGGCGGCATTCACCTCGTCATTCAGCCCCTTCATGCCACGGTTGTCGCGGAAGATCTTGTTGGCCCAGATGAAGCTGACAAGGTCGTGTGCATAGTGCGCCTCGCCGCAGGTGTCGAAGTCGAACAGCGCGAGCTGGTCCTTGTCGTCGACAAAGGCGTTCAGCGCATGGACGTCGCCATGAATCGGGCCGTAGGGAATGCCCTGGGCATAGACTCGGTCGAGCCCCGCCGCGATCTTCTCGCCGACATCGGCATAGAATTTCAGTTCGGAGTCGGGGCGGCCGAACAGGCGCATCTGCACCGCCCAGAAATTGTTGCGAATCTCCGTGGTGGCGAAATCGATTGGCCGGCGCGTTGCCGGCTTGAAGTCATAAGCGGCGACATTCACCTGGCCGACCAGGCGGCCCAGCCGCTCGGCGCGGTCGACATTCGGCATGATGGCGAAGTCGCGGCCCTCCGCCCATTCGAACAGGCAGACCTGGCGCACGCCTTCCGGCGCGTCGAGCGAGAAGGTGTAGTCGCCGTTGCGATCAGGCAGCGACACCACCACGGGCAGCCCCTTGCCCTTCAGGTGGTTCAGGAACTGGATTTCCCAGTTGACGCGATCATGAGTCTGCACACCGGCGCGCCAGACCCGGGCGGCGAATTTCTTCACCCCGCTGCGCAACAGGTAGACGTCGTTCATGCCGCGCGTCAGCAGCTCGCACTGGAAGGGCTCCGCGAGACCCCAGCGCTGCTGGATCGCCTTGCCCAGCTCATGCTGGTCGACGACGGAATGCAGGATCTTGATCGGACCATGATGCGTGGAACTCATGACACTCTTTCGAAGCAGCAGTGGAAAGGTTCAGGCGATGCCGGTCGGGTTCGGGCCGACGCGCACAATGCGCTTGCCGACATTGCCGCCGTTCAGCAGGTCGATCCAGGCGGCGGGGGCGTTCTCCAGCCCTTCGACGATGTCCTCGCGGTAGGGCAGTTTGCCCTCCTTGATCCAGGCGGAGAGCTGCTTCAGGCCGTCGGCCTCTTCCTCGTCATAGTCATGGATGATGAAGGGCTTCTGCTTGTAGCCCCATTCGAGATAGGGCCACTTCCATGGCTCGCCCTTCTCATCCACTTCGTTGTAGTGGGCCATCAGCCCGACGATGGTGATGCGCGAGCCTGCGTTCATCTCCTGCATCACCGCCTGCGAGATCGGCCCGCCGACATTCTCGTAATACATATCGACGCCCTTGGGCGCGAGACGGCGGATGGCGCTGCCCAGGTCGTTGACCTTCTTGTAGTTGATGCCGGCGTCGAACCCGAGTTCCTTCGTGATGAACTCCACCTTCGCGTCGCTGCCCGTGATGCCGATGACGCGGCAGCCCATGATCTTGCCGATCGCGCCGGCGATCGAGCCCACGGCGCCGCCGGCGCTCGACACCACCATGGTCTCGCCCGCGCGCGGCTTCAGTTCGCGAAGCACCGAGAAGTAGGCGGTCAGCCCGCTGCGGCCGAGGATGCCGATAGCGGTCGAGATAGGCCCGAGCGCGGGATCGACCTTGCGGGCGCCCGACGGATTATGGATGTAGTGACCCTTGCCGTCCGACACCGCGTAGCTCTGCCAGCCGAGCAGCTCGTTGACGATGTCGCCCGGCTCAAATCCGGGCAGGGTGGATGAGATCACCTCGCCCACCACATCGCCCAGCATCACGCCGTAGAGCGGTACGCATTCGACCGACCGCGGATTGGCGTTGATCGCCGTGCGCTGGAACGGGTCGAGCGACAGGCAGATCGTCCGCACCAGCATGCGGCCCGGGCGAGGCTGCGGGATCATTTCCTCGGTCATCAGGAAATCATCGACCGTCGGCATGCCGATTGGGCGGCGCTTCACCAGCCAGCGGCGGTGCGTGTCGCTAGCCGCCGCGGTCTGGACGACGGGGCTCTGCTTGAAGAGGATGTTGGTGACGTTGTTGCTCATCATCATCTGCCATCTTGGAGTCGCCGGCATCCTAGGCGCAGCGCCCGTTTACGCAAACTGCCAATGCAGAGTCAGATCAGGGAATCAGGGTGCGGATGAGCCGGCCGATGTCGGTCTCGCGGTCCAGCCCCTCGACGCGTTCGATGGCCTCGGTGATCTGGCCACTGGGCAGGATGCCGTCACACAGGTTACGGAACTTGCTGCTCAGTCCCGTCCAGTCCAGCCGCGGCTGTTCGCGCGGAAATTCGATGGCCCGCTCGACCCGGCGGCCGGACTCGAGCTCGATTGATACGGTGAATTTCTGCCGTTGCTCGTTGAAGAACAGCGCGTCGGCTGCGGTGTCGTGCTCCAGCACGATGCGGGTCAGCAAGCCGCGCAACATCGGATCGTGCAGCCGGGTGTCGTCGTAAAGCCCGGGGCCCGGCTCCAGCCGCAGCGCCGCGGTGGCCACGGCATAGGGCAGGGAGAACTGTGCATCGACCGCGCTCTTCGGGTCGAAATCTCCGACCAGGTGCATCTGCATGCCGCGCACAGTAATACGGGCAATGTCTTCGGGCCGGATGCCATGCTCCGTCACCAGCGCGCGGGTTGCAACATGCGGCGGCGTGTTGCGGGCGATCGCGGGATAGACCTTGAACTCGGTATCGGTGACCAGCCAGCGCGTGCCAAGGTCGCGCGTCAGCCGGGCGAGATCGATCCGGTCTGATCCTGCCATCACATGAAATCCATGTGGGCCGTCCAGCACGCCATGGCCGCCGGCAAAGCCTCGCTCCGCAGACAGCGCAGCCAGCGTGCCGGCCATGCTCATCCAGCCCCAGCCGAGCTTCACCTCGCGCATCGGCCGCGTTTCGGCGACGACACCAAAATATTTGTAGGCGGATGGCACGCTCGCATAGGTGCCGGCGATGCCGAAGGCGCTGTCGAAGGCTTCCTCGCCGAGGCCCAGCAGTTTGCCGGCCGTTACCGCGCCGCCGAACGGATGGTACTGCTCGCCGAACACCTGCCGGCCGCGTTCGGGCGTGGGCTGCATGGCGGGACCCATGCGGCCCAGAACCTCATAGCCAAGGCAGATGGCCAATAGAAGATCCTGGCCGCTTCGACCACGCTGTTCTGCAACGGCGAGGCCCACCGACACGGTGATGAAGCCCGGGTGCGTGATGTAGTAGAGCGTGTCTTCGTAGTCGAGCGCGAAGGCGAGATTGCCATTCGCATAGGCCGCAAGGGGCACCGAGACACGCGCGCCGTTTCCCAGGATGGTCGCCTGGTCGCGTCCGCCGCCCATGTCCATGGCGGTCTCGATGTGCATCGCGCCGATGCGTGTGCGCGTGCCGGCCACGCAGTTGCCAAGGATGTTGAGGATCGCACCTTTTGTCGCCACCACGGCAGCGGGAGGCATGTCGCCATAGCGTGCACCGTTGACAAATCGCACGATCTCGCGTGTGACGCTCATGCGGCGATCTTGCCTACAGCTGCAACGGCCGAGTCTCAGGCTTTGTCGACAGGGCCACCGGCATCCACCCATGCCT
Source organism: Alphaproteobacteria bacterium (assembly GCA_947473325.1). Taxonomy (GTDB): domain Bacteria; phylum Pseudomonadota; class Alphaproteobacteria; order SHVP01; family SHVP01; genus CANJEJ01. The sequence goes on along the minus strand of CANJEJ010000007.1, from coordinate 21,479 downwards.
TGAAGCCGCCAAGATTGCGGACGTTGCGATAGCCCATATTCTTTAGTGTCTCGCCGACGAGTGCGGCCCGGCCGCCCGCCGCGCAGTAAACCACGATCGTCTTCGTGGGATCCAAGGCTGCGTCATGCGCGGGTACGCCTGGATCGGCGCGGAATTCGACCAATCCGCGCGGGATGGCGAGCGCCCCCGCGATCTTGCCCGAGGCGGCAACTTCTGGCGGTTCCCGGACGTCGAGGAAGACGACATCAGACCGCCCGTGCAAGGCCCGCGCATCTTGCACACTGATTCGGGGAACGCCGGCTTCTGCGCCGGCCAGAAGGTCCCGCAGTGTTTTCATGGTTCGCTCCGTCTCGTGGTCAGGCGTTGTTCCCGATCCTGGCCTCAACTTAGCCAGCAGCAGAGGCCGGTGTCATCCCGCACAGCGTCATTGCCATCGTGCATGCACGGTCGCACTCAATGTGGCACTGACATGAAGACTGCGCAGCGGACACGAGCGGTGGAGACTGGGGAAAGGGGAGTGGTGCCCAGGGCCGGAATCGAACCAGCGACACGCGGATTTTCAATCCGCTGCTCTACCAACTGAGCTACCTGGGCCCCAAGCCGGCCATGGCCGGCGGAACGGATGAGGGCGCGTTATAGGCGGATTCGGCGGGACGTGTCCAGCGCCCGCCGTTAGGTCCGGTCCCGGCCGCAGGGCCGGTTGTCGTTGCTGGGCGGGCCGGCGTCGTCGGCCTCGAAATCGTCGGGTGGGTCCACCGCCGGAATGGCATAGGCGCCGCCGAGCCAGCGGCCGAGATCGACCTCGGCGCATCGCCTTGAACAGAAGGGGCGCAGCTTCGCCTCGGCCGGTTTGCCGCAGATCGGGCAGCGGGCGCTGCCTAGCTTTGCCGGATCGCCGCCCATGCCTCAGCTCGCTGAAGTTTCCCCAGCATCGGCCGCCATCGTGGCGTCCGTTCGCACGTCAGGCAAGACGCCGGTGCGGGCCTCGAAGGTCTTGAGCAGGTCGCTTTGGCTGAGGTGCGCGGCCACCGCGGTGCTGACGCGCAGGACGGGCGCGCGGCGGGCGCGGTCATTGCGGATCGCGCGTTCGGCATCGCGCAGCAGTCGCAGGGCCGCCGCCTCGATCTGCCAGACTGGAGTCGCATCGGCCTGGGACTGCAGGAACCAGCTGGCCAGCGGCTCGCGCACGCGCTGGCGATTGAGCACCGCGAGGCCAAAGGCGGGCACGGGCGCCATGCGAGTGGTGACCTCGTCCTGCGCGAAGGCGGCTTCCAGCTTTTCCGTCACTGCCTTGCGGTCGGACGGGTGGCGCATGTGAATGAAGTCGACAGCAATCAGGCCAGCCAGCCGGCGCAGGCGAATCTGCCGCACGAGCGCCGTCAGGGCTTCCATGTTGACGCTGCGCGCGTTGCTGCGGCGGTCAGGCCCGGCGGTGCCGCCGCCGGAGTCGACATCGACGGACACCAGCCCCTCGGTCGGTTCGATGATCAGGCGTCCGCCGCCTGGCAGCGGCACGATGCGGGCAAGCGCGGTGGCGAGGTCGGTCTCCACGCCGCTGCTTTCGAACAGGTCCGGGCCACTGTGTCGCGCCAGCAGGGCTGCGATGTCGGGCGCCTGGACGCTGCACCAGCCGTGCAGGATGGCAAAGGATTCCGCGTCATCGACAACAATCGGCAGCGCATCCGCACCCAGCATCGGCCGAATTGCATGCACCAGGTCGGGCTCGCCCTCGTCCAGCAGTTCGGCCAGGTCGGTTTCGTTCCGGCGCTGTTCGATCGCCGCCCAGCGTTGCCCCAGATTCTCCGCATCAAGACGCAGCAGGGCGGCCTCTTCCGGCGGCGCCTTGGTCAGGGGCGTCAGCGTGCCAGGCAGGTCGAAGCGGTGGCGCAATGGTGCGAGCGCGTCCTCCTCGCGCGGGGGGGTGAACGGCTGCAGACCGAGAAAACGCCCGCGCAGGCTGATCTGGGTGGTGAGGCGCAGGCCCTTGTCGCCGCTGCCCGGCCCCAGCGCCTGCACCAGCATCACCTCGCCCTCATGGACCCGCCGGTTGATGCCCTGTTTCGCCGCCTCATTCCGCACGGCGCTGGCGGTCAGGAAGCCATCGGCCTCCTGCCCGACATGGACAAAGGCGGCGTCAAGCGCCGGCACCACGCGCTGCACGCGGCCGATGAAGACGCGACCCGCAAGGTCCTGGCGTTGCCCGCGGAGCAGTGCGATGTCGGCGAGTCCGCCATCGTCCACGCGGGCGATGCGGATTTCGCCGGTGCTGCCGGAAACGAGAAGGCGGTTGCTCACGATAGGGTTCCGATCCGCAGGCCAAGCCCGCGCAACATCTGGGAGGTTTCAAACAGAGGCAGGCCGACGACGGCCGAATAGGATCCCTGCACATCGCTGACAAAGGCCGCAGCGAGTCCCTGGATGGCATAGCCACCGGCCTTGCCGTGCCATTCGCCGCTGGCGAGATAGGCGCGTGTTTCCGCTTCGTCGAGATGCTTGAAGGTAACGCGGCTGGTCACCAGGCGCTGGCGCAGGATGCCACCGGGCGCGATGACGGCGATAGCGGAATGAACGCGGTGGCTGCGACCGGACAACAGGTGCAGGCACGCAGCGGCGGTCTTTTCGTCTTCCGCCTTGGGCAGGATGCGGCGGCCGCATGCCACCGCCGTATCGGCGCCGAGAACAAGCGCGTCGTCATGCCGTGCGGCGACGGCGCGGGCCTTGGCTTCTGCCAGCCGGGTCACATAGGCGGCGGGCAGTTCGCCCGGCAGGACCGCCTCATCGAGGTCGGCTGCTTCCACGCCAGCGAGCGTCACACCAATCTGTGCCAGGAGCGCGAGCCGGCGGGGCGAGGCGGAGGCCAGGATGAGCCGGGGCATCATGCGCGCTTCTGCGCGGGGGCCTCGGCACGCAATGGCGGCTCGCCAAAGCGTTCGATGATGCGCTGGCGCAGGTGGTCTCGCACCGCGCGATAGGCGTCCATGCGCTGATCGCGCGAGCCCTGAACGTCGGTGGCGTCTTGCGTGCTCCAGTATTCGATGTCACAGGCCATGGTGCGCGTCATTTCGACAGCGGCGTGCTGCGCACGTGGCGACAGGGAGATGACAAGATCAAAGGAGTTGTCTGCAAGGTCGTCCAGCGCCTTGGCTTTGTGACGGGAAATGTCGATGCCGATTTCGGCCATCACGGCAATGGCGAAGGGGTCGACCTCGTTGGCCGTCACGCCGGCCGAATCAACATACACGCGATCGCCGAACAGGTGTTTCATCAATCCTTCCGCCATCGCCGAACGCACCACGTTGAGGTCGCAGGCGAAAAGGACGGAGCCGGGCAGGGAGGGTTTGGTCATCGACGGCCTAGCGCAGGTGCAGGACGCAAAGCAGCGTGAACAGCCGCCGCGCCGTGTTGTCGTCGATGTCGATCTTGCCCTTCAGCCGCTCTCTCAGGATGTCCGATCCTTCGTTGTGCAGCCCCCGGCGGCCCATGTCGATGGCCTCGATGCGCGAGGGCGTCGCGCTGCGGATCGCTTCGTAGTAGCTCTCGCAAATTTCCCAGTAGTCCTTGACGATACGGCGAAAGGGTGAGAGCGCCAGGCCAAAGACCGTGATGCGTGCTTCCGCCTCGTCGCTGATGTCGAGGATCAGGCGGCTGTCCTCGATGGCAAGACGCAGCGCGTAGGGGCCGCGGTCGTCGCCGATCGGGGCAAAGTGGTTTTCCTCGAGCAGGTCGAAGATCGCGATCTTGCGTTCCTGTTCGATGTCGGGGCTGCGCCGGGCAACGGTTCGCTCGTCAAGGGTGACGCGGATCAGGCGTTCGCGGGCCGCCATGGGCTCACCGCAGCAGTCGCAGCGCGACCGACAGCGCGTGGGCGGGAAGTCCTTCGGTCTCGGCAAGCGTTACGGCGGCGGGGCCGATGCGCGCCAGGCTTTGTGCGTCGCAGCCGACGATCGAAGTGCGCTTCATGAAGTCGAGCACCGACAGGCCCGACGAGAAGCGCGCGCTGCGCGCCGTCGGCAGCACATGGTTAGGCCCGGCGACATAGTCGCCGATGGCTTCCGGCGTGTAGCGGCCCAGGAAGACGGCGCCGGCATTGCGGATCTTTGCAAACAGGGCGTCCGGCTGCGCGATGGCCAGTTCGAGATGTTCCGGTGCTATGCGGTCGATCAGCGGAACGGCATCGTCAAGTGTTGGCACCAGGATGACTGCGCCGTGCTCGCGCCAGCTCTCCCCTGCGATGGCGGCGCGGCTCAGCGTCGTCAGGTGCTTGTCCACCGCAGCCACGACGGCATCGGCAAAGGCCGCGTCGTCGGTGATCAGGATGGATTGCGCCGCCGTGTCGTGTTCGGCCTGCGACAGCAGGTCGGCGGCGATCCAGGTCGGATCATTGTCGCGATCGGCGACGACGAGGATTTCCGACGGGCCGGCGATCATGTCGATGCCGACCGTGCCAAACACCTGGCGCTTGGCCGCGGCGACGAAGGCGTTGCCGGGCCCCACCACCTTGTCCACCGCCGCGATCGTGGCAGTACCATAGGCGAGCGCACCGACCGCCTGGGCACCGCCAATACGGTAGATCTCGGTGACGCCGGCGACGTGCGCCGCGGTCAGCACCAGCGGGTTGAGCTTTCCGTCCGGCGTCGGCACCACCATGGCGACACGCGGCACCTTGGCCACGACGGCGGGCAGCGCATTCATCAGGACGGAACTGGGGTACGCCGCTGTGCCGCCCGGCACGTAGAGCCCCACCGCGCCCACAGCCGTCCAGCGCGCGCCGAGTTCCACCCCCTCGGCGTCGCGATAGCGCGTGTCGGTGGGCAGTTGTGCGGCGTGATAGGCGCGAATGCGGGTGGCGGCGACCTCTAGTGCGGCGCGAGCCTCCGGCTTCACCCGGGACACGGCTTCAGCGACCTCCGCCGCTGTGACGCGGAAGCGATCGGGCGTCAGGTCGAGGCGGTCGAAGCGCTTTGTGTATTCGGCGACGGCAGCGTCGCCGCGTCTGCGAACATCCTTCAGGATCGTGCTGACAGTCTGGTCGACGTCTTCGCTGATTTCGCGCTTGGCGGCGAGCAGCGCGGCAAAGGCTGCCGGAAAGTCCGCCGCGCGCGCGTCAAGCCGCGTTGGCATGGACCACCTCGGCGAACCGGTCGATCCAGCGGCCGAGGGCCACAGGCTGCGTCTTCAGGGCAGCGCGGTTGACGATCAGGCGCGAGGAGATGTCGGCGATGCGTTCCACCTCGACAAGCCCGTTGGCGCGCAAGGTGGCGCCGCTGCTGACGAGGTCGACGATGTGGTGGCACAGGCCAAGGCCGGGGGCGATTTCCATCGCGCCGTTCAGCTTGATGCATTCGGCATGCACGCCGCGCGCGGCGAAATGCTTGCGCGTCACGTTGGGATATTTGGTGGCGACCCGTACATGGCTCCAGCGCGACGGGTCGTCGCCCGGGGCGAGCGCCGCGGGCTCCGCCACCGACAGCCGGCAGCGGCCGATGCCAAGGTCGAGCGGGGCATAGAGTTCGGGATAGTCGAACTCCATCAGCACGTCATTGCCGGCGATGCCGATCTGCGCGGCGTTGAAGGCGACAAAGGTGGCGGCGTCGAAGCTGCGCACCCGGATGATGTCGATCTCAGGGACGTTGGTGGTGAAGCGAAGCTGACGCGAATCCTCATCGGCAAACGCCGTCTCTGGCTCGATGCCTGCGCGGCGGACCAGCGGCAGGGCTTCGTCGAGGATGCGGCCCTTGGGCAGGGCGAGGATGATCTTTTCGGTCGCCGTCACGGTCGATTCGCCGGAAAAAGGGCTGAAATTCGCGTTTAAGGGCGCATACCTAAGCGAAGCCCCCCCGCCAAACAAGGCGGATTCGTCAGGATTCGGGATGAGTCGGGCGGCTTTTGGCCGGCCATGGGGTGGTCAGATCGGCCATTTCGGCCTCGATACATTCAACCGCAAGGCGAATGGAGCCGCCGCCTGCGAAATCAAGGCTGAGGGTCGCCGTCCCGTCCGGCCCCTCGGCCTGTCGGATGGTCAGGAGGGCGAGGGGATCGTGCTTGCGTCGGTCTATGCCTTTCATCTTCACATCCAGCACGCCGCCGAAATGCATCCCGGTCCGCACCCGCTCCGGCCTGGCCTGGGTGCTACCCTCGCGTTCCCAGGCATATCGGTTGAAGACGAGCGCGAAGCGTCGGGCGCGGCGGTCGAATCCCATGTCAGCGGGACGCGTGATGGCGTCCTGCAGCATGGCCGCGATGACGACAAGGTCATCGCCGTCTTCGGCACGCAGGCGGATCGCGTCAGGGGTTTCGGACATGGTCGGTCTTTCCCGGTCAGGCCGGCAATCGTTCAATATCCGCCCCGCAGGGCGCAAGCTTTTCAACGAGCCGCTCATAGCCCCGGTCGAGGTGATAGACGCGGCCGATGTCGGTCTCGCCCTTGGCCGCCAGCGCCGCCAGCACAAGCGACACCGAGGCGCGCAGGTCGGTTGCCATCACGGGTGCGCCATGCAGGCTCTCGACGCCGCGGATGATCGCGGTCGAGCCCTGCAGCGAGATGCGGGCGCCCATGCGCGCGAGCTCTGGCACATGCATGAAGCGGTTCTCGAAGATCGCCTCGGTCACGGTGGAGGCGCCGTTGGCGAGCGCGAGCAGCGCCATCATCTGCGCCTGCATGTCGGTCGGGAACCCGGGATAGGGCTGGGTGGTGATATCGACAGGCTGGATGCCGCGCACATGGCGGGTCGCGCGCAGGCCGTCGGGGATCACCTCGAAGTGCGAACCGCTCTCGGCCAGCGCCACGGCGATCGCGCCCATATGCTCGAGCCGGGCGCCGATCAGGTCGATCTCGCCGCCTGTCACGGCCGCGGCCGCGGCATAGGTCCCGGCCTCGATCCGATCAGACATCACGCGGTGCTGTGCGCCGTGCAGGCGCGCCACGCCCTGGATCTCGATGCGCGAGGAGCCGGCACCGGATACCTTGGCGCCCATTGCGTTCAGGCAGTCGGCAAGATCCATGATTTCCGGCTCGCGCGCGGCGTTGTCGAGCACCGTGGTGCCTTGCGCCAGCACGGCCGCCATCATCAGGTTTTCCGTGGCGCCGACGGAGACGAAGGGAAAGCGCACCTCGTTGCCGCGCAGGCCCTTGGGCGCGCTGGCATGGACATAGCCGTCCTCGAGCACAATGCGGGCGCCGAGATTCTCCAGGCCCTTCAGGTGCAGGTCGATCGGCCGCGCACCGATGGCGCAGCCGCCCGGCAGCGACACCTTGGCCTCGCCCATGCGCGCGACCAGCGGGCCGAGCACGAGGACCGATGCGCGCATCTTGCGCACGATGTCATAGGGCGCGGTGGTGCTGGTGATCCTTGCGGCATGCAGGCGCAGTTCGCGCCCGCCGGTGTTGCCGCCGTCGTCATGACCGTTCGTTTCCACTGTGGCGCCATGGTTGACGAGCAACTGCGCGAGGGTGGTGATGTCGGCGAGGTGCGGGATGTTGCCCAGCACCAGCGGCTCGTCGCTCAACAGGCTGGCGGCCATCAGCGGCAGCGCCGCGTTCTTGGCGCCGCTGATGTTGATCGTGCCCTTCAGTCGGAGACCGCCGCGAATTCGGATCTTGTCCATGGGTCCGTTAGAAAAAGAGGGAGTTTGAGATGCGGCCGGCGATCCTGTGGTGCAAATGCCGCAGGGTTACGGCGTGCTTTGGATGAACGCCGCCGTCACTTCTCCGTCGCAGGGGGGGCGGCCCGGCGGGCGGATGTCTGCTGCTTGCGGCGCTGCAGGTTGTCGCGCAGCGCCTGGGCCGAGCGTTCCTTGCGCGCCGTGGCGTCATCCTTCCGGCGGGGGGGCGTGGGGGTGGGCGGCGATCGGTCGTTGGACATGAAAACGGCGGAAATCCGGGGTCGGGCAGGTTGCGGTGCGGGGGATGGTCCCCGGCTTGCCGGGCCCCCGCCACTATGGCATGGTGCGCCGCGTTTTTCGAGCGTGAGCCGCTGTCGGCCGCGTCTCATGACTGGTCGCGCCGCCGTAGCTCAGAGGTAGAGCACACCCTTGGTAAGGGTGGGGTCGGGAGTTCGATTCTCCCCGGCGGCACCAGTCCTTTCAGATGTCATGAGGAGCCAGCTGCGGGGGCCGGGCGTGTTCGTTCACGCGCCGCGGGCGCAGACGTTCTCCCGTTCGGGGCGCCCTTCACGATGTCGCACGCGTGCCGCCGGCACCCGCTCCGGGGCCAGGCGTTGCTATACTAGCGTTTCGTTCCTCACGGATGGGTCATGTCTGGTTTGCGCCTCCTGTCGGGTCTTGTCCTGCTGCTCGCCGCAACGTCCTGCACGCCCATCGTGACAGGCGAGGGCGCGACATCGCGCGACACCTATTCCTCAACCTTTGTCACCTACGCCATCACCCACGGCCCGATGCCGACCCGCATCCTCGGCAACCCGTCCGGCCTGCCGGCGGCGGCGTTCCAGAATTTGACGCTGTCGCGCCTGCGGCTGGAAGGCGGCTTTCCGCCGGCGACCTTCGCCATCGACCCGCAGCCTCGGCCGGACCATGACTTCCACGTCGTCCTCGCCTTCAACCCCGTGGACCGCAGCAGCTTCGGCAATGACATGTGTGCGGGCAGCGCCAGCATATCGACGGAGCCGACGGCCGATCTCTACGTCAAGGCAGCCTTCTGCCGGCGCGGCCGGCCGCTGACGACCAATTTCGTTCGCCTGCCAATGCCCGCCGATTTCGCGGCGCCAATCTACGGGCAGGCGCTGGGGCAGCTCATAACCCTGCTTATGCCCTTCCAGGACTTGCGCGGCGGCGGCACCGATTGCGAGCGCGCAGGCCGCCTCGTTTCAGGTATCTGCCAGTAAAGTTAGAATAATCAGACGGCCTCGGCGCGCCGTTGGACCTTGATGCCACCGGACAGCGCGACCCAGCGGTCAACGCTCAATCGCGTCACCAGGCGGAAGCTGCCGTCTTCCTGCGGAGCCACCACAACCGCTTCGCCGGCCTGCAGGTCACTGGCGCCCAGGCCGCTGACACCGCGCAGAACCTCGGCCTGGGTCATCAGGACACGGTTCTCGCCGGCGGGGACCGGCCCGCCGAGATGGGCCGACATTCGATCGCTGGCCTGCGGTGGCTCCAGATCGTCGGTGACGACAGCAAAGCCGAAGGCCAGGGCTGCGGCTTCCCGCGTCGGGCAAAGTCGGCTGGTCACGACCAGGCCGACGGGGATTTGCAGGCGCCGGAAGGCCTCGGAGACCTGTTCCAGACCGGCGCGATCCACGCGGGGCAGGGTGCAGGATTCGAGATGCGCTGCGGTCGCCTCGCTCTGGCCGAACGCAATCACCAGCCCTCCCTGCTGCAAGGCTTGAATAAGCGCCTCGTCCGCAAGCGGTTCACTCGCCTCGGCTGCGGTCAGGCCGGCGAGAAGGCCGAAGGCAAAGCTGGCAACCCGAAACGACAGGTTCATCGCATTTTTTCTCCGCGCGTCCGGAAAACCTAGCATAACCCGCCAAAGCTTGCTGAAAGTCGATAATTTCATTCAATTGTCAATGACTTAAGGTTATTCTTGTGCCGCTGCGGTGCCGGAGACAAAGCAACGCCGGCCTGCCGGCCTTAATTCTTCGGTAACGCTATCCTGATACCCAGTGGCCGGGTCCGGCTCCATCTACCGAGCCGGATATCCTCCCTGAACTCGGGACGGGGCTCGTGAAACGGCCCCGTCTCCTTTTCATCCCCCGCTTAGGCTTTTTCGCCCGCTTCGCCAGGTTTCACTGCCCGGTGTGACGGGCATCGCATTTGATTCGCGGGGGCCAGTGACCGGGGTCACTGGGTTAGTACTGGAACTCCATAGAATCCGCCGTCATCTGCTGGGGCGATCCATGCGTGCGGCATGGGCTTTCAGCAGCGCGGAGGTTTCCAAAAGGATCGAAAAAACGGCCATTTGGCCGGTGGTGACAGGCTAAAGTCGTCCCAACGATCCCGGACCGCGCGAAAAGTCAGTTTCAGGGGCATGTGTAACGCCCCCATTGGAGAGCAGAACGTGGCTACCAATCAGGTTCCCCCCACCAGCAACCTCGTGACCCCGAATGCAGGCTCCGGTGCGCCCTCGCCCGTTGAGATGCAGGTGAACGGTGCGGCGATGCTGACCGTCCCCTTTGGCCCGATGCTACTGACGGCGAACTTCACCCGCGTGGGTGACGACCTGTCGATCCAGGGCCGCGCCGGCGAGCAGGTGGTGATCCAGAATTACTTCGGCTCCGAAATGGCGCCGATGCTGTGCACCGAAGGCGGTGGCCGGCTGACCGCCGAGGTGGTCGAAGCGCTGACCGGTTCGGGCGGCGGGAACAGCGACTTGGCCGGCGCTGATGGCGACGCCACCCTGATCGGCCAGGGCGCGCAGCCGATCGGTACCGTCGATACGTCGGAAGGCGAAGTCTATGCGACGCGTCCGGACGGCAGCCGCGTGGCGCTGAAGGAAGGCGACCCGGTCTTCCAGGGCGACGTGCTGGAAACCGGCGACGATGGCGCGATCAAGGTGACCTTCGTCGACAAGACGGAGTTTTCGCTCGACCAGGGCGCGCGCATGGTCGTCGACGAAATGGTCTATGACGCCGGTTCGGGCGACGGCAAGTCCGCCTTCACGGTCGTTCAGGGCGTCTTTACCTTCACCTCGGGCATGGTCGCCAAGGCCGGCCCCGATGCGATGCAGGTCCACACCCCGGTGGCCACCATTGGTATTCGCGGCACCCGCGTCGCCATCCGCGCCGGCGCGGAAGGCGAAGACACGGTCATCTCGCTGCTGCAGGAAGAGGACGGCCACACCGGCGAAATCTCGATCACCAACGACACCGGCACGCGTGTCCTGAACGTCGCCAACCAGACGGTGTTTGTCGAAAGCGCCTTCGCGGCGCCGACGCAACCCATCGTGCTGCCCTCCGACCAGTTGCGCGCCATCTTCACGCGCGGCAGCAACGACGACCGCGGCTACTGGAAGGGCGACACCGGCGGCCAGCAGCAGGGCGAGGCCGGCGGTCTCGAGCAGAAGATCCAGCAGGCGAAGGGTGACGTGGCCGACGAAGGCCACACGGAAGAGAAGCTCGAGGGCGCCGAGGCGGCCGCCGAGATTGCCTTCGAACTCGCGCTCGCCGAAGGCAAGGACGAGAAGCAAGCGCTCGAGGAAGCCGAGAAGGCCTTCAAGGACTCGCTAAACGAGGGCAAGGGCGCCGATTCGCTGATCCAGACCGCGGCAGGCGGCGAGCAGTTTGGCGGCGGCTTCGATTTGCCCGGCGAGCAGTCCGGCCTGGAATACGATCCGAATGCCGGCCAGCAGGCGGCCGGTCCGACCGGTGGTACGACGACGACCACGCAGACGAACGAGACGCCGGAGACCTTCGTTCCGCAGTTCCAGACAACACAGCAACAGCAGCAAGAGGCTGGCCCGATCGTCGGCACGTCGGGTTCCGACACGCTCACTGGCACGGCGGGCGATGACCTCATCATCGCCGGCGACGGCGATGACGTGGTCGATGCCGGCGACGGCAACGACACCGTGCAGGGCGGTGGCGATGACGACGTGCTCGTCGGCGGCTCCGGCGACGACATGGTCTTCGGCAACGATGGCGATGACCTGTTCCTCAACGCGGCCGACAACGCAGGCGACGACGTCTATGACGGCGGCGCCGGCAACGACACCGTTACCTATGCGTCGGACGCCGACGGCGTCTATGTCGACCTGAACGGCGGCTTCGCCCAGGGTCCGGGCATCGGCAACGACACGCTGATCGACATCGAGAATGTCACAGGCGGCGCAGGCGACGACATCCTGATCGGCAACGAGGACGCCAACGTGCTCGTTGGCGGCTCGGGCGATGACACCGTCACGATCGGCGCGGGCGATACCGCCGATGGCGGCGCCGGCAACGACACCGTGATCATCTCGATCACGTCCGCTCAGTTCCAGGATCCCGCGTTCCTGCAGGAACTGAAGGACTATCGCAACCGTGAAGGCGATGGCCCCTTCACCTTCGAGTCGATCGGCTCGACCGTCGAAAACTTCGAAAACCTCCAGCTGGAAGTCGGTGGCTCCCTCGTTGTCGCCGACACGCCGTATCTCGAAGCCTTGGGTGTTTCGGGCAATGAAGACACCGCGATCGCCCTCAACATCCAGGCGGCGCTGAACGACGTGGAAGGCGGCGAAGAGCTGGCCATCACGATTCGCGGCATCCCCGACGGCGCAACGATCTCGTTCAACGGCCAGCAGATCCTGTTCACCGGCGAATTCAGCGAAGTCACGTTCTTCGCGACGAACCAGGACCAGCTCGATTCGCTGACGGTCACGCCGCCGCAGGACTTCAACGGTGAATTCTCGCTCGAAGTCAGCGCCACGGCGATGGAAGTGGACGGCACCTTCTCGGAAGTCGTCACCAACCTCGCGGTCACGGTCAACCCGGTCAACGACAACCCGGTCGCTATTGAAGTCATCCAGGCCGGCACGGAAGACGCCGGTGCGCTGACCGGCAATCTGGAAGCGACCGACATCGAAGGCGATCCGCTGACCTTCGCGGTCGATGGCGCAGACGAAACCGGCACGGTGACGACGGCGGCCGGCGCGCTGACGGTCAATCCGGACGGCTCCTATGTTTTCGTCCCGAGCGGCACCATCGCCATCGGCGAAGAGGTGACCGAGAACTTCACCTATACGGTCAGCGACGGCCAGGGCGGCAGCGCCACGTCGACGATCTCCATCACCATCACGGGCACGAACAACGGCCCGGTTGCGGCCGAAGCCAGCGTTGCGGGCGGCGAGGACGATGCGCTGCTGACCGGCAACCTGACGGCAACGGATCCCGATGCCGGCGCCGAACTGACGTTCGGCCTCGCGGGCTCGGGTGACGGCCAGTACGGCACGATCTCGGTCAATGCGGACGGCTCCTATGCCTTCATCATCAACGAGAACGCGCAGGGCCTGCGCGAGGGCGAAACCGCGACCGAAATGTTCACCTATACGGTGACCGACGAAAACGGCGCGAGCTCGACCGCCACGATCACGGTGACGCTGACAGGTTCGAACGACGGCCCGGTCGCGGAAGCGGCTGTCGTCAGCGGCACGGAAGACGACGGCCTGCTGACCGGCAACCTGACGGCCAGCGACGCCGACCTGAACACTAACCTCAACTTCACGCTGAACGGTTCGGGCGAGGGCCAGTACGGCTCGCTGACGGTCAATCCGGACGGCACCTATGCGTTCGTGCTCGGCGAAAACGCTCAGGGCCTGTCGGAAGGCCAGGAGGTCACGGAAACCTTCACCTACATGGTGACGGACGAGGAGGGCGCGACCTCCATGTCCCAGATCACCCTGACGATTACGGGCCTGAACGACGCGCCCGTCGCGTCGTCGGTCTCGATCAGCGGCTCGGAAGACGCGGGCACGATCGCTGGCAACCTGGTGGCGACGGACGCCGATGCCGATGCGCAGCTCAGCTACGAGCTGGCCGGTTCGGGCGAAGGCCAGTACGGCACGATTCTCGTCAACGGCGACGGCAGCTACATCTTCACGGTGTCAGAAGCGGCCCAGGGCCTGGCCGCCGGCCAGGAAGTGACCGAGACCTTCACCTATCTCGTGATGGACGAGCAGGGTGCGATGTCGCCCGCCACCGTCACGGTGACGATCCTGGGCGCGAATGATGGCCCGGTGGCCGCCTCGGCCAGCGTGTCGGGCACGGAAGATGCAGGCGTTCTGTCGGGCAATCTGACGGCGACGGACGCCGACGCCAATGCGGAACTCACGTTCAGCCTCAACGGCGACGGCGAGGGCAGCTACGGTACGATCGTCGTCAACCAAGATGGTTCCTACAACTTCGCCGTCTCCGAAGCGGCCCAGAGCCTGGGTGCCGGCGAAGAGGTGACGGAAACCTTCACCTACACGGTGACGGACGATCAGGGCGAGACCTCGACCGCGCAGATCTCGGTGACCGTTGTCGGCACCAACGACGCGCCGGTGGCGGCTTCGGCCAGTGTGTCGGGCACCGAAGATGCGGGCATCCTGACGGGTCACCTGGTGGCCACGGATCCGGATGCCAGCGCCGCGCTCACCTTCAGCCTGAACGGCTCGGGTGAAGGCCAGTATGGCGCGATTACCGTCAACGAAGACGGCTCCTACAGCTTTGCGGTGTCGGAATCCGCCCAGACGCTGGCCGCGGGCCAAGAGGTGACGGAAACCTTCACCTACACGGTGACCGACGATCAGGGCGCCAAGTCGATGGCGCAGATCACGGTGACGATCTCGGGCTCAAACGACGCGCCCATCGCCTCGTCGGCCTCGATCAGTGGCACGGAAGACGGCGGCGCGCTCACCGGCAACCTGGTTGCGACAGATGTCGATGCCAACGCCGAGCTGACCTATGCGGTCAATGGTTCTGGCGAAGGCCAGTACGGCACGATCGTGGTCAATCCCGACGGCTCCTACAGCTTTGCGCCCAACGATTCGGCGCAGGGTCTTGGCGTGGGCCAGGAAGCGACGGAAACCTTCACCTACACGGTGACGGACGACCAGGGCGAGACCTCGACCGCGCAGATCACCGTCACGATCATCGGTTCGAACGACGGGCCTGTCGCGGCGGCGGCTTCTGTCAGCGGCACGGAAGATTCCGGCGTCCTGACCGGCAACTTGACGGCGACCGATGTCGATGCCAATGCCGAGCTGACCTTCAACGTCAACGGTTCGGGTGAGGGCCAGTACGGCACCATCGTCGTCAACGAGGATGGCTCCTACAGCTTCCTGATCTCCGAAGCGGCGCAGAGCCTCGCCGAAGGGCAGGTGGCGACCGAAACCTTCACCTATACGGTGACGGACGAAAACGGCGCGACCTCGACGGCGCAGATCACCGTCACGATCAATGGTGCGAACGATGGCCCCGTGGCTTCGTCGGCCAGCGTGTCGGGAACGGAAGACGCCGGTGCCCTTTCAGGCAACCTGGTCGCCACCGACGTGGATGCCAATGCCGACCTCAGCTATAGCCTGAATGGCTCGGGCGAGGGCAACTACGGCTCGATCACCGTCAACGCTGACGGCTCCTACAGTTTCGCCATTGCGGAAGACGCTCAGACTCTGTCTGCCGGCCAGGAAGTGACCGAGACCTTCACCTACACGGTGACGGATGACCAGGGCGAGACCTCGACCGCCCAGATCACGGTGACGATCGTCGGCACCAATGATGCGCCAGTAGCCGCCTCGGCCAGCGTGTCGGGCACGGAGGATGCCGGCAGCCTGTCGGGCAACCTCGTCGCCACCGACGTCGATGCCGACGCCGACCTCACCTTCAGCCTGACGGGTTCGGGCGAAGGCAGCTATGGCACGATCGTCGTCAACGAAGACGGCTCCTACAGCTTCGCCATCTCCGAAGACGCCCAGAGCCTGGCCGTGGGCCAGGAAGCGACAGAGACCTTCACCTACACGGTGACGGACGACCAGGGCGCGTCATCGACAGCGCAGATCACCGTGACGATCGTTGGCACGAATGACGCCCCTGTGGCCGCGGCGGCCTCGGTCAGCGGCACGGAAGACGCCGGCGTTCTGAACGGCAACCTGACGGCGACCGACGTCGATGCCAATGCCGACCTGACCTTCAGCCTGAACGGTTCGGGCGAAGGCCAGTATGGCGCGATCACCGTCAATGAAGACGGCTCCTACAGCTTTGCCGTCGGCGCGGCGGCACAGGGCCTGGCCGTGGGCCAGGAAGCGACGGAGACCTTCACCTACACGGTGACGGACGACCAGGGCGCGACCTCGACCGCGCAGATCACGGTGACGATCACCGGGACGAATGACGCGCCGGTGGCCTCGTCGGCCTCGGTCAGCGGCACGGAAGACGCTGGCACGCTCTCGGGCAACCTGGTGGCGACGGATGCCGACGCCAATGCTGACCTGACCTTCAGCCTGAACGGCGACGGCACAGGCCAGTACGGCGCGATCACGGTCAATGCCGATGGTTCCTACAGCTTCGCCGTATCGGAAGCGGCGCAGGGCCTGGCGGTCGGCCAGGAAGCGACCGAAACCTTCACCTACACGGTGACGGACGACCAGGGCGCGACCTCGACGGCGTCGATCACGGTGACGATCACCGGTGCGAATGACGGCCCGGTGGCGGCTTCGGCCTCGATCAGCGGCGGTGAAGATGATACGGCGCTGACCGGCAACCTGGTGGCGACCGATGTCGATGCCAATGCCGAACTTTCCTTCGCGCTCAACGGGAGCGGCGAGGGCCAATACGGCACGCTGACGGTAAACACCGACGGCTCCTACAGCTTCGTGCCCAACGCGGCGGCGCAGGGCCTGGCGGAAGGCCAGGTGGCGCAGCAGTCCTTCACCTACACGGTGACCGACGATCAGGGCGCCACCTCGACCGCGACCATCACGGTCTCGCTGACCGGTTCGAATGACGGCCCGGTCGCCGAGGCGGAATCCGTCTCGGGCACGGAAGATGCCCCGGTGCTGACCGGTGATCTAACGGCGGCCGACGCGGACGCAAATGCTGATCTTTCGTTCAGCCTGAACGGCTCGGGCGAAAGCCCGTACGGCACGCTGGTGGTCAATACCGACGGCTCCTACAGCTTCGCGCCGAACGAAGCGGCGCAGACGCTGGCCGAAGGCCATACAGCGCAGCAATCCTTCACCTACGCAGTGACGGACGACCAGGGCTCGACCTCGACCGCGACGATTACCGTGACGCTGACGGGCAGCAATGATGCCCCGGTGGCGCAGGCCGCGACAGTCTCCGGCAGCGAAGACGCCCCGAGCCTGTCTGGCAACCTGGTGGCGACCGACGTCGACCAGGGCGCGGAGCTCACCTTCAGCCTGAACGGCAACGGCGAGTCGGAATATGGCGCGATCGTCGTTAATGCCGACGGCAGCTACACCTTCACGCCGAACGCCGACGCTCAGGAACTGGCCGAAGGCACGAGCGTCCAGCAGTCCTTCACCTACACGGTGACGGATAACCAGGGGGCCACGTCTCAGAACACGATCACCGTCACGCTGACGGGCAACAACGATGCGCCGATCGCGCAGGCCGCGACGGTGTCGGGCGGCGAAGATGCCCCCGCGCTGACTGGCAACCTGGTAGCGACCGATGTCGACCTCGGCGCCGACCTGACCTTCAGCCTGAACGGCAACGGCCAGAGCGCCTATGGCACGATCACCGTCAACGAAGACGGCTCCTACAGCTTCGCGCCGAACGCCAACGCCCAGACTCTGGCCGAAGGCCAGACGGCGCAGCAGTCCTTCACCTACACGGTGACCGACGAGCATGGCGCCACGGCGGAACAGACCATCACGGTGACGCTGACGGGTGCGAATGACACTCCGGTGGCGCAGGCCGCGACGGTCTCAGGTTCGGAAGATGCGCCGGTCCTGTCGGGCAACCTGGTGGCGACCGATGTCGACCAGGGTGCCGATCTCACCTACAGCCTGAACGGCGACGGCGAGGCGGATTACGGCACGATCGCCGTCAACGCCGATGGCAGCTACACCTTCACGCCGAATGCCGACGCTCAGGGACTGGCCGAAGGCACGAGCGTCCAGCAGTCCTTCACCTACACGGTGACGGACGAGAACGGCGCGACCTCGACTGCGTCGATCACCGTCACGCTGACGGGTTCGAACGATGCACCCGTGGCGCAGGCCGCCACGATCTCGGGCGGCGAGGATGCGCCGGCCCTGACCGGTCAGCTGGTGGCGACCGACGTCGATCTCGGCGCCGACCTGACCTATGCCCTGAATGGCGACGGCGAGGCCGATTACGGCACCATCGCGGTCAACGCGGATGGCTCCTACAGCTTCACACCGAACGAAGATGCGCAGTCGCTGGCCGATGGCCAGGTGGTGCAGCAGAACTTCACCTACACGGTGACGGACGAACACGGCGCGACCGCGACCCAGACCATCACGGTGACCCTGACGGGCGCCAATGATGCGCCAGTTTCGCAGGCCGCGACGGTCTCCGGCAGCGAAGACGCCCCGAGCCTGTCGGGCAACCTGGTGGCGACCGACGTCGACCAGGGCGCGGACCTCACTTTCAGCCTGAACGGCGACGGCGAAAGCCAGTATGGCGCCATCGTGGTGAACGCCGATGGCAGCTACACCTTCACGCCGAACGCGGAGGCGCAGGAACTGGCGCAGGGCACCAGCGTGCAACAGTCCTTCACCTTCACGGTGACGGATGAAAACGGCGCCACCTCGCAGAACACGATCGCGGTCACACTGACCGGCAACAATGATGCCCCGGTGGCGCAGGCGGCGACGATCTCCGGCGGCGAAGACGCCCCGGTCCTGTCGGGCAATCTGGTGGCGACCGACGTCGATCTTGGCGCCGACCTGACCTTCAGCCTCAATGGCGACGGCGAAAGCGACTATGGTGCGATCGTCGTCAACGCCGATGGGTCCTACAGCTTCACGCCGAACGAAGCGGCGCAGACGCTGGCCGAAGGTCAGACGGTCCAGCAGTCCTTCACTTTCACGGTGACGGATGAATTCGGCGCCTCAGCTGAGAATACGGTCACGGTGACGCTGACGGGCGCGAATGACGCCCCGGTGGCGCAGGCCGCGACGGTCTCCGGCGGTGAAGACGCCCCGAGTCTGTCCGGCAACCTGGTGGCGACGGACGTCGATCAGGGCGCGGACCTTACCTATAGCCTGAACGGCAATGGCCAGAGCGCCTACGGTGTCATCGCCGTTGTGGCGAGCGGTGCCTTTACCTTCACCCCGAACGCCAATGCGCAGACCCTGGCCGATGGCCAGACGGCGCAGCAGTCGTTTACCTACACGGTGACGGATGAACATGGCGCGACGTCGCAGCAGACGATCACCGTCACGCTGACGGGTTCGAACGATGCGCCGGTGGCTCAGGCGGCCACGATCTCGGGCGGCGAAGATGCGCCGGCCCTGACCGGCCAGCTGGTGGCGACCGACGTCGACCAGGGCGCTGAGCTGACCTATGCCCTGAATGGCGATGGCGATGCCGACTACGGCACGATTGTCGTCAACGAAGACGGCTCCTACAGCTTCACGCCGAATGAAGCGGCGCAGACGCTGGCGGAAGGCCAGAGCGTGCAACAGTCCTTCACCTACACCGTGACGGACGAGAACGGCGCGACCTCGGAAGCCTCGATCACGGTCACCCTGTCGGGCAGCAACGACGCCCCGGTGGCTGTCGCCGCGACGGCGTCGGGCTCGGAAGACGCCGCCGCGCTGACCGGCAACCTGACGGCCACCGATGTCGATCAGGGCGCCGACCTCACCTTCAGCCTGAATGGCGACGGCGAAGGCGACTACGGCACGATCACGGTCAACGCCGATGGTTCCTACAGCTTCGTCCCGAACGAAGACGCCCAATCGCTGGCCGAGGGCCAGACGGCGCAGCAGTCCTTCACCTACACGGTGACGGACGAACACGGCGCATCCTCGACGGCGACGATTACGGTCACGCTGACCGGCTCGAACGACGCGCCGGTGGCGCAGGCTGCCACGGTATCGGGTTCGGAGGACGCGCCCGCGCTCACCGGCAACCTGATCGCCACCGATGTGGACCAGGGCGCCGATCTGACCTTCGCGCTGACGGGCAACGGCGAAGGCCAGTACGGCACCGTCACGGTCAACGCCGACGGTTCCTACAGCTTCGTGCCAAATGAAGCCGCGCAGACCCTGGCCCAGGGCCAGACCGCGCAGCAGTCCTTCACCTTCACGGCGACGGATGAGCATGGTGCTACGTCGCGGCAGACCCTGACCGTCACGCTGACGGGCAACAACGACGCGCCGGTCGCCCAGGCGGCCACGGTGTCAGGCGGTGAAGACGCCCCGGCGTTGACCGGCAACCTGGTGGCGACCGACGTCGACCAGGGCGCCGACCTGACCTATGCCATCGACGGTGACGGTGCGGCCGAATACGGCACGCTGGTCGTCAATGCCGACGGCTCCTACAGCTTCACCCCCAACGACAATGCCGACACGCTCGGCGCCGGTGAGACCGCAACCCAGACCTTCACCTACACGGTGACGGACGAATTCGGCGCGAGTTCTGAAGCCTCGATCACTGTCACGCTGACGGGCTCGAACGACGGCCCGGTGGCGCAGGCCGCCACGGTCTCTGGTTCGGAAGACGCCTCTGTCCTGACCGGCCAGCTTACCGCGACAGACGTCGATAGCGACGACCTGACCTTTGCCCTCAACGGCGATGGCAAGGGCGACTACGGCTCTATCGTCGTCAATGCCGACGGCAGCTACAGCTTCACGCCCAACGAAGACGCCCAGACCCTGGCCGAAGGTCAGGTGGTGACGCAGTCCTTCACCTACACGGTGACGGACGACCAGGGTGCGACCTCGACCGCCACGATCACGGTCACGCTGACCGGTGCCAATGACGCGCCGGTGGCCTCAGCCGCCACGATCTCGGGCGGCGAAGATGCGCCCGCGCTGACCGGCAACCTGGTGGCGACCGATGTCGACCAGGGCGCCGACCTCACCTTCAGCCTGAACGGCAACGGCAACAGCCAGTACGGCACCATCGCGGTGAACGCAGATGGCTCCTACAGCTTCACGCCGAATGCCAACGCGCAGACGTTGGCCGAAGGCCAGCAGGCGCAGCAGTCCTTTACCTACACGGTAACGGACGAACTTGGCGCCACCTCGGAAGCCACCATCACGGTGACGCTGACGGGCAGCAACGATGCACCGGTTTCGCAGGCGGCGTCGGTCTCGGGTTCGGAAGACGCCCCGAGTCTGTCTGGCAACCTGGTGGCGACCGACGTCGACCAGGGCGCGGACCTGACCTACAGCCTGAATGGCGACGGCGAGAGCGACTACGGCACGATCGTCGTCAACGAAGACGGCAGCTACAGCTTCACGCCGAACGCGGAGGCGCAGGAACTGGCGCAGGGCACGAGCGTCCAGCAGTCCTTCACCTTCACGGTGACGGACGAGAATGGTGCCACGGCGACGAACACGATCACTGTCACGCTGACCGGCAACAACGACGCGCCCGTGGCGCAGGCCGCCACTGTGTCGGGTTCGGAAGATGCGCCGGCCCTGACCGGCCAGCTGGTGGCGACCGACGTCGATCTTGGCGCCGAGCTGACCTACAGCCTCAATGGCGATGGCGAAGCCGACTACGGCGCCATCACGGTCAACGCGGATGGTAGCTACAGCTTTGTCCCGAACGAAGATGCGCAGTCCCTGGCCGAAGGCCAGACCGTGCAGCAGAACTTCACCTTCACGGTGACGGATGAGAACGGTGCCACGGCGACCAACACGATCACCGTCACGCTGACGGGCAACAACGACGCCCCGGTGGCCCAGGCCGCCACCGTGTCGGGTTCGGAAGATGCGCCGGCGCTGACGGGCCAGCTCGTCGCGACCGACGTCGATCTTGGCGCCGAGCTGACCTACAGCCTGAACGGCGATGGCGAGAGCGACTACGGCACGATCGTCGTCAACGAAGACGGCAGCTACAGCT
>CANJEJ010000006.1 GCA_947473325.1 Alphaproteobacteria bacterium | reverse complement strand
CTGGGGCATCGGGTCTTGTCCTTTTCTGATTGTGTCCCGGTCGCCGGTCCGGTCCGGCGCCCATCTGTCGGGGCGGCATCCTGCCCGATTGCGGGCGGTCCCCGCCGGTGAAAAAGATGCAGCAAGACCCTTGCGAGCCGCTCGCAACGCCCCTATGTTCCCCTCGTTCGATTATTAGAACTATTCTAATCTAACTGCCCGGAGGGGCTTATTTCCATGCGTGTTCCGCCCGTTACCTTCAAGACCCGTGTCCGCGACGAAAGCGTCGGCGGCCCCAACCCGTTCCGCTGGCAGGACGTGACCAGCGACGAGATTTTCAAGGGCAAGAAGGTCGTCGTCCTCGCCCTGCCGGGCGCCTTCACGCCGACCTGCTCCTCGACCCACCTGCCGGGCTACGAGGCCGCCTATGAGGAGTTCAGGAAGCTGGGCGTCGATGAGATCTACTGCCTGTCGGTCAACGACGCCTTCGTGATGTTCCAGTGGGGCAACCACATGGGCGTGAAGAAGGTGAAGCTGCTGCCCGACGGTTCGGGCGACTTCACCCGCCGCATGGGCATGCTGGTGAAGAAGGACAATCTGGGTTTCGGCATGCGTTCGTGGCGCTATTCGATGTTTGTCGACGATGGCGAGGTGGTCGCCCTGTTCTCGGAACCGGGCTATGCCGACGACTGCCCGACCGACCCGTTCGAGATCTCGGACGCCGAAACGATGCTCAACTTCCTGAAGGACCACCAGAAGAAGGCCGCGTAAGCGACCCTCTCGGTGTCGGTCACGATCCGGCCGGGTACCCGCGGTGCCCGGCCGCTTCCTTTTGTCGCCTGCCCGGCGGGTTTGCCAGCACAGGGCCAAGCTGTTAGCTTCCGCGCCCTGAATTTCCCCCTATCGCGCGGCTAAAACCCATGAAAATCAACGCCAACACCATTCGCCCCGGCATGGTCATCGAGCACGAGGGCAAGCAGTGGAGCGTGATCAAGATCCAGCTCATCCAGCCCGGCAAGGGCGGCGCCTTCATCGCGGTCGACATGCGCGACCTCGTCAATGGCGTGAAGAGCAACGCGCGCTGGCGCACCCAGGACACGGTCGAGAAGCTGAACACCGAGGAAAAGGAATACCAGTTCCTCTATTCCCAGGACGACACCTTCACCTTCATGGACAACGAGACCTTCGAGCAGCTTGAGGTGCATCGCGACGTCATCGGCGATCCGGCCGACTTCCTGCTGGAAAACATGATGGTCACGATCAACAGCGTCGAGGACAAGCCGATCGGCGTCACCCCGCCGTCGTCCGTCATCCTCGAGATCGTCGAGGCCGACCCGGTCGTGAAGGGCCAGACGGCGTCCTCGTCCTACAAGCCGGCCAAGCTGTCGAATGGCCGCCGCATCATGGTGCCGCCCTTTGTCGGCACCGGCGACAAGGTGATCGTCAACACCGAAGACGGCACCTACGTCAAACGCGCCGAGTAGGGCGCCCGAAGGAATCCCGAGAATGGCCACGCGCTCCGCCGCCATGAATGTGATGCAGGCGGCAGCCAAAAAGGCGTCGCGCGGGCTTTTGCGCGACTATGGCGAGGTCGACCAGCTGCAGGTTTCGCGCAAGGGGCCGGCCGACTATGTCACCGCCGCCGACCGCAAGGTCGACGAGATCCTGCGCGAAACGCTGTCGAAGGCGCGCCCCGGCTTCGGCTTCCTGACCGAGGAACTGGGCGAGACCAAGGGCGACGATCCCGACAGCCGCTTCATCATCGACCCGATCGACGGCACCACCAATTTCATCCACGGCATCCCGCATTTCTGCATCTCCATCGCGCTCGAGCAGCGCGGCGAGCTGATCGCCGGCGTCATCTACGAGCCGCTGCGCGACGAGATGTTCTGGGCCGAGAAGGGCGCCGGCGCCTGGCTGAACGAGCGGCGCCTGCGCGTTTCGTCGCGCGGCCAGATGATCGACGCCATCTTCGCGACCGGCACGCCGCTCCGCGTCAACCAGGACGGCGACAAGCGCACGGGTTACCTGCGCGAAGTCAACGCGGTGCTCGCGGTCAGCGCCGGCATCCGCCGCTTCGGTTCCGCGGCACTTGATCTTGCCTACGTCGCGGCCGGCCGCGTCGAGGGCTATTGGGAACACAACCTGTCGGCCTGGGACATTGCCGCCGGTATCGTGCTGGTGCGCGAAGCGGGCGGCTTCATTTCCGAGGTCGGCGGTGGCGCCAACATGCTGAAGAGCGGCAGCGTGCTGGCCAGCAACGACCGCCTGTTCGACGGCTTTGGCCAGCTGGTGCGCGGCGCGGCCAGGAATGGCTAGAGCAACGTGCCCTCGCGTCGAACAGAAGGTTCGACCAAATGGCCGGAACGGTTGAGACGCTGCCCGCCCCCGGGGTAAGGTGGCCGCGCCTGATCCGCCATCTGGGCGACCGCCGCCGAGGGAGTTGCGTTTGATGACTGTTGCCCGGCCCCGATCCGCCCGCTTCCTGACGATGACCGCCGTGGTGGCCCTGCTGCCCGCCGTCGCGGCGGCGCAGGAAACGATCATCATTGGCGGTAGTTCGCGACCCCCGGTCGAGGTCAATCTTGACGTGCTCAACGAGCCCGCTGGCGGCCTGACCTTTGGCGGACAGGACGGCCCGATCCGCCTGCGCCCGCCCGGCAGTGCGGCGCCCCGCGCCGCCGCGCCGCGCAGCAACACCGCCAGCGCCCCGCGCCCCGCGACCACCACGACGGCCCGTGCCACGCCCGCCGCGCCGCCGCCGCTGTCGGCCAATGACCGCCGCGCCCTGAGCCCGGCCCAGGCCGCGCCGCCGCCATCGCGCGCGCCCCAGCTGAACCCGCCCGCGACGCCGTCGGTCGCCACGGTGGCGCCGCCGCCCGCGCCGCGACTGGAACGGCCCACGGCACCCGCCGCCGTCACGACCCAGCCGCTGCCCGCCCCGACCGCGCCCGCGCTGCCGCCGATCAACCTGCCGCAGGTGGCCACGCCGCAACCCGCGCCGGCACCGGCACAAACCGTCGGGCGCCCCGTCGCCCAGCCGATTCCGCCGGTGATCTCGCCGCCCAGCGCGCCGGCCCCGCAGATCGCCGCCGCGCCCGCGCAGGCGCCCGCCGCGGCCCCCGTGCCGGCACCCGCCCAGGTCCCGGCCCCGGCCGCCGCACCGCGGGCGCAGACTCCAGTGGCACCGCCCGCACCGGCCCCGGCGCCCGCGCCCCGCGCCGCGCCGACCCCGGCCCCGGTGCAGACCGCCGCGCTGTCGACCGTGCGCCTTGCCGATGGCAGCACGCAGGCGGCCCGCCTGGGCTTCCAGACGGGGTCGAGCACCATCACCCCCGACAGCGAGCGCGAATTGCGCCGCCTGGCCCAGGCGCTGGCCGGCAACGAGAACCGCGTCCAGCTGCGCGCCTATGCCGACGGGCCGGACGACCGGCCGAGCACGGCGCGGCGCCTGTCGCTGTCGCGCGCGCTCGCCGTGCGCTCCTCGCTGATCGAGGCGGGCCTGCGGTCGACGCGGATCGACGTCCGCGCGCTGGGCAGCCCAGGCGACGGCGGCCCGATCGACCGCGTGGATGTCATATTGCTGACACAGTGAAATGAGACGGACGGGGCGGGCGTGCGGATGGCCGGTCCCCGGCTTCCCCGCTCCCTGATACAGGAGCGGACGTGACACGATGACGGGACCGCAACGCTACCTCACGCGGATGGCGATCTTCCTCGCCGTCGTTCTTGCCGTCGCCGTCGTGCTGTCCGGCCCGCTGGTCAACGCCTTCATGGCGAACCCGGCTCTGAACGGGCTGATCCTCGCGGTGCTGTTGGGCGGCATCGCCTACATCGTCCGCAGCGTCCTGCTGCTGCGGCCGGAAGTGAAGTGGATCGAGACCTTCCGGCGCAGCGACCCCGGCCTGTCGGTGCAGGCGCCGCCGCAACTGCTGGCGCCGATGGCGACCATGCTGGGCGAGCGCAGCGGCCGGCGCATGACGCTGTCGGCAACCGCGACGCGCACGCTGCTCGACGGCATCGCCTCGCGCCTCGATGAGTCGCGCGACATCTCGCGCTACATGATCGGCCTGCTGATCTTCCTTGGCCTGCTCGGCACCTTCTGGGGCCTGTCGCTGACCGTCGGCGCCGTGGGCGCCGCCATCAACACGCTGACCGCCGCGGGGGGCGACTTCCAGGCGCAGTTCGATTCGCTGCGCCAGGGCCTGGCCGGTCCGCTGCAGGGCATGGGCACCGCCTTCTCGTCCTCCCTCTTCGGCCTCGCCGGATCGCTCGTGCTCGGCTTCCTCGACCTGCAGGCCGGACAGGCGATGAACCGCTTCTACAACGACCTCGAGGAATGGCTGTCCTCGGTCACGCGGCTGGGCAGCGGCGGCAGCATGGGCGAAGGCGACCAGTCGGTCCCCGCCTACGTGCAGGCGCTGCTGGAACAGACCGCCGACAGCCTGGACGGGCTGCAGCGCACGCTCGCCCGCACCGAGGATTCGCGCGGCTCGTCGCAGACCGCGCTCGTGTCGCTGACGGAAAAGCTTGCCACCCTCAGCGACCAGATGCGCGCCGAACAGGGCCTCCTGGTGAAGCTGATCGAGGGCCAGATGGAAATGCGCCCGGTTCTGCAGAAGCTCGCCGAGGGCAACAGCGGCCTCGATCCAGCGAGCGCCACGCACCTGCGCAACCTCGATGTCAGCATGGCGCATCTCCTCGACATCACGGCCAGGGGCCAGGACACGATGGTCAAGGAACTGCGCAGCGAACTGAAGCTGATCGCGCGCACGCTCGCGGCGATCGGCGACCGGCGCCAGGGCTAGCCCATGGCGCTGCGCAGACGCGGCGGCAGTGTCGCCGGACCGGATATCTGGCCCGGCTTCGTCGATGCGCTCGCCTCGCTGCTCATCGTCATCATCTTCCTGATCTTCGGCTTCGTCATTTCGCAGGTCTTCCTGTCGAACGCGCTGACCGGGCGCGACGAGGCACTGCAGCGGCTCGGCCTGCAGATCCGGGACCTCTCCGACATGCTGGCGCTGGAACGCCAGACCAGCGCCGAATTGCGAATCAACCTGACGCAGCTTTCGTCGACGCTGCAGGGCGCAACGCGCGAACGCGACGACCTGGTCCTCAAGCTTGGTCAGGCCAATGAGCTCGCACAGAGCCTGACCGCGAGCGTCAACAGCCTGCTGACCCGGGCCGAGGAAGCGGAGGGCAAGATCGTGCTCCGCGACCGCGAGGTCGATGCCGAGAAGGAAATCGTCCGCACCACGCTGCTGCAGATGGAAAGCCTGCGCCGCGACCTGGCCGCCCTGCAGGCGGCCCGCGACGAACTGGAAAAGGGCGCGACGATCCTGCGCGACCGCAGCAAGGAGCTCGAGGCCCGCGTCGCCAGCGCGGAAGAGCGCACCCGGCTGGCGCAGACCGAAATCGCAGCGCGCGAGATCCGCCTCACCGAGTTGCAGGGCCTGTTTGCCGCGCGCAGCGAGGCGCTCGACAAGGAAAAGGCGATTTCCGCCCAGGCGACAAGCCAGGCCGCGGTGCTGAACCAGCAGCTCGAGGCGATCCGCCGCCAGCTGCAGGCGCTGCAGGGCGCGCTCAACACGGCCGAGAGCAAGGACAGCGAGCAGCAGGTGATGATCACCGAGCTGGGCCGCCGGCTGAACCAGGCGCTGGCCCAGCGGGTGGAGGAGCTGTCGCGCTATCGCTCGGAATTCTTCGGGCGGCTGCGCGAGGTGCTCGCCAACCGGCGCGACATCCAGATCGTCGGCGACCGCTTCGTCTTCCAGTCCGACGTGCTGTTCCCCTCGGGCTCCGCCGACCTCAACGACGCGGGCAAGCAGAGCCTGCAGCAGCTGGCGAAGACGCTGCTCGAGATCATGCCGCGCATCCCGCAGGAACTGCCCTGGGTGCTGCGCGTCGACGGCCACACCGACCGTGTGCCGATCCGTACGGCGCAGTTTCCGTCGAACTGGGAACTGTCGTCGGTGCGCGCGATCAACGTGGTGCGTTACCTGGTCGAGGCGGGCGTGCCGCCCAACCGTGTCGCCGCCACCGGCTTCGGCGAATTCCAGCCACTCGAAGCCGGCAACGACGAGATCGCGCTCCGCCGCAACCGCCGCATCGAGATCAAGCTGACGGAACGCTGATCCTGCCTGCGCCCTATTGAGTCATGGCGGCGCAGGCCGGCAAGGCGACGGCGACTTGCCGGGCCTGCGATAACATCTCTGTCAGGCCGCCCATTTGCGCTGGTGGTTGCGCCGGCGCGGGCCATATGCCCCTCAACAGAAACGAGGAGGCCCCGATGAACACCGCCGCCGCCATGTTGTGCCCGACGTGCAAGGTCGATCTGACGATGTCCGAACGCCAGGGCATCGAGATCGACTACTGCCCGAAATGCCGGGGCGTGTGGCTCGACCGCGGCGAACTCGACAAGATCATTGAGAAGAGCGCCGCCCACATGGCGCCGCAGCCTGCCGCCGCACCCCGCCCGACCGAACGCTTCGACGACCGCCGCCCGGACTTCCGCCGCCGCGACGACGATGACGATGACCGCCGCCGCTATGGCGGCCACTCGAAGGACTACAAGCGCAAGTCCTGGCTGACTGAGATCTTCGACTGAGACAGAAGGGCCGTCCCCGCGAAGGCCCTTTTTCATTGACGGAAGGCTCGCATCCGAATAGAACAGATAGTGAACATTTCGGAGGGCGATCCATGGCAACAATCATGCTGGCGCGCGAGGGCGAGGTGCCCGCGATGACGGTGGCGGACATGCTGCCGCTGGAGGCGGATGCCCTCTTCAACCTGCGCGACTGTGCCTGTGTCGGCGTCGAGCCGCCCTGTGTCGGCATTCCCGCCCCGCCGGGCGTGGTGCGCGAGCTGTCGCTGGTCTGGGTGCGGATAGACCCGCTGGACGGCCAGCAGAGCGGGCTGCGGCCCGGCTTCTATTTCGCCGGCCGCCAGGTGACCGCCACGATGCACCGGCTGCGCCGCTACATGGCGCCAGCCGACAATTACGGCGCGGTACTATCGTAGGAAGCCGTTGATTCCGGCCAAGTCCTCGGCTTTGCTTCGGCAGAAGGAACGCCTAGCTCGCCGCCAGATCCACTTCCCGCAAGCTGGTGTTGAACTGCAGCCTGGCGAGGCGGGCGTATAGGCCGCCCTGTGCCATCAGCTCGTCATGCGTGCCCACGGCCATCACCCGGCCCTGGTCGATGACGGCGATGCGATGGGCGCGCTGCACGGTGGCGAGGCGATGGGCGATGACCAGCGTGGTGCGGCCCGCCATTACGCGGTCCAGCGCCGCCTGCACCAGGCGCTCGTTCTCGGCGTCGAGCGCGCTGGTCGCTTCATCCAGCAGCAAGAGCGACGGATTGCGCAGGATGGCGCGGGCGATGGCGATGCGCTGGCGCTGGCCGCCCGACAGCACGACGCCGCGTTCGCCCAGTTGCGTCGCGAAACCTTCGGGCAGGCGGTCGAGGAATTCGGTCGCCGCCGCCGCTTCGGCCGCGGCGCGCACCTCTTCATCCGTCGCCTCGGGCCGGCCATAGCGGATGTTGGCCCAGGCATCGGCGGCGAAGATCACCGGGTCCTGCGGCACCAGGCCGATGCGCGCCCGCGCCGCTGCCGGATCGACGCGGCGCAGGTCGACGCCGTCGATCACGACATGGCCTTCGCTTGGGTCATAGAAGCGCAGCAGCAGCTGGAACACGGTGGTCTTTCCGGCCCCCGACGGGCCGACCAGCGCCACCGTTTCGCCCGGCGCGACGTTGAGCGAGAAATCCTGCAGCGCCGCGATGTCGGGCCGCGTGGGATAGCGGAAGGTGACATGTTCCAGCGCCACCGTGCCGCGCGGCGGCTCGGGCAGCGCGAGCGCGTGCTGCGGCGTGCGGATCTCGGGTTCTGCGTTGAGGAGTTCGCCCAGCCGTTCGGCGGCGCCGGCGGCCTTCTGGATGTCGCCATAGACTTCCGACAGCGCGCCGAGCGAGCCCGCCGTCATGATCGCGTAGAAGATGAAGGCGCCGAGCGTGCCCGGCGTCATCGTGCCGGCGACCACGTCCTTGGCGCCGATCCACAGCACGCCGTCGATGGCGCCGAAGACCAACAGGATGACGCTGAGCGTGAGCCAGGCGCGCGAGCGGATCTGGCGCACCGCCGCCTTGAAGGCGCCCTCGACGCGCTGGGCAAAGCCCCTGCGGTCTTCGTCCTCATGCACGAAGGCCTGCACGGTGCGGATGGCGTAGAGGCTTTCGCTTGCCATCGCGCCCACTTCCGCCACCTTGTCCTGTGTGCCGCGCGACTGCTTCCGCACCTTGCGGCCGAAGAAGATGATCGGCACCACGACGACCGGCACGACGAGCAGGATCAGCGCCGACAGCTTGTGGCTGGTCAGCACCAGCATGATGACGCCGCCGACGAAGGTGAGCAGGTTGCGCAGCGCCACCGAGGCGCTGGCGCCGACCACGCTTTGCACCAGCGTCGTGTCGGTGGTGATGCGCGAGACGACCTCGCCCGTGCGGTTCAGTTCGAAGAAGGATGGCGACAGCGAGATGATGCGGCCGAACACGGCGCTGCGCAGGTCGGCGACGATGCGCTCGCCCAGCCACATGACGAGGTAGTAGCGCGTGAAGGTGGCGATCGCGAGGACGACCACGACGCCGAGCAGCAGCAGGAAGAAGCGGTCGAGGCTTTCGCCCGATTCGCTGCTGAAGCCGCGGTCGATGACCAGCTGCAGCACCCGGCCAAGGCCCAGCGTCGCCGCCGACGACACGATCAGCGCGGCGAGCGCGCCGAGCGCCACCGGCCAATAGGGCGCGGCGAAGCGGAAGACATGGCGCAGGTTGCCGAGCTCGCGGCTTTTCGGCCGGTCCTCGGCAGCAGCCGCCATCGGGGTGCGGGCCATCCTCGAATCCTTCAGATCACTGTTTGGTCGCCGACCCTAGCACAGGGGCGGGGTTGCCGTGGCAAGGCAGGGGCCTCGGGCGAACGCATCGGCACCCGGTTGAAAGGCTCAGGCAAGCTTCTGCGCGATCCACACCCCGGCGGCCGAGGTGAGGCCGGTCAGCGCCGTGCCCCAGGCCATGTCGACCAGCGTGACGGTCGGCGACCAGTCCCTCATCGTCGCGTGGTTGGTGAGGTCATAGGTGCCATAGGCGACAAGGCCAAAGATCGCCCCCCACAGCAGGGCGCTGCCGGGCGAACCCGCCGCCACCGCTGGCCGCAGCACCAGCGCCGCGACGCCGGCGCCATAGAGCAGGTAGAAGGCCACGGCGGCGACCATGTTGGGCTTGTCCGCCAGCAGGTGGCCGATGCGCGGCCGGTAGAGCCACTTGGTCGCCGTGTTGAGCCAGAAGAAATCGGCGATCGCCATCAGCACGAGCATGGCGACGGCGGCGATCAGCAGGGTCTTGGTCATGGTTCCTCAGGGCTTTGAAATCAGTCACTTAGTCTAGCCCCTGTGAGCCCGGCCCGTCTTCCGCCGGGAAGCCGGCTTGCATGGGGTGGGACCCGCTGCTATACAGCGCGCCTTATTCGGCGACCCCGACCAGGAATCCGGCCATGAAGCAGGGCATCCATCCCGACTACCACGAGATCACGATCGTCCAGACCGACGGGTCGACCTACAAGACCCGTTCGACCTATGGCAAGGCCGGCGACACCATGACGCTCGACATCGACCCGAAGGTCCACCCGGCCTGGACGGGCGGCACGCAGCGCTTCACGGAAGGCGGCCAGGTCGCGAAGTTCAACAAGCGTTTCGAAGGCTTCGGCCTGAAGAAGTAAGACGCGCTTTTCGCGCGCCGGAAAAGCCGCCTTCGGGCGGCTTTTCTGTGGGGAAAGGAAGCCGCCTTCGGGCGGCTTTTCTATTGCCCGGGCGGGGCAATTTTACCGTGCGGCACCCCTCTTGAAGCGCCGGGCGCGGTTCCTAAATCCATGGGCATCGGACGCCATTCGGGTCCGGTACATCGCCGGTCCGGCCCCAAAGGGCGGACCGCACCACTGCCACATTGCTCACTGGAGGATTTGGCCCATGCGTACCCAGTTTCTGACTCCCCTTCTGCGCGGCTCCATCGGTTTCGACCATGTCGACCGCCTGCTCGACTCACTGAGCCGCGTCGATGAATCGGCCTTCACCTACCCGCCCTACAACATCGAGAAGGTCGGCGAGGACAAGTACCGCATCACCATGGCGGTCGCCGGCTTCGGCCAGGACGACATCGAGATCGTCCAGCAGGCCGACGTGCTCGTGATCAAGGGCAAGGGTCAGGCCGACGCGGCAGAGACCACCTTCCTGCATCGCGGCATCGCGCGCCGCGCCTTCGAACGCCGCTTCGACCTCGCCGACACCGTCAAGGTTGTCGACGCGAAGCTGGAAAACGGTCTCCTGCACGTCGAACTCGTGCGTGAGATTCCGGAAGCGAAGCGCCCGCGCAACATCCCGATCCAGGGCGCCGCGAAGGTCGTCGACCAGAAGATCGCCGCCTGACACGGCGGGAGTCCTTACTTCAAGAAGGGCGCTGCAGCTTCGGCTGCAGCGCTTTTTTGTGTCTCGGTGCTAGTCGATCTTCTGCGGCCCGGGCGCCTCGCCCACATAACGCGCACGCGGACGAATCAGGCGCTCATCGCCATATTGCTCCTGCGCATGCGCGATCCAGCCCACCGTGCGGCCGATCGCGAACAGCGCGAACGGCGCGCGGTCCGGCAACTGCCAGCCGCGCTGCAACGCCACCAGGGCGAAATCGATGTTCGGCTTCAGATCGGCGAGTTTGCCCGCCGCGGTGACGATGGCGCGCGCCTGTGCCGATTCCGGTCGCGCCTCCGGCAAGCGCGCGAGCAGCGCCGTGCCGCGCGGATCGCCGGCGGGATAGAGCGGGTGGCCAAAGCCGGGCAGTGCCTCGCCGCGGGCCAGCCGGCCAAGCACGGCCTCTTCCGCATCGCCCGCATGGTCCGCCTCGCGGAACAGCGCCGCGACCTGCGCCGTCTGACCGCCGTGGCGCGGCCCCTGCAGCGCGGCGAGGCCGGCGATGACCGCCTGGTACGGCGTCGCCCGCGTCGCCGCGACGACGCGGGCGGCATAGGCCGAGGCATTGAGCTCATGGTCGGCGCTCAGCACCAGCACGGCGCGGATCACGTCCTGCGCCGCCGGCACGCGCCACAGCCGCGCAAGCCGTTCATGCAGCGCGCCGCGTTCGTCCGCGAATCCCGGCAGCAACCCGCGCGCCACGAGATGCAGGATCTGCGCCCCACTGCGGGCGACACCGCGCGGGCCAAGATTGTGTGCGCGGTCGTCCGTGGCGCCGGCCTGGGCCAGCAGCGCGATGGCGCGCGCGGGGCCCGGCAGGCCCGCCGGCTCGATAACGTCCGGCGGCGCTTCCGCAAACAGTTGCGCGTCGTCCGACTGCCAGAGAATCCCGGCGACCGTTTCCAGGCTCGCCGCCGCCGCGAGGCGCACGGCATCGCGCCCCCGGTAATAGAGCTGGCCGCGATCGATCAGGGTGATGGCCGAGCTCAGCACCGGCTGCGCAGCCTCGGGCGCCGGGGCAGATCCCCCGGCCGTACGGCGGCGCAGGGCCCGCACATCGCCGGCGTTATAGGCCTTCACCCGCCCCGGACCGGCTTCGGCGCGGATCAGGCCGCGGCTGACATAGGCGTAAAGCGTTGCCCGGGTGATGCCGAGCTCCGCCGCGGCCTCGCGCGCCGTCAGGGACACGCCCCTATCTTGATTACTTGATTGCATGATTCAACATTGATCATAGATAGGTTACCGCCGATCTTCCAGGCAGAAACCCTGGAGGACACGATGAGTGGACTGGATGGCGTGGTGGCGGCGAACACGGCCCTGAGCCATGTCGATGGCGCGGCGGGCGAGTTGGTGGTGCGCGGGAAGGCAATCGACGACCTGACCGGCCGGATCGACTTTGCCGGCATGGCGGCGCTGCTGTGGGGCGACCTTGCCCCGGTGTCGCGCGACCGGGACGCCCTGGGGCGCGCCCTGGGCGCGGCACGGGGGGCGGCCGCCCGCCTGGTCCCCGGCCTTCTCGCCACCACGAAGGGCTTGAGCGCGGTCGAGGGCCTGCGCGCCGGGCTTGCCCTGCTGCCGGACCGCGACGGCGATGCCGATGCGCTGGCGGCCACCGCCGCCATCCCCGTCTTCACCGCCGCGCTGTCACGCGCCGCGCGCGGGCTTGCGGCGCTGGAGCCCGATCCGGCCGCCGATCCGGCGAGCGATTTCCTACGCCTGCTGCACGGGCGCGATCCGCACCCCGCCGAAGCCGCCGCGCTCGACGCCTATCTCGTCACCGTCGCCGACCATGGCATGAACGCCTCGACCTTTGCCGCGCGCGTCGTCGCCTCGACACGGGCCGGACTCGTCTCCAGCGTCCTCGCCGGACTGTGTGCGCTGAAGGGGCCGCTACACGGAGGCGCACCGGGACCGGTGCTCGACATGCTCGACGCCATCGGCACACCCGCGAATTGCGAAGCATGGCTGCGCGCGGAACTCGGCAGGGGCGAACGGCTGATGGGCTTCGGCCATCGCGTCTACCGCACGCGCGACCCGCGCGCCGATGTGCTGAAGGCGGCGCTGCATCGATTGGCCAAGGCGCGCGGCGGCGACGTCGGCCGTCTCGCCTTCGCCGAACAGATCGAACGCACGGCGCTCGCGCTGCTGCAGGAAAAGCAGCCGAACCGGAAGCTCGACACCAATGTCGAATTCTACACCGCGCTGCTGCTGGAAGCGGTGGGCATCCCGCGCGACCTGTTCACGCCCGTCTTCGCGATGGGCCGCGTGCTTGGCTGGATCGCGCATGTGTGGGAACAGGAACAGAGCGGCCGTTTGATCCGCCCGCAGTCGCGCTACACCGGGCCGATGCCGGCCGGGAAGCGCGCGGCCTAAACGGCGATCGCCTGCAACGCGGCGCGCAATTTATCGGGCAGCGGCGTGGGGCGCTGTTCGGGGCGCTTCACGTAGACGTGGACGAAATGGCCCGTCGCGGCCGGTTCGTCCTCGCCCTGGCGGAACAGGCCGATCTCGTAGCGCACGCTGGAACTGCCCAGCCGCGCCACGCGCACGCAGGCGTCGATCACGTCGGGGAACGCGACCGGGCGGTGATACTGGCACTGCGTCTCGACGACCAGGCCGACAACGTCGCCTTTCGTGTAGTCAAGCACGCCCTGCCGCATCAGGTATTCGTTCACCACCGTGTCGAAGTAGCTGTAGTAAACGACGTTGTTGACGTGCTGGTAGACGTCGTTGTCCATCCAGCGCGTCGGGATGGCGAGCGTGTGGCGATAGTGGTCGCGCCGTTCATCCTTCGGCGCGCGCGCGGGCGAATTCGACATCTCAGAACTTGAAGACGGAGGACGCGGCGCCGCGCGCCTTGGTCTTGGCGGCGATGACATCGCGCGCCTTGACGATCTGGGCTTCAAGGTCCTCGATCATCTCGTGCAGCTCCTCCACCGACAGGCGGTCGAAATCCGGCGCAGGCGCCTTCTTGCGGCGCGGCTCGAGGTCGTCGGTGTCGATGGGCATGATCCACTCCGTGCCTTGCGGTCAGGGGCCGGATCATACTAGAGCAGGGCTTCACTGCCACCCGTCGAAGGAGCGCCCATGGCCCTGCCCGCCACGATGACCGCCATCGAGATCACCGCCCCCGGCGGGCCCGAGGTGCTGAAGCCCGCGACGCGGCCTCTGCCGGTGCCGAAGACCGGGGAAATCCTGATCAAGGTGGCTGCGGCCGGCGTCAACCGTCCCGACGTGGCGCAGCGCGCCGGCAGCTATCCGCCCCCGCCGGGTGCGTCGGACCTGCCGGGCCTTGAGGTCGCGGGCGAGGTGGTGGCCATGGCGCCGGACGTGACGGACTGGAAGATCGGCGACATGGCCTGCGCGCTGACCTCCGGGGGCGGCTATGCCGAATATTGCGTGGCGCCAGGAACACAGGCGCTGCCGATCCCCAAGGGGCTGACGCTGACCGAGGCCGCCAGCCTGCCGGAGACTTTCTTTACCGTCTGGACCAACATCTTCGATCGCGCCGGCCTGAAGCCCGGCGAGAAATTCCTCGTCCATGGCGGGTCGAGCGGCATCGGCGTCGCGGCCATCCAGATGGCCACCGCGATGGGCGCCGAGGTCTATGCCACCGCCGGCTCGGCCGAGAAATGCGCGGCCTGCGAAAAGCTGGGCGCGAAGCGCGCCATCAACTATCGCACGGAAGATTTCTTCGAAGTGCTGCGCGGCATCACCGACAAGAAGGGCGTCGACGTCATCCTCGACATGGTCGGCGGCTCTTACATCCAGAAGGACCTGCTCCTGCTGGCGCCGGAAGGCCGCCTCGCCCTCATCGCCTTTCTGGGCGGATCGAAGGCGGAGGTGGATTTCGTCCGCGTGCTGATGAACCGGCTGCGCATTGTCGGCTCCACCCTGCGGCCGCAGTCGGTGGCGGCCAAGGCCGTGATGGCCAAAGGGCTGCGAGCGAATATCTGGCCGCTGATCGAGGCCGGCAGGATCAAGCCGGTGATCGATTCGACCTTCCCGCTGGCCGATGCAGCGAAGGCCCATGCCCGCATGGAATCAAGCGCCCATATCGGCAAGATCATGCTGACGGTATAAACACCCGTCCCCCCGCCCACCCTTCGAGACAGCAGACAGGATCGCCATGCCGTTGCCCGCCGAGATGACCGTGATCGAGATGAATGGCTTCGGCCCGGCCGAGGTCATGCGCGAGGCGAAGCGGCCGGTGCCGAAGCCGGTCGCGGGCGAGGTGCTGATCAAGGTCGCCGCCGCCGGCATCAACCGCGTCGACGTGCTGCAGCGGAGCGGCGCCTATCGCCCGCCCTATGGCGTGTGGGATGTACCGGGCGTGGAACTCGCAGGCGAGATCGTCGCCATGGGCCCCGGCACCGGGCGCTTCAAGGTGGGCGACCAGGTCTGCGCGCTGGTGATCGGCGGCGCCTATGCCGAATATTGCACGGTGCCGGAGGCGCAGGTGCTGCGTCTGCCGAAGGGCTATGACATGGTGCGCGCTGCCTGCCTGCCCGAAACGCTGTTCACCGTCTGGGCCGGCGTGATGTGGCAGGGCCGCTACAAGGGCGGCGAATCGCTGCTCGTCCATGGCGGGTCGAGCGGCATCGGCACGACGACGATCCAGCTCGCCCGCGCGCTCGGCAACGGCACCATCTACGCCACCGCCGGCAACGACGCGAAGTGCCGCGCGGTGGAGAAGCTCGGCGTGAAGCGCTGCATCAACTACAAGACGGAAGATTTCGTTGCCGTGGTGAATGAACTCGCCGGCGAGCGCGCCATCGACGTCATCCTCGACATGGTGATCGGCCCCTATGTGCCAAGGAACCAGTCGCTGCTCGCCGACGACGGCCGGCTGGTCTTCATCGGCCTGATGAGCGGGCAGCGCGAGGTCACGATCAACGGCAGCTGGGTGATGATGCGCCGCCATACCATCAGCGGCGTGTCGCTGCGCGGCCAGTCGATCGAACGCAAGGACGCGCTGCGCCGCGACATGGAGCCGGTGGTGTGGCCGCTGCTCGACAGGGGCGAGATGCCACCCATCATCGACACCGTCTACCCCCTGCGCGACGCGGTGAAGGCGCACAAGTTCCTCGAGACCAGTGAACACATCGGCAAGCTGGTGCTGACGCTCTAGCCCTGCAATCGACCCGGAATTCAGCGGCACGGGCTGCGTTCTGGGAAATTAAGCCTCCACGTCCCGCCGGTTCCGGTTGCCAGCGGGGCGCCTGCCCCCTATATGAGGGCTATCCCCATTTTCCATGCCGAACAGGAAGGCGTGGCCGGGGCCCCGGACAGGGGCTTCGGACAGGAAGGAGACCCATGTCGCAACCGTTGATGCCGCGGGCAACCGCCGTCTGGCTGGTCGAAAACACCGGCCTGACCTTCGACCAGATCGCCGACTTCTGCGGGCTTCACCCGCTTGAGGTGCAGGGCATTGCCGATGGCGAAGTCGCCGCGGGCATCCGCGGCCGCGATCCCATCGTGGCCGGCGAGATCACGCGCGAGCAGATCGAGGCCGCCGAGGGCGATGCCGAAAAGCGGCTCGAGGTGGCGGAGCCCGAGATCGCCGACCAGCACCGGCCGCCCGGTCCGCGCTACACGCCGGTGTCGAAGCGGCAGAACCGCCCCGACGCCATCTCCTGGCTGATCAAGCATCACCCGGAGCTGACTGATTCGCAGATCTGCCGCCTGGTCGGCACGACCAAGCCGACCATCGTGTCGGTGCGCGAGCGCAGCCACTGGAACTCGCCCAACATCAAGGCGCAAGACCCGGTGTCGCTCGGCATCTGCAGCCAGATCGACCTCGACGAGGCGATCACGCAGGCCGTGCGCCGGATCCAGCGCAAGGAAGACCGCGAGGCCCGCGCCATCCGCAAGGCGCAGCGCGAGAAGGCCGCGGCGGAAGCCGCCGCCAACGCGCCCGCCGAAACCGAGGCGGCACCGTCCGGCTCGGAGAACGACCCGGGCTGACCGTCCCACGCTGCAACAAAAACCCCCGCCTGACCGGCGGGGGTTTTTTGATTCAGCGCTTGCCGTAGCCTTCGGCGGCGAGGCTTTGCGTGATGGCGTCGAGCACCGAGGGATCCTCGATCGTCGCTGGCATCGGCCAGGGCTCGCCATCGGCGATGCGCCGCATGGTGCCGCGCAGGATCTTGCCCGAGCGCGTCTTCGGCAGCTGCTTCACCACCAGCGCGGTCTTGAACGACGCTACGGCGCCGATCTGGTCGCGCACGCGCTGGACGAGTTCGTTGCGCACCTCGGCTTCCGAACGATCGACGCCAGCCTTGAGCACAACGAAGCCGATGGGCACCTGGCCCTTCATCTCGTCACGCACGCCGATGGCGGCGCATTCGGCGACGGCCGGGTGCCCGGCCAGCACCTCTTCGATGCTCCCGGTCGACAGGCGATGGCCGGCGACGTTAAACACATCGTCTGTCCGACTCATGATGTAGAGGTAGCCGTC
Organism: Alphaproteobacteria bacterium; assembly: GCA_947473325.1. Classification (GTDB taxonomy): domain Bacteria; phylum Pseudomonadota; class Alphaproteobacteria; order SHVP01; family SHVP01; genus CANJEJ01. Next base: position 35,770 of record CANJEJ010000006.1, on the reverse strand, counting down.
GGCGTCCTGCATGCCGGCATCGCCCGTCTTGTACCAGCCGGGATACTCCTGCATGTAGGACGAGATGTAGCCGGTGTCGTTGTTCCACAACGTCAGCATCGCGGCGGGCGGCAGCGGCAACTTGACGACGATGGCGCCGCTTTCGCCACGTTCCACTTCCTGCCCCGCCGGATCAAAGACACGCACGTCATAGCCAGGCACTGCCTTTGTCGGCGAGCCGTGCTTCACCGGCAGCATGCCGAGCCCCATGCAGTTGGCCGCGATAGCCCAGGCGGTTTCGGTCTGCCACCAGTGGTCGATCACCGGCTTCTTCACCTGCTCTTCCGCCCAGCGCACCGTGTCCGGGTCGGCGCGTTCGCCGGCAAGGAACAGCGTGCGGAAATTGCTGAGGTCGTATTTGCGGATGAACTCGCCGTTCGGGTCTTCGCGGCGGATGGCGCGGAACGAAGTCGGCGCGGTGAACAACGCCGCCACCTTGTGCTGCTCGATGACGCGCCAGAACACGCCGGCGTCCGGCGTGCCGACCGGCTTGCCTTCGAACAGGATGGTCGTGCAGCCGTGCAGCAGCGGCGCGTAGACGATGTAGGAATGCCCCACCACCCAGCCGACGTCGGACGCTGCCCAGAACACGTCGCCCGGCTTCATGTCATAGACGCCGTGCATGCTCCACTTGAGCCCGACCATGTGGCCCGCATTGTCGCGCACCACGCCCTTCGGCTTTCCGGTCGAGCCCGAGGTGTAGAGGATATAGAGCGGATCGGTGGCGGCGACCGGCACGCATTCGGCGGGCCTCGCCCGCGCCATCAGCTCGTCCCAGTCGTGGTCGCGGCCGGGCAGCAGCGTCGCCTTGACCTGCGGCCGCTGCAGCACGATCACGCCCTGCGGCTTGTGCGCCGCGATCTCGATCGCCTCGTCGAGCAGCGGCTTGTAGGGGATGGTGCGCGTCGGCTCGATGCCGCAGGAGGCGCTGACGATCAGCTTGGGCGTGCAGTCGTCGAGCCGGATGGCGAGTTCGCGCGGAGCGAAGCCGCCGAACACGACCGAGTGAATGGCGCCGATGCGGGCGCAGGCCAGCATGGCGATCACCGCCTCGGGCACCGCCGGCATGTAGATGATGACGCGGTCGCCCTTGGTCACGCCCTGCGCCTTCAGCGCGCCGGCGAACAGCTTCACCTGGTTGAGCAGCTCGGCATAGGTGAAGCTGCGGATGACGCGGGTGATCGGCGAATCGTAGATCAGCGCCGCCTGTGCCCCGCGGCCCGCCTCGACATGGCGGTCGAGCGCGTTGTAGCAGGTGTTGACGCTGCCGCCCGGAAACCAGCGGTAGAACGGCGCGCGGGACGAATCGAGCACCCGGTCCCAGCGCTTGAACCAATGGATGTCTTCCGCCGCCTGGGCCCAGTAGGCCTCGGGGTCGCGCTGCCAGGCGGCATAGGTCTCGGCATAGCGGCTGGTCACGATTTGCACCTGTGGCTCACTGGCAAGGGACGCTATCATTCTCGCACCAGTGACCGTTTTGCAACGTTAGTGCCGCACCCCATGACGCCCAACAAGTACGACACCGGACTCGACAAGACGCCGGCCAATTTCCAGCCCTTGTCGCCGCTGCCCTTCCTGCAGCGCGCCGCCATGACGTTCCCCAAGAACATTGCAATCATCCATGGCGACCGGCGTGTCACGTATGCCGACTTCTATGCCCGCGCCCGCAAGCTGGCGAGCGTGCTGGCCCGGGCCGGCATCGGCAAGGGCGACACGGTGGCGGCCATGCTGGCCAACACGCCGGAGATGCTGGAAGCCCATTACGGCGTGCCGATGACGCAGGGCGTGCTCAACACGCTGAACGTGCGCCTGGATGCCGACACCATCGCCTTCATCCTCGACCATGGCGAGGCCAAGGTGCTGCTGACCGACACCGAGTTCAGCGCCACGGTGAAGGCGGCGCTCGCCAAGGCGAAGGTGAAGCCGCTCGTCATCGACATCGACGACCCGCTGGGCAAGCGCGGCGAGAAGCTCGGCTCGCAGGACTATGAGAGCTTCATCGCGCCGGGCGATCCCGACTTCGCCTGGAAGATGCCGGATGATGAATGGGACGCGATCGCGCTCAACTACACCTCGGGCACGACCGGCAATCCAAAGGGCGTCGTCTACCACCACCGCGGCGCCTATCTGCTCGCCGCGGGCAATATCCTCGCCTGGAGCATGCCGGCGCATCCCGTCTATCTGTGGACGCTGCCGATGTTCCACTGTAACGGTTGGTGCTTCCCCTGGACGATCAGCATCAACGCCGGCACCCATGTCTGCCTGCGCCGCGTGGAATCGAAGGCGATCTACGACGCCATCGCCGACCATGGCGTGACGCATCTGTGCGGCGCGCCGGTGGTGATGAACATGATCGGCAACGCGACCGAGGCCGAGAAGAAGCCGCTGACCCAGGTGATCGAGATCGCCACCGCCGCGGCCCCGCCGCCGGCCGCCGTCATCGGCCGCATGGAAAACGCGGGTTTCCACGTCACCCATCTCTATGGCCTCACCGAAACCTACGGCCCGGCGGTGGTGAGCCCTTGGCACGAGGAATGGGATCCGCTGCCGCTCGAGGACCGCGCCGCGCTGAAGGCGCGCCAGGGCGTGCGCTACCAGGTGCTCGAAGACCTGATGGTGGCCGATCCCGAGACGATGAAGCCGGTGCCGCGCGACGGCGAGACGATGGGCGAGGTGTTCTTCCGCGGCAATGTCGTGATGAAGGGCTACCTGAAGAATCCGAAGGCGACGGAGGACGCGCTGAAGGGCGGCTGGTTCCATTCCGGCGACCTTGGCGTCTGGCACGAGGACGGCTATGTCGAGCTCAAGGACCGCTCAAAGGACATCATCATCTCTGGCGGCGAGAACATCTCCACCATCGAAGTGGAAAGCGTGCTCTACAAGCACCCGGCGGTGATGGAAGCAGCGGTGGTGGCGCGGCCCGACGACCATTGGGGCGAAACCCCCTGTGCCTTCGTGACGTTGAAGACGGGCGCGAAGGCACCGACCACGGACGAGATCATCACCTTCTGCCGCGAGCGCATGGCGCATTACAAGGCGCCGCGCACCGTCGTCTTCGGCGAGCTGCCGAAAACGTCGACGGGCAAGATCCAGAAATTCGTGCTGCGCGAGCGCGCCCGCGCCTTGTAGCCGATCAGCTCGACGCGCGCGCCGTGCGATAGGCGATGCGGTTGCGGCCTTCGCTTTTCGCCGCATAGAGCGCATCGTCGGCGGCCTCGATCAGCTTCGCCGCCGCCGGCACATCGCCCTCGGCGCCATCGACATGGGCGATGCCGACGCTGACAGTGATGCGGATCATCTGGCCGTCGGCGGGAATGTCCATGTCGGAAACGCGCTGGCGCAGGCGTTCCGCCACCGCCACCGCATGCAGTTCCGAGACCTCGGGCAGCAGCACGCCAAATTCCTCGCCGCCAAAACGGGCGAAGATGTCGTGGCTGCGCAGGCTAGCGTGGCAGACCTCGGCGAGACGCTTCAACGCTTCGTCGCCGACGCCATGGCCCCAGGTGTCGTTCACCTTCTTGAAATTGTCGATGTCGAGCATGAGCACGGCGAGTGCGCGGCGATAGCGCTTCACCCGGCTCCACTCCTGTTCCAGTGCGCCCATGAAGCGGCGGCGGTTGAAGGCGCCAGTGAGCGGATCGGTGCCCGCCAGCAGCCGCAGCTCCATCTGGTCCATGACCAGGTTGGCCAGATCCTGCAGCAGGCGCTTCTGGTCGACAGAGAATTCACGCTCCGCTCGATCGAACACGCAGAGCGTGCCGAGGTTGTGGCCATCGCGCGTGCGCAGCGGCGCGCCGGCATAGAAGCGGATGCTGGGGTCGCCGGTGACCAGCGGATTCGTCTTGAAGCGATCGTCCGCGGTGGCGTCGGGTACCACCATGACATCGGCGTTGCGGATCGCATGATCGCAGAAGGCCACCGAGCGCGGCGTCTCCGACAGTTCGAGGCCAACGCGCGACTTGAACCACTGTCGGCGCTCGTCAATCACCGAGACCAGCGCGATAGGGGTGCTCAGCAGGCGGCTGGCGATGCGCGTGATGCGGTCAAACCCTTCCTCGGGCGACGTATCGAGAATGTCGTAGCGATCAACCGCCCGCAGGCGCGCGGCTTCGTTCGTTTCCCCGTCCGCGCCCATCAATCCCCCATCTTGCCGGACTAAAACCCAGCGGCCGGCACCGCGTGGGCGGCGCCGGTTCCGAATCTGAGCCCATGTGGGCCCAGATTCCAACAAATTCCCGCTTAACCGAAGGCCTGTTGCGGCACCGTCAGCCGGCGCTCTCGGAACTACGCTGGATCAGTTCCGCGAGATGCGGGAAAGATGATCCTTGATCTGCAATTTTTGTTTTTTGAGCGCAACGATCAGAGTTTCGTCGGGCGCCGGTCGTCGCTGCTCGGCCATGATGGCCTCTTCCAGCTGGCGATGTTTGAACTGGAGTTTCGTAGAGTCGACTGCGACCTGCATGCCTACCTCCTTCAAACAGACAACATCGGAATGATAGTCCCCTCGCCGGACCGGCGGGACTCAAAACCAATACCGCACGAAGGGTTTTTCAGGCGCGGGCGAAGGCGGCATTCGCCAGGTCGAGGCGGTCTCCCTCTCCCGCCTGGGTCGGGTAGCCGGCACGCTCGAAATACAACTTAAGGTTGAATATCGCGAGACCAAGGGGCGCCTCCGGGGGCTTCGCGGGCTGGGTGGTGGCCAGCACGCCGGCCACGATTTCGGCCGTCACCCGTTCGGCGGCCCGTTCGGTGCCGAGAATGGCCGCGTGCAGCGAGCCGGTTTCGGTGTTCGGGCCGGCAAGCTTCCGCGCCGAACGGCGCGCCAGGCGCAGGCGACCCGTCACTTTCGACTGCCAAGGACCGACGGCCGCCACCACGGCACCGATCTGCGCCGGTTCCAGCCGCAGTCCGCGATCGGCAGCCCACAGGCAGCCGAGCACGACCATGACGTCGAGCCCATGGTCATCCTGCAGGCGAAGGCAGATCTCGCGCACGGTGCGCCGTTCATAGGCCGCCAGAGCGAAGGACCAGAAGGCGTCGCCGTGGGTGCCGCTTCTGCTCACGATGCAACACCCCCGGCGGCGGTGCGCTCTGCTAAGGTGCAACCAACCTGAAGTGACGCCATGGAACCATGACCGACCGTGAGGAACTGGAGCGCAAGCTGATCGAGTTGCGCACCGAACATGGCGACCTCGACACCGCAGTGGCCGTTCTGTTGGAGCGGCAGACCTATGACCAGCTGAAACTGCAGCGTCTGAAGAAGCGCAAGCTGGTCCTCAAGGACCAGATCCGCCAGATCGAAAGCGCACTGCACCCCGACATCATCGCCTGACATCGGGCCCGCGGCTATTCGCCGGCGGCAACGGCTTTCTGGGCCTTTTTGTTGGCATACATGTCGCGGTCGGCCGCCGCCAGCGCATGGCCCACGTCTTCCGACCCGCTGAAAGTATAGATGCCGATGGCGACCCGGATCGGGATCTGCCGGCCATTGTATTCCAGCGGCGTCTCGGTGATGGTCGCCGCCAGGCTTTCCGCTTTCTCGCGGGCCGTCACACCGTCGGTCTCGTCCAGGATGATGCCGAATTCGTCGCCGCCGAGCCGGCCTACCGTGTCGGACTCGCGGATGTTGCGTTCCAGCAGCGTGGCGACGTGGCGCAGCGCTTCATCGCCGGCGGCATGGCCGTGGGTGTCGTTGATTTCCTTGAAGTCGTTGAGGTCGACATAGACCACGCTGCTGGTGCTGCCATAGCGATCGTTGTGCGCCATGCTGCGTGTCAGCTCGCGCACGAAGGCGCGGCGGTTGGGAACCGGGATCAGCGGGTCGCGGTCGGCAAGGCGTTCGAGCGTCGCCAGGCGTTCGCGCGCGGCGGACAATTCGCGCCGCATCTGCTCCACCTCGGCCATCAGGCCCATCAGTGCGTCGCGGACCTTGGGGGTCAGCTCCGACGCCGGGATGCCCATGACGGACACGGTGTCTTCGATGGGCCGGACCGACGAGGCGTCGGCCGCCTGAACGGGCTGGGCGGCTGTGGCACGACCGGCAGGTGCCGCGCGCGTCACGCGCGCCACCGGAGTCGTCCCTACCGAACGGGTGGGAGTGAGCTTCATGTTTCGATCGCTTCGACGGCCCCTAGATGGCGGAAAGCGTTTCCCGGGCGCCCCAACGGGCCCGGATGTACCCGGGGGCGCTTCCGCCGTCTGTAATAGATATCACTATGGTTAATGCTTGGTTAGCCGAATTGCATAAAGGGACGCCCCGCCTATAATCGCGGGCCCTGTGCTAAGGCGCTCAAATGACTCAGAAATCTCCCGCCGTCGGTATCATCATGGGCAGTCAGTCCGACTGGGCAACCATGCGCCATGCGGCCGAGACGCTCGAGGTTCTGGGCGTCACCCATGAGTACCGCATCGTATCGGCACACCGCACGCCCGACCGTCTTATCAACTATGCCAAGACGGCGCGCGAACGCGGGTTGAAGGTCATCATCGCCGGCGCCGGCGGTGCGGCGCATCTACCCGGCATGGCCGCGTCGATGACGCCCCTGCCCGTTTTTGGCGTGCCGGTGAAAAGCCGGGCGCTCAGCGGCCTCGACAGCCTGCTCTCGATTGTCCAGATGCCGGCCGGCATCCCGGTCGGCACCACCGCGATCGGCAAGGCGGGCGCAATCAATGCCGCGCTGCTCGCCGCTGCGGTGTTGGCGCTGAACGATCCGGCGATCGCCACGGCGCTGGATGCCTGGCGCGCCAGGCAGACCGCGGCGGTCGCGGAAACGCCGCGCGACGACGCCTGATCGTCCCGCGTCCATGACCGTCATCGGCCCCGGCGCCACCATCGGGATTCTGGGCGGCGGCCAGCTGGGCCGCATGCTCGCCATCGCCGCCGCGCGGCTCGGCTATCGCTGTCATATCTTCGCGCCCGAGGCGGAATCACCCGCGGGCGATGTCTCGGCCGCCCTCACCCGTGCCGGCTATGACGACGTCGATGCGCTGCGCCACTTCGCCGCCGCGGTCGATGTCGTGACGCTGGAATTCGAGAATGTGCCGGTCGCCGCGATCAAGCAGCTGGCCGCGCTGAAGCCGGTGCGGCCGGGCGCGCGCGCGCTGCAGGTGACGCAGGACCGCCTGGCCGAGAAGGACTTTGCCCGCGGCCTGGCGCTCGACACGGCGCCCTATCGCGCAGTGGAGAATGAGGCGGAGCTGAAGGCCGCGCTTGCCGCGCTGGGCACGCCGGCCATTCTGAAGACGCGACGGCTCGGCTATGACGGCAAGGGGCAGGTGCGCATCGCCACAGCGGACATGGCGAAGGCCGCGTTGCGCGAGATCGGCGGCACCAGCAACATCCTGGAAGGCGTCGTCGCGTTCGATTTCGAACTGTCCATCGTCGCCGCACGCGGGCTCGACGGTTCCTTCTGCGCTTTCGAGGCTGTGCGCAACCGGCACGAGCACGGCATCCTGCGCGAAAGCCGCGTGCCGTCGGCTGCCGCGCGATCGACGATCGAGGCCGCCATCGACGCCGCGCAGCACATGGCCGAGGCGCTCGACTATGTCGGTGTCTTCGCCGTCGAGTTCTTCGTGCTGAAGGATGGCCGCATCGCCGTCAACGAGATGGCCCCGCGCGTCCACAACTCCGGTCACTGGACCATCGACGCCTGCCGCACCGACCAGTTCGAGCAGCACATCCGCGCCGTCTGCGGGCTGCCGCTGGGCCCCACCGACCGCCACAGCGACGTCGTGATGGAAAACCTGCTCGGCGAAGAGATCGATGCCTGGCGCAGGCTGGTCGCCGAGCCGGCCGCGAAACTGCATCTCTACGGCAAGAGCGAGGCGCGCCCCGGCCGCAAGATGGGCCATGTCACGCGGCTATCCCCGCGGACGTGATCAGGCCGTCTTGCGTCGCCGGGCAGCAGCCCGCGCCAGCGGCGACTTGCTGAGGAAGGTGAGCGGATTGGGCAGGCGGCCCAGTGTCTTCTCCACCTCGCCGCGCAGTTTTCCAATGCGCATGACATCGGCGATACGGCGGTCGAGGAAGGTCCATGTGTCGGCAAAATCCTCGCTGCCGTCATCCAGCCAGTAGGCGAGCGTGCTGGCATAGACGCCGGCCAACAGCATGCGCTTGGTGTAGAAACTGAAGTCGGTCGCCGTGTCGCCCGCCGCGCGCCACATCAGGTCGACCGTGTGGTAAAGGCCGCGCAGGCCATCGGCGCCAAAGCCCGGCATCAGCTGCAGCGCCACCGCCTTGCGGATCGCCTCGCGATGGGCCGCATTCTGTTCGATGCGCAGCTTCACCGCCGTCCTGATGCGCTCGCGGATCGGCAGCTTGTTCAAATCCTGCTTCGTCAGTTCCCAGGCGAGCCGCCGGTCGGCATCGGAGACGAAGAAGGCGATCAGGTCGCGCAGGCCGTTGGGAAAGGCACGTTCCGCCATCGTCGCGTCAAAGCCTGCATCGCGCACCGCCGCGTCGAGCGTTGCCTTGGACCAGCCGTCGAACGGCACATGACGCAGCGCCGCGGCAAGGATCGCCTGCTTCTCGTTTTCGAGAGGATCGTTCATTCATCGTCCTCCACAACATCGCCCGGCTTGAGCCAGTGTTTCCATTCCGTCTCGAACATCAGGTCGCCCATGTCGATCATACGGGCCGGATAGAGCACGCCATCGAGATGATCGCATTCGTGCTGCACGACACGGGCGTGCAGGCCGGACGCCTCGCGTTCGATGAACGAACCGTCCGGCGTGAAGCCGCGATACTTGATCCGCATATGACGCGGCACTTTGCCGCGCAGTCCCGGCACCGACAGGCAGCCTTCCCAGCCGAGTTCAAGTTCGTCGCCGACCGGCTCGATTTCCGGGTTCACCAGCACGGTGAGCGGCATGGGCTGGTCGCGCATCGCCTCGCGGTCCACGCCTTCGGGCGGCACATGGAACATGACCACGCGCAGCGGGACGTGAACCTGAGGCGCGGCAAGGCCAAGCCCGCCGGCATCCGCCATGGTTTCCTTCATGTCCTGCACCAGGAGATGGATCGCCGGCGCCGAGGGTTCGACGACGAGATCCGCGCGGCGGCGGAGGACGGGATGGCCCATGCGGGCGATCTTCAGGATGGCCATGACCTTCACTATGGGGACGGCCCGGCGGCGCGTAAAGACGTGACCGCCGTCGCTTGATGGCCTGTCCCTTCCATGGGACATTTGCCTCCCGCCTGGGTGCGCCCCTGGAGACCCTTTTTGGATTCTGACGTGAATTTGGTGCCGCCGCCCGAGGGCGACGAGCATCGCCTGCGTGGTTTCGCCCTGGTCAGCGTATTGGTTGCCCTGCTGCTGACCATGCTGCTCCAGGCCCTGTTCCAGACCGTGCTGAACACGGCCCTGCCGAAGATCATCACCTCGCTGCAGGGGCTCGATCGCTACACCTGGGTGGTCACCGCCTATCCGCTCGCCATGGCGGTGACGATTCCGGTGGCCGGCAAGCTGTCGGACCAGTTCGGCCGGCGGCGATTCCTGCTGGCGGGTATCGTCCTGTTCACCCTCGGCTCGATCCTGGGCGGCCTGTCGCAGAGCATGGACCAGCTGATCGCGAGCCGCACCGTGCAAGGCGTCGGCGCGGGTCTGGCCATGACGCTGGTGATGATCGTGCTCGGCGACCTGTTCACGCCGAAGGAGCGCGGCCGCTGGCAGGGTCTGTTCGGCGCCACCTTTACCGTGTCCAGCATCGTCGGCCCGTCGCTCGGCGGCTGGCTGACGGATCATGGGCCGCTGATCGCCGGCTTCGTCGAAGACGACACGCGCTGGCGCTGGGCCTTCTTCATCATTCCGCCGCTCGGCGCGCTGGCATTTGCCGCCATCGTCGTCTACCTGCCGGCGCATCTGTCGAAGCCGAGCAGCACGGTCGTCGGCAAGTCGGCGCTGCAGCGCATCGACTTCGCCGGCATGTTCCTGCTCGGCGGCGCGACAATCTCGCTGCTGCTCGGCATGACCTGGGGCGGCGAGGCCTGGCACGGCTGGCGTTCGCCGGAAGTGATCATCGCGCTCGTGCTCGCCGTCGTGCTCGCCATCGGATTCCTGTTTGCCGAACGCCTGGCGTCCGAGCCGCTGATCCCGCTGGCCCTGTTCAAGAACCCGACCTTCGCGGTCGATTCGGTCATCGCGGTGGTGATTGGTGCCTCGATGCTGACGGTCACCGTCTACATGCCGCTTTATCTGCAGGCCGTCCTCGGGCAGAGCGCCACCAACGCCGGCGCGGCCATCACGCCGATGACGGTGAGTTTCATCACCGGCTCGATGCTATGCGGCTATACCGTGTCGCGGCTGGGTCGCTACAAGCCGATGATGATCGCCTCGAGCGTCGTGATGCTGACCGGCGCCTTGCTGCTCGCCACCATGACGCGCGAGACCAGTGTGCCGCGCTCGATCGTCAACATGGTCGTGGTCGGCCTCGGCATCGGCATGTTCTTCCCGATGCTGACGCTGGTGGCCCAGAACGCCCTGCCGCGCGAATTCCTTGGCACCGGCACCGCGACAGTGACCTATTTCCGCTCGCTCGGCCAGGTGCTGGGCGTGGCGATGGTTGGCCTGATCGTGTCGCTGACACTGACCAAACGCCTGGGCGGCGCGGTGCCGGCGGATATCCGCCACCTGCCGCCGGAACCGCTGGGCGCCGCCATTCTCAACGGCTTCTGGATGCTGGTCGTGCTGGGCGTCGTTCTGCTGGTCTGCACGGTGTGGCTGAAGGACAATCCGTTGCTCAACCGGCGCGGCGGCGTGCCGGTGTCGTCCTAGTCCGCGCGAACGGGACGCACCGTCAGCAGCAGCAGGCCGCCCAGCGCCATCAACACGATGATGACGCTCATGCCCCAGCGCTGGCTGGCGGTGGCGAGCGTGAGCCAGGCGACGAGCGCCGGACCGATGAAGGACGACACCTTTCCCGACAGCGCGAAGAGGCCGAACATCTCGCCCGTGAGCTGCGGCGGCGCAAGATGCGCCATCAGGCTGCGGCTCGCCGCCTGGGCCGGGCCGACGAAGATGCCAAGCGCGCTGCCGAGGATGTAGAACCAGAGCTTCGATTCGACCACCAGCAGCCCGGCGCCGAGCACGACCAGGGCTACGAGCGCGATCAGGATCGTGCGGCGCGCGCCGATGCGGTCGTCGATCCAGGCGAAGCCGGCGGCGCCCAGGCCCGCCGTCACGTTCAGGATGATGCCGAAGATCAGGATTTCCTCGAACGCCATGCCAAAGGTGCCGGCGGCATAGATGCCGCCGAAGGCAAACAGCGTGTTGATGCCCTCGGTGTAGATCATGCGGGCGATCAGGAAGCGGAAGACGAGGGCGTGGCGGCGCGCCGTCGCGACGGTCCGGACCAGCTCGCGCAGGCCTTCGCGGATCGCCGTGCCCGCCGGCAGGCCGGTGCCCGGACGGTCCGGCACCCACAGGAACAGCGGCAGCGAGAAAAACGCGAACCAGGCCGCGACCAGCAGCGGCGTGGCGCGCACCGGCTCGGCGCTGGCGGCATCGAGGCCGAACAGCGGCGGGTTGGGCTGCACCAGCAAAACGAGCGCAAGGACGAGGCAGACAAGGCCGCCCGCATAACCGGTGCCCCAGGCCCATCCCGAGACGCGGCCGATCTGGTCCTTCGGCGCGATGTCGGGCAGCAGCGCGTTGTAGAAGACCTGGGCCAGTTCGAAGCCCATGGTGCCGAGCACGACCAGCACCATGGCGAGCAGGATGTAGGCCGGGTCGGGCAGGACGAACCACATCCCGGCCGAAGCGAGCACGCAGAGGAGGGTGAAAGCCGCGACCCAGGGCAGGCGGCGGCCGCCCTTGTCGGCGATGGCGCCCAGGATGGGGCCGAGGATGGCGATGGCAAGGCCGGACAGGCTTGCCACCGTGCCCCACAGCGCGGTGCCGAGTTCCACATCCTTCACCACGCCGCGGGCGAAATAGGCGGCGAAGACGAAGGTGACGATGACGGTGGTGTAGGAGGAATTGGCCCAGTCATAGAGCGCCCAGGCGACGATGGTGCGGCGGCGGGCCGGCTGGACGGTCTGGGTGGCCATGGATTTCTCCTCCGCCGCGACGCGGCGCTACCGGGCCAGAATGCCGGAACGAACCCAGTTTTTCTCTTGTTTTTCAATGCCTCACATCCGGAAACGCCAGCACTCCGATTGATGAGAACATCAAATGAGCATTAATTCTTGTTTCGCCCAGGCGCGGGGAATTTGGCTTTGTGACGCGGCCGCCACATTTCTCAGAATCCCGTGACAAAGGCTTTCCCGCGGCATTCGCCCTGTGCTATGACCCGCGCTCCGCAGGGGCCGGGATCGGCCCGCGGATGCCTTCATCCCTCGTGAAGACAGTCAGAAGACCAGAGAAAGGGTTCGCGCTTGCTCGTCCAGGTTCGTGATAACAACGTTGACCAGGCCCTTCGTGCGCTGAAGAAGAAGATGCAGCGCGAAGGCATCTTCCGCGAGATGAAGCTGCGCAATCACTACGAGAAGCCGTCGGAGCGCAAGGCACGCGAATCGGCCGAGGCCGTCCGCCGCGCCCGCAAGCTGGCGCGCAAGCGGGCCCAGCGCGAGCTTTAAGCCGCCCGCCCGCACACCGGATTTCGAAAAGGCCGCCCATTGGGCGGCCTTTTTGTTTGGGCTTAAGCTGGCCCATGGACCTGCGCCAGCTTCGCCACCTTGCCGCCGTTGTCGAGCACCGCAACCTGAGCCGCGCCGCTGCGGCGGTGAACATTTCCACCCCGGCGCTGAGCAAGAGCCTCGCCAAGCTGGAGGCCGAGGTGGGCGCCCGGCTGGTCGAACGGGGTCCGCGCGGCGTCACCCCCACCGTGTTCGGCCTGGCGCTGGCCCGCCATGCGCGGGTGATGGCGGCGGAGAATCAGCATGCGCTGCATGAGATCGAGGCGTTGCACGGCGCCCGGCGCGGCCGGCTTGCCGTCGGCGGCACCACCAGCGCCGGCAGCCAATTGCTGGTGCGGGCGGTGGCGAGCCTTGTGCGCGACCGGCCGGGGCTTGAGGTCGCCGTGGTCGGCGGCAAGCACCGCGAGCTGATGATGGCGCTGCACCAGGGCGACCTTGACGTCGTGCTCACCGGCTTCGGCGGCCCGCCGGCGCCGGACACGCAGGAGATCCCACTCGCCTCAAGCCGCTATGTCGCCGTCGCCGGGTGCGCCCATGCGCTGGCCGGGCGAAACAGCGTGTCGCTGACGGAGGCAGCCGCCTTTCCCTGGATCGTGCCGGACAATATCGGCGAAGCCATTCCGCAATGGCACGCCACCTTCTCCGACGCCGGGGCGACGCCGCCGGCGCCCGCGATCACCAGCGATTCCTATCTCTTCATCCTGGCCACCGTGGCGGACGGCGACTTCCTCGGCGTCGTGCCCGAAGACCTGGTCACCAGCGCACGCAACCGCGACGTCGCCGCGATCGACCTGAAGGGCGCGGCCTGGCCGCGCCGCGTGCGTGCCGTGGTGCGGGCGCGCGGCACGCGGCCACCAGCGGCGGAAGCGCTGATCCAGGAACTGAAGCGGCTGGCAGAAAAAAGCCCCTGACTTTCGTCAGGGGCCTTTCCGTTTCGTTTTCGCTGCCGGACTAGAGCGACTTGGTGATGTCTTCCACCATCTTCTTGGCGTCGCCGAACAGCATCATCGTGTTGTCGCGATAGAAGACCTCGTTCTCGACGCCGGCATAGCCTGCCGCCATCGAACGCTTCACGAACAGCACCGTCTTGGCGCGTTCGACGTCGAGGATGGGCATGCCGAAGATCGGGCTCGACGGATCGGTCTTGGCCGCCGGGTTGGTCACGTCGTTGGCGCCGATGACGAAGGCGACGTCGGCGTTGGGGAAGTCGGAGTTGATCTCTTCCAGCTCGTGCACCTCGTCATAGGGCACGTTGGCTTCCGCCAGCAGCACGTTCATGTGGCCAGGCATGCGGCCCGCCACCGGATGGATTGCGTAGGAGACCTTGACGCCCTCTTCCTTCAGCTTGTCGACCATTTCGCGCAGCGCATGCTGGGCCTGGGCGACGGCGAGGCCATAGCCCGGGACGATGATGACCGAGCCTGCGTTCTTCATGATGAAGGCCGCGTCGTCGGCGCTGCCGGACTTGACCGGGCGGTCGTCCGCCTTGCCGCCCGCCTTGGCCGCCGCGGCGTCGCCGCCGAAGCCGCCGAGGATGACGCTGATGAACGAGCGGTTCATCGCCTTGCACATGATGTAGGACAGGATCGCGCCCGACGAACCCACCAGCGCACCGGTGATGATGAGCGCGGTGTTTTCCAGCGTGAAACCGATGCCGGCGGCGGCCCAGCCCGAATAGGAGTTCAGCATCGACACGACGACCGGCATGTCGGCGCCGCCGATCGGAATGATGATGAGGAAGCCGATCAGGAAGGCGAGCGCGGTCAGCAGCCAGAAGGCTGACAGCGACTGGCTGGTGACGAAATAGACGCCGATCCCGACGATGACGATGCCGATCAGCAGGTTGAGCAGGTGCTGGCCGGAGAAGGTGATCGGCTTGCCGCTCATCAGGCCCTGCAGCTTGGCAAAGGCGATTACCGAGCCCGAGAACGTGATGGCGCCGATGGCGACGCCGAGCGACATCTCGACAAGGCTTGCTGCGTGAATATTGCCGGCGACGCCGATGTTATAGGCTTCCGGCGCATAGAGCGCGGCAGCCGCGACCAGCACAGCGGCCATGCCGACCAGGCTGTGGAAGGCCGCGACCAGCTGCGGCATCGCCGTCATCTTGATCTTGCGCGCCATCACGGTGCCGATGAGGCCGCCGATGACGAGGCCTAGGATGATCAGGTCGTAGCCCAGGATGGTGGGGTTCGCCAGCGTGGTCAGGACCGCGATGGTCATGCCCGCGATGCCGAACTGGTTGCCGCGCTGCGCCGACAGCGGCGAGGACAGGCCGCGCAGCGCCATGATGAAGCAGATGCCCGAGATCAGATAGGCAAGCGCCGAAAGGTTTGCGGACAAGGGGCGGCTCCTATTTCTTGCGCTTGAACATCGCCAGCATGCGCTGGGTGACGACGAAGCCGCCGAATATGTTCACGGCCGCCAGGATGATCGCGACGAAGCCGAATATCTTCGACAGGTTGTATTCGGCCGGACCGGCGGCGATCAGCGCGCCGACGATGATCACGCTGGAGATGGCGTTGGTGACGGACATGAGCGGCGTGTGCAGCGCAGGCGTCACGCTCCACACGACGTAGTACCCGACAAAGATCGCCAGGACGAAGATCGCCAGGCGGAAGATGAACGGGTCGATTGCGGTGACATGCTCCATGCCCGGCTCCCTATGCGGCCTTCGGCTTGAGGCTGGGATGAACGACCGCGCCGTCGCGCGTGAGCGCGGTGGCGGTGACGATCTCGTCGTCCCAGTTGACCTTGACGGTCTTGCTCGCCTTGTCGATGACGAGGGCGAGGAAATTGACGATGTTGCGGGCATAAAGCTGGCTCGCGTCGGTCGCCAGCCGGCTGGGCACGTTCATGTGCCCGACGACCTTGACGCCGTTCACGTCCACCACTTCGCCCGGCTTCGACAATTCGCAGTTGCCGCCCTGCTCGACCGCGAGATCGATGATGACCGAGCCCGGCTTCATGCCGCGCACGGTCTCGGCACTGATCAGGCGCGGCGCCTGGCGGCCTGGGATCAGCGCGGTGCAGATGGCGATGTCCTGCTTCTTCAGCGTCTCGCGCACCAGCTCTTCCTGGCGGCGTTTGAAGTCGTCACTCATTTCCTTGGCGTAGCCGCCCGAGGTCTCGGCGTTCTTCATCTCGTCGCTGTCGACCATGACGAACTTGCCGCCCAGGCTTTCGACCTGTTCCTTGGCCGCCATGCGCACGTCGGTGGCGCTGACCACGGCGCCGAGCCGCTTGGCCGTCGCAATCGCCTGCAGCCCGGCGACGCCGGCGCCCAGCACCATGACCTTGGCCGGCGCGATGGTGCCGGCGGCCGTCATCATCATCGGGAAGGCGCGGCCGAATTCGGCGGTCGCATCCAGCACCGCCTTGTAACCGGCCAGGTTTGACTGCGACGACAGCACGTCCATGCTCTGCGCGCGGGTGATGCGCGGCAGGAATTCGAGCGAAAAGGCCGTGATCCTGGCCGCCGCATAGGAATCGACCTGGGCGCGGTCGGACCCCGGCGCCAGCATGCCGATGAGCAGCGCGCCGGCCTTCATGCCGGCCACTTCGTCACGCCCTTCGGCGGCGGTCATCGGCCGCTGCACCTTGAGCACGATATCGGCCGTACCCAGCGCCGAACGGACGTCGTCGACGATGGTGGCGCCCATCTCGCGATAGGCTTCGTCCGGGATCTGCGCGCCCCCGCCGGCATCCTTCTCGACGAATATCTCGCAGCCGAGCGCGACCAGGCGCTTCACGCTGTCGGGGGTTGCTGCCACGCGTTTCTCGAACGGGCGGCGTTCTTTCAGCACCACGACTTTCATGCGGTGGGCGCTCTCATTTTCAAGGAAAGGAAACGGCTGCAGAATCCCGCAACCGCGGGCCTAGTAGACGAAAAGGGCCAGGCCAGCGACGACGAGGGCGGCGAGGCCGCCGACCCAGATGGTCAGGCGGACGAAATTCGCCCACATGTCCTTGTGCTGCTGGATATCCATGGTGCCGGGTTCGTGGGCCATTGGCGGGTGTCCCCCAAAAGGTTCTTCGTTGCGGCGCACTATATCAAACAATTGCGAGTGGACAGGCCGCAAAAACAGGGGTCAGCCGACGTCCTGCACCGGCGGCCGCAGGGCGGCCAGGGCCGCCTCGCCCGCCTTTGTCGGCACCCAGATGCCGCCCGGGCCATGCGCCCAGCCCCGCTCGCGGATCAGGCCCGCCTGGGCCAGTTCCTGGATGGCGCGGGGATTGTTGAAGCTGCGGTTCAGCATCGCCTCGGCAATGCCGCGCACTGGCTTCGCCATGGCGCACAGCCGCTCAAGGATTTCGTGATGGACGGATTGGGGCTGCAGAACAAATGGGGTCATGGGCCGGGCTTTGATCTCACACCGCTTTTTCTGCGGCTTCCAGTTCGTCAATGAAGCCCGCGATCACCGACAGCCCCTTCGACCAGAAGGCGGGGTCGCCAGCATCGAGGCCGAAGGGAGCGAGCAGTTCCTTGTGACGCAGCGTGCCACCGGCGCGCAGCATGGCGAAATACTTTTCCTGAAACCCCTTCTCCGCCCCCTGATACACCGCATAGAGCGCGTTCACCAGACAGTCGCCGAAGGCATAGGCATAGACATAGAAGGGCGAATGGATGAAGTGCGGGATATAGCTCCAGTAGGTCGCGTAGTCCGGCGTGAAATGGAAGGCCGGGCCCAGGCTTTCGGTCTGCACCGCCAGCCACAGATCACCGATCCGCTCGGCCGTCAGCTCGCCGTTGCGTCGTTCGCCATGCACCCGGCGCTCGAATTCATAAAACGCAATCTGGCGGACGACCGTGTTCAGCATGTCCTCGACCTTGGCCGCGAGCAGCATGCGGCGTCGGGCCGGATCGCTCTCGCGGTTGAGCAGCGCGCGGAAGGCGAGCTGCTCACCGAAGACCGAGGCGGTTTCCGCAAGCGTCAGCGGCGTGTCGGCAAGCAGCGCGCCCTGCGGCGCGGCGAGCAGCTGGTGCACGCCATGGCCAAGCTCATGCGCGAGCGTCATCACGTCGCGCGCCTTGCCCTGGTAGTTCAGCAGCAGATAGGGATGCGCACTGGGGACCGTCGGATGGGCAAAGGCGCCGCCGGCCTTGCCCGGCCGCATGGCGGCGTCGATCCAGGCATTGTCGAAGAAACGCCGGCCAAGCGCCGCAAGGTCGGGCGAGAAGCGGCCATAGGCCTCGAGCACCAGGTCGCGCGCGTCCGGCCACGGGATCATGCGGTCATCGGCGCTGGGCAGCGGCGCGTTGCGGTCCCAGTGTTCGAGTTTCTCGAGCCCAAGCCATTTCGCCTTCAGCGCATAGTAGCGATGAGAAAGCTGCGGGAACGCCGCGCGCACGGCCGCGGTCAGCGCATCGACCACCTCCGGCTCGACCTGGTTCGACAGGTGGCGCGATGACCACGGCTGCGGATAGGCGCGCCAGCGGTCCTCGATCTCCTTGTCCTTGGCGAGCGTGTTGGTGACCAGCGCGAAGATGCGCGCGTTGTCGGCGAACACCTTGCCAAGTGCCTTCGCCGCGGCCGCGCGCTTCGCACGGTCCATGTCGGACAGGCGGTGCAGCGCTTCTTCCAGGCTGAGGTCCTCGGCGCCGACGGGCACGCGCAGCGCGGCAAGTGTCTCGTCATACAGGCGATTCCACGCCGACGCGCCGGTGACGCGCTTTTCCAGCAGCATCTTCTCGAGCTCGTCAGACAGCTGGTGCGGACGATACATCCGCACATCGCGCAGCCAGGACGCGTAATGCGCGGCGGCCGGCGCCTTGAGTTGCGCCGCCAGCACATCGTCGGACAGCCGGTTGATCTCAAGGCCGAAGAACAGCAGGTCGCCGGAAATGTCGGTGAGCTTTTCCTCCATGTCCTGCGCGAAGCGGGCGATGGCGGGATCGATCAGGTTGGCGGCGCGCTTGAGCTGCGCATAGGAGCCGAGACGGCCGAGGCGATCCTGGATCGCCTCATAGACGACGATGGCGGCGCCCAGCGCATGTCCATCGAGTGCCGCAAGCCTGCCCTGATACTGCGTGGCAAACGTCTTGGCCTCGCGGGCCGCGACGTCAAGATCGGCACGCAGCGCGGGCGAATCGACGGCAGGATAGAGGTCGGCCAGATTCCATTCGGGCAAGGCGCCCAGATCGATGGCGGCTTCAGTCATCGCATCCTCACGGCAGAAGGAAATTGCCCCGCGCCAGGGTAATCGGCTTGTTGCGATCGTCCTGCCAGGCTTCGGCGCGGGCATTGACGACGCGGCGGCCATGGCGTTCGACGATGCATCGGGCCCAGGTGTCGACAGGCCGCGCGAGGCGCAGGAAATCGAAGGACATGCTGATAGTCCTGGGCGCCGCCTCCGGCTCGGTCTCCCACAGTAGATGCAGGATGATCACGCTTTCGAGCAGCGCGCCGATCGCCCCGCCATGCAGCGACGGCACCGTCGGGTTACCAACGAGGTGCGGCTGATAGGGCATGTTGCAGCGCAGGCCATCATCCCCCGTCTCCAGCACGATGCCGTTGAAGCGCGCATAGGGAATGGCGTTGCTGAGGATGCCCGGCTCGCCCTTCGCCTTGGCGTCGCGGATGGCGGACTTGAGGTCAATCACGGCTTCGTCCCCGCCGGCAGCGCGCTCGACTGCAGCATGAAGGCCGCGGTGCTGGTGGCGATCTCGGTGCCGTCCTCGTGATAGGCGTGGCCGCGCACGAAGGCGATGCTGCGCGTCATATGATAGCACTCGGCTTCGGCGATGACTGCTTCGCGCGGGCGCGCCGGTCGCAGGTAATCGATGCGCAGGTCCAGCGTGGCGATCTGCATCACCGCGCCGGCCGACGACAGCGACGCCATGCCGCTTGCCGAATCGAGGAGCGTGGTGATGACGCCGCCATGCAGCAGGCCGCTCCACGGGTCGCCGACGAGATCCTCGCGCCAGTCGAGCCGCAGCGCCGTGCGGCGGTGTTCGACGCGCAGCACCGTGGCGCCCAGCGCCGTCAGCTGCGGCACCGCCTCGGTGATCTGGCGGATGATGTCGGGCGCGAAGGCGGGCACGGGAAAGGCCATGGCGCGTCAATCATAGGCCGGGCACGCGGATCGGACGAATCGATCCGGCGATGCCTCAGACCTTGTGATAGCTCTTGTACCAGGCGACGAATTTCTTCACGCCGTCCTCGATCGAGGTCTGCGGCACGAAACCGAAGTCGCGCGTCGACGCATCGATGTCGGCATAGGTTTCCTTGACGTCGCCGGGCTGCATCGGCAGCAGCTTCCGCACCGCCTTGACTCCGAGTTCCTGTTCCAGAAGCTCGATGACGCGCACAAGCTGCTCGGGCTTGTTGTTGCCAAGGTTGTAGACCTTGTGCGGCACGCCGACATCGGACGGCGGGCGATCGAGCACGCTGATCACGCCGTTCACGATGTCGTCAATAAATGTGAAGTCGCGCCGCATGTCGCCCTGGTTGAAGACCTTGATTGGCTTGCCCTGCGTCATTGCGGCGGCGAACAGGTAAAGCGCCATGTCCGGCCGGCCCCAGGGGCCATAGACCGTGAAGAAGCGCAGGCCCGTCTGCGGCATGCGGTACAGATGGCTGTAGGCATGGCCCATCAGCTCGTCCGCCTTCTTGGTCGCGGCATAGAGCGAGATCGGCTGGTCGACGCGGTCCTCGACCGAGAATGGCATCTTGGTGTTGCCGCCGTAGACCGAGCTGGAACTGGCATAGACAAGATGCTTCAGCTTCGGCAGGTGGCGGGCGAATTCCATCACCCGCAGATGGCCGATCAGGTTCGATTCGGCATATTCGAAGGGATGCTCGATCGAATAGCGCACGCCTGCCTGGGCGGCGAGATGGACGATGCGGTCGATATCGGGAAAGGACGACAACTCCTGCGCCAGTTCGGGCGCGGCAATATTGAGTTGGCGGAACGAGAAGCCGGGCTTGCCGGTCAGGCGCGCAAGCCGCGCCTCCTTCAGCTTCACATCGTAATAGGCATTCATCGAATCGATGCCGACCACGGTCTCGCCGCGCGCGAGAAGCGCATGTGCCACATGGGAGCCAATGAAACCGGCGGCACCGGTTACCAGTACGGTCATGCCTGCAAACCAACGGAGGTGAAATTCGACGGCCCGCTGTCCACGGGCGCCGCACAATAGACGGGGTGCCCCGCGGAATCACCTGTTTCGGAGGCTTTATTGTGCCCTGCAGCAATCGGCGCCGGAGGGGACCGGCGGCGTTGCAGGGCGGGTCAGCCATGCTTACGTTTGAAACCGGCCGATTTGGGCCGGGCAAGGCTGGCCGCACCGGCCGATTGGAGGGTTGCTTGACGCTCGCCTCCGTCACCCTGGACGACAAATACACCCGCTCGGGTCGGGTTTTCCTGACCGGGACCCAAGCCCTTGTCCGCCTGCCCATGATCCAGCGCCAGCGCGACCTGGCCCGGGGCCTGAATACCGCCGGTTTCATCTCGGGCTATCGCGGCTCGCCGCTGGGGGGCTATGACCAGGCCCTGTGGCGTGCCCAGCGCTTCCTGGATCAGAGCCATATCCGCTTCCAGCCGGGCGTGAACGAGGAGCTGGCGGCCGATGCGGTCTGGGGCTCCCAGCAGGTCGGCCTGTTCCCCGGCGCGACCTATGACGGGGTGTTCGGCATCTGGTACGGCAAGGGGCCCGGCCTCGACCGGGCGCTGGACGCCATCAAGCATGCCCATTCGGCCGGCACCGCCCGGCATGGCGGCGTGCTGGCCATCGCTGGCGACGACCACGGCGCCAGCTCGTCTACCCTCGCCCACCAGAGCGACCACAACTTCCTCGCCGCCAGCGTGCCGGTGCTGAACCCCGCCGGGGTGCAGGACTATGTCGACTTCGGTTTGTGGGGCTTTGCCCTGTCGCGCTTCGCCGGCCTGTGGGTCGGTTTCACCGCCGTTGCCGACACGGTCGAGAGCACGGCTTCGATCCTGATCGATCCAGAGCGGGTCCAGGTCTTCGTGCCCGAGGATTTCGCCCTGCCGCCCGGCGGCCTCAACATCCGCTGGCCCGACTCGCCGCTCGACCAGGAAGCGCGGCTGCATAATATCAAGCTGCCCGCCGCGCTTGCCTTCGCCCGCCGCAACCCGATCGACCGCACGATTGTCCGCGGCCGCAACGCACGGCTCGGCATCGTCACCACAGGCAAGGCCTATCTCGACGTGCGCCAGGCGCTCGACAATCTCGGCCTCGACGAAGGTGCGGCCGCCGCGGTGGGCATCGCCGTCTACAAGGTGGGGATGAGCTGGCCGCTGGAACCCACCGGCCTGCTGCGCTTCGCCGAAGGTCTCGACGAAATTCTCGTGGTCGAGGAGAAACGCCCGTTCCTGGAAGACCAGGTGAAGGCACATCTCTACCGCCTGCCGGCCGACCGCCGGCCGCGCGTGACCGGCAAGGTCGACGACGACGGTCACGTCCTGCTGTGCACCGCCGGGTTGCTCACGCCATCGGCTGTGGCGCGGCTGATCGTCGACCGCGTCGGCAACTATCACGACAGCCCGCAGCTCAGCGGACGGCTCGCCTATCTCAACGCCAAGGAAGCCTCGCTCGCCGGCAAGCCAGCCGACGTGGTGCGAATCCCGTTCTTCTGTTCCGGCTGCCCGCACAACAGCTCGACCAAGGTGCCCGAAGGCAGCCGCGCGCTTGCCGGCATCGGCTGCCACTACATGGCAATCTGGATGAATCGCGACACGGCAACCTTCTCACAGATGGGCGGCGAAGGCGCGGCCTGGGTCGGCCAGGCACCTTTCACCACGACCCCGCATGTCTTCGCCAACCTGGGCGACGGCACATACTACCATTCCGGCAGTCTCGCGATCCGCCAGGCTGTGATGGCGCATGCCAACATCACCTACAAGATCCTGTTCAACGATGCGGTGGCGATGACCGGTGGCCAGCCAGTCGACGGGAACCTGACCGTCGTCGCCGTCGCGGCCCAGGTGCGCGCCGAAGGCGTCGGGCGCATTGCCGTGGTGAGCGACGAACCCGAGAAATACTCCGGTCCGGCAGCCTTTCCGCACGGCACCACGATCCATCATCGCGACGAACTCGATTCGCTGCAGAAGGAACTGCGCGCCACGCCCGGCGTGTCGGTGATGATCTATGACCAGACCTGCGCAGCGGAGAAACGGCGGCGGCGCAAGCGCGGCACCTATCCCGACCCGCAGAAGCGCGTCTTCATCAACGAGGCGGTGTGCGAAGGCTGCGGCGACTGCTCGGTGCAGTCCAACTGCCTGTCGATCCTGCCACTCGACACCGAGTTCGGCCGCAAGCGCGAGATCGACCAGTCGAGCTGCAACAAGGATTACTCCTGCGTGAACGGCTTCTGCCCGAGCTTCGTGACGGTGGAGGGCGGCCATATCCAGAAGGCCCGCGCCGACACACGCACGCTGGAAGCCGCCGTGGCCAGCCTGCCAATGCCGAAGCTGCCGCCCTTGACCCAACCCTTCGGCGTGCTGGTGACGGGCGTCGGTGGCACCGGTGTCATCACCATCGGTGCGATCCTGGGCATGGCCGCGCATGTCGAGGGCAAGGGCTGCACCGTGCTCGACCAGACGGGCCTGGCGCAGAAGGGCGGCGCGGTGATGAGCCATGTGCGCATCGCACCCAAGCCGGAAGACCTGCACGCCGTGCGCATCGACACCGGCGGCGCCAACCTGGTGCTGGCCGCCGACATGGTGGTGGCGGCCCGGCCCGATGCTATCGCCATGATCGACAAGGGTCGCGCCCGCGTGATCGCCAATTCGCACCAGATCCCAACCGCGGCCTTCACGCTCGACACCCGTGCCGATATTGGCACCGACCGGCTGCGTGCGCGGCTGGTCGAGGCGGCGGGCCGCGACGGCACGGAGTTCTTCGATGCCACCGGCATGGCGACGGCGCTGTTTGGCGATTCAATCGCCACCAACATGTTCCTGCTTGGCTATGCCTGGCAGCGCGGCACGATACCGGTGAGTTTCGACGCGCTGATCGCCGCCATTCGCATCAACGCTGTCGCTGTCGACGCCAACATCCGCACGCTGCAGCTTGGCCGCCTGGCCGCCGAACGCCCGGAACTGATCGCGGAAGCCACCGCCCGGCGCGAGCCGGCGCGCATCCGCAATGAAGACCTGACGCTGGACGACCTCATCACGCGCCGCGCGGCCGTCCTGGCCGACTACCAGAACGCGGCCTATGCCGCGCGCTATCGCGCTCTGGTGGCGCGCGTGCGCGAGGCGGAACAACGGGTCGCCCAAGGTAGCGAGCGGCTGACTCGCGCGGTGGCCCTCAATGCGCACAAGCTGATGGCCTACAAGGACGAGTATGAGGTGGCGCGGCTCTACACTGGCGGCGACTTCAGGGCGCGGCTGCGCCAGCAGTTCGGCGGCGATTTCCGGCTGAAGTTCCACCTCGCGCCACCACTGATCACCAAACCCGACCCCGTCACCGGCAAGGTTGCGAAGCGCACATTCGGCCCGTGGATGATGTCTGTCTTTCGACTGCTCGCCGGGCTGCGGCACCTGCGCGGCACGCCGCTTGATCCCTTTGGCTATCTGGCCGAGCGGCGGCAGGAACGCCGGTTGCGTGACGACTATGAAGCGCTGATGCACCATGTCTGCGACGGCCTGTCGGCTGCCAACCTGAACACGGCCGTCGAACTCGCAAGCCTGCCGGACGACATTCGCGGCTATGGCCACATCAAGCACGCCGCTGTTGCGGCGGTGAAGAAACGCGAGCAAGACTTGCGCCGCGCCTTCGGCCAGCCAGCACCGGCAGCACAGGCGGCCGAATAACCTTTCAACCATTGGGGATCAGCCGTGGCAACACAACAGTCCGCCGTGATCCTGGGCGTGGGCCCGGGCCTGGGCGCCGCCGCCGCGCGACGCTTTGCAACCGCCGGTTACGCCGTCGCCGTCGCGGCGCGCACGGCGGAAAAGCTCGACCCCATCGTCGCCGGAATTAACAAGGCCGGCGGCAAGGCCATCGCCATTCCCGCCGACTCGACGAATGAAGCCGACGTCATTGAACTGGTCGCGCGCACGGAGCGCGATCTCGGGCCCCTTGGCGTCGCGATCTACAACGCGAGCGGCCGCGTGGTGAAAAGCGTGCTGGAACTGACGGGCGCCGAGGTGGAAGAAGCCTGGCGCCGCTCCTGCCTTGGCGGCTTCTTCCTGGGCCGCGAGGCGGCGCGGCGCATGGTGCCGCGCGAGACAGGCACGATCCTGTTCACCGGCGCCACATCGGCGATGCGCGGCAGCGCGAACTTTGCCGCCTTCGCCATCGGAAAGTTCGGCCTGCGTGCGCTGGCGCAAAGCATGGCGCGCGAGCTGTGGCCGAAGGGCATCCATGTCGCCCACATCAACATCGACGGGCCGATCAACACGGGCGCGCAGGCCGCGCGCCTGGCTGCGGAGCGGGCGCCGGACGGGTTGCTGGAGCCCGCGGCCATTGCGGAAAGCTACTTCCAGCTCCACATGCAGCATCGCAGCGCCTGGACTCAGGAGCTCGATGTGCGGCCCTGGGTGGAGAAATTCTGACATGGAGATCAAGGAACTCGGGCATGTCGTGCTCTATGTGCGCAGCCTCGAGGCGTCGCGCCGCTTCTATCGGGACGTGCTGGGCTGGCGCGAGATCGGCAGCTTCGGCCAGGTCGGCGCCGCCTTCTCGGCCGGGCGCACGCACCATGAGTTGCTGCTGCTCGAAGTGGGCGCGCAGGCGCAGCCGATTCCCGAAGGCCGCCGCGTCGGCATGTATCACTTCGGGCTGAAGATCGGCACCACCGACGACGAGTTGCGCGCCGCCGTGCGCGAGCTGCAGGAGAAGGGCGTGCCGATCATGGGTGCGTCCGACCACACGGTGACGCACAGCCTCTATATCGAGGACCCCGACGGCAACGAGATCGAGCTCTATATCGACGTGCAGCCGGAAATCTGGCGCGAGCAGCCGATGGCGGTGATGGCGCCGGTGAAGCGGCTCCAGCTCTAGTCGCTGCCGCCGCCTTCCATGCCGAGCGCCGTCATGTAGATATCAAGCAGCGCTTCCTGTTCCTGGAATTCGGCGCGGTCCATCTTGCGCAGGCGAATCACCTGGCGGACGATCTTGGCATCGAAGCCGGCCGACTTGAGTTCGGCATAGACTTCCTTGACGTCAGCCGAGAGCGCCGCCTTCTCTTCCTCGAGACGTTCGATCCGCTCGACGAAGGACCGCAGCTGATCAGCCGCGATGCCGTTATCCCCTTTGGCCATTCTGTTCCGTCTCCACGAAGGGGGCGAACACGCGACATGGTGCTCAAGCCCGGGTCAATTCAGGGCGCGCACCTTAGGGGATAGAGGGGTGACTCAGGAAGCGCCTTTCGCCTTCTCGGCCGCCTGGTGCTTTTCAAAGGCAGCCACCTGTTCCGGCGTCGCCTCTTTCTGGTGCTGGGCCTTCCAGGTCTCGTAGGGCATGCCGTAGACGATCTCGCGCGCATCGTCATAGGACAGCGTAAGGCCTTTGCCTTCGGCGGCGGCGCGATACCATTTCGACAGGCAGTTGCGGCAGAAATCCGCCGTCTTCATCAGGTCGATGTTCTGCACTTCGGGATGGTCGCGCAGATGCTGGACGAGGCGGCGAAAGGCCGCGGCCTCGAGTTCCGTGCGCGTGCGTTCGTCGAATTCGGTCATGAGAGCACCTCGTGGGGATCAACTCAGGATAGGGGCGGAGCACCGTCGCGAACAAGCGGCCGGCGCAGGCGATAGAGCGCCGGGTTGGCCAGGATCGGCCCGAGCGCCCGGTGCAGGCGGCCCGCCCATTCCGCCGCGCCGGCGTCGGTGGCGATCAGGTCCTGGCGGATTTCCAGCATGACATGCGGCCGGCCGGGACCAAGGCCATAGGCCTCCAGCGCATAGCCCGCGGGCGAGGTCGCCGTGTAAGGCTCGTTGTCGCCGACGACGAGGCCGGCATCCTGGCCCAGCGCGGCGATCAGCGGCCCGGCGATGCGGTCATCGCCATCCCACAAGACGCCAACATGCCAGGGCCGGTCGAAGCCGCGCATGCGCGGCGTGAAGCTGTGCACCGAGACGAGCGCGACGATGCCGTGCTGCGCCTCGTTCTTCGCGATCAGCCGTTCGATGGCGCGGTGATAGGGCCAGAAGCTGATCCGCGCGCGCAGCAGCCGCTCGTCTTCGTCCACCGCCACGTTGCCGGGTACCGGCGTGCCGTCGCTCGTCGTTACGATGGAGCCTTCCGACCCTGGCGGCCGGTTCGGATCGATGAAGAGGCGCGAATAGGTGGCAAGCACGGCTGGCGCGTCGAACAGGCGGGCAAGGTGCCGCGTCATGTCGCCCGCGCCGATGTCCCAGGCAATATGGCGGTCGAATTCCGCCGCCGCCACGCCGAGATCGCCCCAGGCGCGCGGCACGGCGCGGCCGGCATGGTCGCAGGTCAGGATCACGCGCGACTCGCGGTCGGCGTTGAGGGCGGTGAAGGCGGGGGGATCGTCGGGAGAGAGCGCGCGCACCTCTTCGTTATATCCGGCGCGGACCTCGCCCGTCACCCATGCGCGCGGCGCAGGACGCATTCGCTATCAGCCTGTCCGGCCCTGCCCTAGACTGAGGGGAATGTCAGAAGGATCCGCCGCCCAGGCTTCGCGCCGTCCCGGCGCGCAGCCAATGGAGCGGGCCGCGCGCTTTGCGCTGTTCTGCCTGATCCTGGGCGGTCTTGCGACATCCTTCGGCCCGATCATCGTCCGGCTGAGCGAGGCCGGGCCGGTCGCCACCGCCGCCTATCGCATGGGCATGGCCTTCCCGCTCCTGCTGCTGATGATGACCGTCTCGGACCGGCGCCAGCCGGTCCGCGAACCGCTGACACGGCGCGACATCTTCTGGCTGGTCTTCGCCGGCTTCTGCTTCGCCGGCGACATCGGTGTCTGGCACTGGGCGATCAACCTGACGACCATCGCCAACGCGACGCTGATCGGCAACACAGCGCCCGCCTTCGTGACGCTGGGCGCCTGGCTGTTCCTGCGCGAGCGCATCACCTGGCTGTTCGTGCTCGGCCTGTTCATCGCACTGAGCGGCGCCGCCATGCTGGCCGGCGCCAGCGTCGAGGTCGGCGGCACCAACTTGCTGGGCGACGGCCTTTCCGTCATCGCGGCTGTATTCTTCGCGGGCTATGTGCTGGCGGTGAAGCATGTGCGCGGCCGGCTGCAGACGCTGACGATCATGACCTGGTCGACCGGCGCGGCGGCAATCTTCCTGCTGCCCGCCGCCGTACTGACCGGCGATGAAATGCTGGCGACGACGACCTTCGGATGGCTGCTGCTTCTTGCGCTCGCCTGGGGCGCTCATGTTTTCGGCCAGAGCATCATTGCCTTTGCCCTGGCACACCTGCCGGCGTCCTTTTCCGCCGTCGCGTTGATGTGCCAGCCGGTCTTCTCCATCATCTGGGCCACCTTCCTGCTCGATGAAACGCCGGGCCTGCTGCAGTGGGGTGGCGCACTGGTGGTAACCATCGGCATCGTCATTTCCCAGCGCGGGAGCGGGCGCGGTCGCCCGGCCGGCGCGTGATGGCGGCGCCGCGCCACGCGCTGTGGCTTGGCTGGTTGATCTGGAGCCTGGGCGCCGCCTTCTACCTCTTCGCCTATTTTCAGCGCGTGTCGCCGAGCGTGATGACGGATTCGCTGATGCGCGAATTCGGCGTGACGGCGGCGAGCCTCGGCAACCTCTCGGCTTTCTACTTCTACCCCTATGCGCTGCTGCAGATTCCGCTCGGCCTCATGATCGACCGGATCGGCCCCGGCCGTCTGATGATCGGCGCGGCACTGCTGAGCGCGGCGGGCGCGGCCGTGTTCAGCACGACCACGTCACTGGAAATGGCGGCCTTCGGGCGCTTCCTGATCGGCGCCGGGTCGAGCGTGTCCTGGGTCGGCGCGCTGACGCTCGCGCTGCTCTGGCTGCCGCCGCAGCGTTTCGCCATGGTGAGTGGCCTGACCCTGCTGGTCGGGCTGTGCGGCGCGGCGCTGGGCCAGGCGCCGCTCGCCGCCGTCATCGCCCTGGTGGGCTGGCGCACCGCGATCCTGTGGAGCGCCGGTTTCATCGGCCTGGTCGCGCTTGCCATGATGGTGCTGCTGCGCAAGACACCAGAGACAGCGGCGAAGACGACCGCGCGCACCGGCGTGCTGCAGGGCCTTAAGATGGTGGCGCGCGTGCGCAACACCTGGATGGTCAGCCTCTACACGGTCTTCATGGTGACGCCGATGGCGGCCTTCGGCGGGCTGTGGGGTGTGCCCTATGCGATGGAGGCCTATGGCCTGTCGCGCCCGGCGGCCGGCGCCACCATGTCGCTCATGCTGATCGGCTGGGGCATCGGCGGCCCGATCGCCGGCTGGATTTCCGACAGCCTGAAGCGGCGCAAGAGCGTGATGCTGAGCGGGCCGATCATCCTGCTCGGCATCTGGTCGGTCATCCTCGGCGTGCCCGACCTGCCGCTGACGGCGCTGCGCGTGCTGCTGTTCTGCGGCGGTCTGTTCAGCGGCGTGTCGATCATCAACTTCGCCATCACGCGCGAGAGCAACCGGCCGGAGGTGACGGGGCTGGCCATGGGTATCATCAACACCGCGGGCATGGGCGCGTCTGCGCTGATGCTGCCCTTCATCGGCTTCCTGCTCGACCAGGGCTGGGACGGGGCTATGCGCGACGGCGTGCGCGTCTATGACGTCGCCACCTATCGCGGCGCCTTCCTGACCTTCGGCATTGGCATGGCCATAGCGGTGGTCGCCGGTCTGCTGTTCCGCGAAACCTACGCCAAGCCGCTCGAGGTCAGCGGCGCAGCAACTCCTTCGCGATGATGACGCGGCGGATTTCCTTGGTACCGCCGCCGATCTCCTGGATCTTCGCCGCGCGGTAGAGCCGGTTCACCTCGATGTCGCGCATGTAGCCGGCCCCGCCGAATATCTGCACGGCCTCGTCGGTGATGCGCATGCAGGTCTCGCCTGCCTTCATGAAGGCCGCCGCCGTCAGCATGTGGATGTCGCCACGTCCGCCCTCGCCCTCGGCAAGGTCGTTGCATTCCGCGAGCGCGCGGTAGCACAGGAGTTTCGCCGCCTCGAGCTCGACATACATCTCGGCGAGCTTGGCCTGCACCATCTGGAACTCGCCGATCGGCTTGCCGAACTGCTGGCGCGTCTTGGCGTAGTCGACGGAAAGCTCCAGCGCCCGTTCGGCAATGCCGAGCACGGACATGGAGGCAAAGGCACGCTCGATATCGAGGCCCGACATCATCACCGCGACGCCGCCATTTTCCGCGCCCACCAGATTCGCCGCCGGCACCCTGCAATCGTCGAAGAAGAGCTGGCCGGTCGGACTGCCGCGGATGCCCATCTTGTCGAAGGGCGCGCTGCGCGAATAGCCCGGGAAATCCTTCTCGACGATGAAGGCCGAGATGCCCTTGTTGCCGCGTTCCGGCGCGGTCTTGGCATAGACGAGCACGACGTCGGCGATGGGGCCGTTGGTGATGTAGATCTTGGTGCCGTTGAGGACATAGTGGTCGCCCTCTCGCCGCGCCGTCGCCTTCATGCCGCCGAGCGCGTCCGAGCCGCCGGTCGGCTCGGTCATGCCGATGGCGCCGACCTTGGTGCCGTCGCACAGGCCCGGCAGGTACTTGCGCCGCTGCGCCTCGTTGGCGTTGCGGTAGATGTTGTTGACGCAGAGGTTGTCGTGGCTCTGCCAGCTCGTCGCCACCGAGGCCTCGACACGGCCAAGTGCCTGGCCGATCAGGCCGGCGGAAAACAGGTCAAGCCCGGCGCCGCCATGTTCCTCCGGCACGCTCGCGCCCAGGATGCCGAGCTTCGCCAGCCGCCTGAAGCCGTCTTCCGGCCACCACTTGTCCTTGTCCATGCGCTCGCTGTCGCCGGCGAATTCCGTGCGCGCCGCGCGCGTCATCTGGTCCAGCAGCGCGACATGTTCGCCCGACAGGCCGAAATTGGTGCTGGTGATGGCGCCGCCGCGCATCGCGGCCTTGCGCTCCGGTTTCGCCGGCATCGCCGTCATGGGACTCCCTTTCGTGTTGTCAGATGTCCTGGCCGATGCGCTTGCGCAGGTCCTGGATGTTCTGCCGGGCACCCTGCATGTGCGGATTGACCTTCAACCCGCGCTCGAAGGCTTTCAGGGCCGCTTCATATTGCTCGCGCTGGACATAGATCATGCCAAGGCCGGACAGCGCACCGAAGTGCCGCGGCTCCAGCGCCAGCGTGCGCTCGATGTCCTTCACCGAGGCATCGAGATTGCCGAGCATGAAATTGAGCGTGGCGCGGCGGTTCCAGCCTTCGGCGAGGTTGGGGTCAGCCTCGATAACCATGTTGAACTGGGCCATGGCGTCCGACAGCTTGCCGGCCCCCATCGCATCGTTGCCGCGTTCGAGCAGCCGATCACGCGTCGTATCGCCGGAGCGGAACCAGATCGTCCAGATCAGGCCCTCGATCATGCGGGCCTCCTGGGGATCGGCGGTTTTCTGCAGGCGTTCGAACAGGGCGTCGAGGCGCTTGTCGTCCTGACGGGCGGTGGCATCGTTTGCGGCCATGGCAAACCCCAGCAGGATCAGGAGAACGGCGGTCAGGCGGCCGAGCATGGCGCAATCCTACGCCCGCCGGTGGGGAACCGGCAATCGTCGGGTCCCTGTGCTATACCCCGCCCCATGAACCAGACCCGCCCCACCATTCGCATCCTGCCCGGCCACCACAAGCGGGTGCGCACGGGCCATCCCTGGGTCTATTCCAACGAGATCGAGATGAACGCGGCGGCCAAGGCGCTGCCGCCCGGCACGCTGGTCCGCGTGATGACCTCCCACAACGAGGACCTCGGCACCGCCACCTTCAACCCGCACAACCTGATCGCGGCACGATTCCTGTCCCGCGAAGGCGATGCCGTCATCGATGCCGGCTTCCTGGCCGAAAAGCTGGCCTGCGCGCTGGCAACGCGCGCGGCGCTGTTTCCCGAGCCCTATTACCGCCTGGTCCATGCCGAGGCCGACGGCCTGCCCGGCCTGATCGTCGACCGCTTCGGCGACACCCTGAGCGTCCAGACCAACACGGCGGGCATGGAGGCGCTGGCCGAACCGCTGCGCGCCGCGCTGAACACGGTGCTGCAACCGCGCTCCATCATCCTGCGCAACGACACCGGCGCGCGGGCGCAGGAAGGCCTGCCGCTGCACACCGAGGTGATTGGCGAGGGCATCGACGGGCCGGTGACGGTGATCGAGAACGCCGTCCGCTATCGCGCCGATCTCGTCGGCGGGCAGAAGACCGGCTGGTTCTATGACCAGCGCGACAACCGGGCCTTCATGGCGCGGCTGTCGCCGGGCAAGCGCGTGCTCGACGCCTACACCTATCTCGGCGGCTTCGGCCTGGCGGCGGCACAAGCCGGTGCGGCGGATGTCACCTGCATCGACCGGTCGGAACCGTCGCTGGCGCTGGCCGCGCAGGCGGCCGAGGAGAACGGCCTGGCCGCGCGCTGCCATTTCGAGCGCGCCGAAGTGTTCGACAGGCTCGACGCACTCGGCCGCGCCAGCGAGTTCTTCGACGTGGTGATCTGCGACCCGCCCGCCTTCGTCAAGGCGAAGAAGGATTTCGCCGCCGGCATCCAGGGCTACCGCAAGCTCGTGCGACTGGCCGCGCCGCTCGTGGCACCGGGCGGCTACCTCTTCATTGCCTCCTGTTCGCACAATGTGGAAGCGGCGCGCTTCCATGACGAGGTGGCGCAGGCCCTGCACGCCGCCGGCCGCACGGGCCGCATCCTGCGCACCGCGGGCGCGGCGCCGGACCATCCGGAGCACCCGCTGCTGCCGCAGTCGGTCTATCTCAAGGCCCTGGTCTTCGCGCTGGACTAGTCGAGTGCAGCGGGCTTCGGGCCGCCGGTTGCCCAGTCGAGCAGTTCCACCGTGTGTACCACCGGCGTGCCGGTGACGGTGGCGAGCTGGGTGATGCAGCCGACATTGCCGGTGGCGATGACATCCGCCTTCAAGCGGTCGAGATTCGCCGCCTTGCGCAGCCCCAGCGTCCGCGCGAGATCCGGCTGCATGATGTTGTAGGTGCCGGCCGACCCGCAGCAGAGATGCGCTTCCGCCGGTTCCACCACCGTGAAGCCCGCCGCGGCGAGCAGCGTCTTCGGTTGTTGCGTCACGCGCTGGCCGTGCTGCAACGAGCAGGCCGCATGATAGGCAACGCGAATCGGAGACAGCGTGGTGGTGCGCAGGCCAAGCTGCGCCAGAACCTCGGTCACGTCGCGCGCGAGGCCGGAGATCTTCGCTGCGCGTGCGGCCCAGCCCGCATCCTGCTGCAGCAGGTGGCCATAGGTCTTGAGCTGCGTGCCGCAGCCCGAGGCATTGGCGATCACGGCATCGATGGGGCCGCCCGCCACCTGTTCCCAGGCGGCGATGTTGCGCCGGGCATGGTCGCGCGCCGCCGCCTCGCGCCCCATGTGATGTTCGAGCGCGCCGCAGCAGCCGGCATTTTCGGCGATCACCACCTCGGCGCCGAGCCGGGTGAACAGGCGCACCGTCGCCTCGTTGATCTGCGGCGCCACCGCCTGCTGCACGCAGCCCGACAGCAGCACGACGCGCATGCGGGCGTGACCTTCGGCGCGGAACACCTGCGGCGTGTCGACCGGGGAGGGGCCTGCGACGCGGCGCGGCGCGAGGCGCAGCATGGCGCCAAGGCGCCCCGGCAAGGAGACACCCAGATTGCGGGCGACGGCGGCGAGCGCCAGGAAGGGCCGCAGCCGGCGCGGATGCGGCAGCAGTGCGGCGAGCAGGTTGCGCAGGAGGCGGTCGGCAAACGGACGCTGCGCCGTATCCTCGATATGCACCCGGGCGCGATCGACGAGAAGCATGTAGTTCACGCCCGACGGGCATGTGGTGTTGCAGGCGAGGCAGGACAGGCAGCGGTCGACATGGGTGACGACGCGGTCTGACGCAGGTTTGTCGCCTTCCAGCATGTCCTTGATGAGATAGATGCGCCCGCGCGGCCCGTCGAGCTCGTCGCCGAGCAGGGTATAGGTCGGGCAGGTGGCGTTGCAGAAGCCGCAATGCACGCATTTGCGCAGGATCGATTCGACCTCGGCGAGGTCGGGATCGGCAAGCTGCGCGGCGCTGAAGGCTGTCTGCATCTAGACGCCCGCCTCCATGCGGCCCGGGTTGAGGATCCCGCGCGGGTCGAACTGCTCCTTGATCCGCCGGCTGAGCGCGGCAATGCCATCGGCCTGCGGCGGGAAGACCGGCACGCTGGCGCGCAGGGCTTCCGGCGCGCGGATCAGCGTGGCGTGGCCTGCACCCTGCAACGCCGCGCGAAACGTCTCGACCGACAGGCGCGCAGGGGTTGCAGCCCAGATCAGCCCGCCGGCCCAGTCGAAGAAGAAGGAAACGCCCGGCAGTGCCGCGAGACGCGCGCCAACCGCTGCGGCCGATGCCGGCGGCAGAGACAGGCGCCAGACAAGGTCATCGCGGCGATCAGGGCCGGCAAAGGGCCGTGCGTCGCGCAGCGCGCGCCACAGGTCGGCGACGTTGTCGCGGGTTTCCACCGCCGGGGCGCCCTGCCCCGCCAGCCAGCCGCGCAGGCGTTCCGCCCGCGCGCGCACCGACGGCCCCGGGCCTTCGAGACGGAAGAGTGTCAACGCGCCGGTTTCACCGAGCGACGGCGCCGCCAGGCCCGGCACATGCGCGAGGCCCGTGGGTTCGACACCGAGCGCGATCGATCCGCGCAGCAACGACAGCGCGGGAGCGTCGGGCAGGCCGCGCAGCACCAGGGTCTCGGCCGTCTCGGGCGCGGGCAGCACCTTCAGTGTCAGCTCGGTCAGCACCGCGAGCGTGCCATGGGATCCGGTCAGCAGCTTCGCCAGGTCATAGCCGGTGACGTTCTTCACCACCCGGCCGCCCGCCTTGAATATTTCGCCGCGGCCCGACACCGCGCGCAGGCCGAGCACGAAGTCGCGCGCCGCACCGGCGGCAAAGCGGCGCGGACCCGAGAGGTTGCAGGCGACCATGCCGCCGAGCGTGCCAGGCCCATCGCTGCCCAGCAGGGCCGACAGATCGGGTGGTTCGAAGGCAAGACACTGGCCACGCTGGGCGAGCGTCGCCTCGATGACGTCGCGCGTCGTGCCGGCCTGCGCGGTCAGGATCAGCTCTTCGGGCTCATAGGTGACGATGCCGGAGAGGGCGCGCAGGCTGAGCGTCTCGCCCGCCTGCATCGCACGGCCGATGCCGCGCTTGGTCCCCAGTCCCTCGACTGCCAGCGTGGTGCCGCGCGAGAGTGCATCAGCCACTGCCGCCTGCACCCCGGCCTCGTCCTGCGGAATCAGTGGCATCAGAAGCGCGGCAGGTTCGGAAAGGGCAACGCGCCCGCATGGACATGCAGGCGGCCGAGTTCGGCGCAGCGGTGCAGCGTCGGAAACACCTTGCCGGGGTTGAGGTGGCCGGCGGGGTCGAAGGCGCATTTGATGCGCTGCTGGTGGGCGAGGTCGGTTTCGTCGAACATCGCGCCCATCAGGTCGCGCTTCTCTACGCCGACGCCATGTTCGCCGGTGAGCACGCCACCCACTTTGACACAGGCGAGCAGGATGTCATTACCGAAGGCTTCCGCCTTCTCGACCTCGCCCTTGTTGGCGTCATACATGATCATCGGGTGCAGGTTGCCGTCGCCGGCATGGAACACGTTCGCGCAAGCGAGCCCGTG
This sequence comes from Alphaproteobacteria bacterium, assembly GCA_947473325.1. Classification (GTDB taxonomy): domain Bacteria; phylum Pseudomonadota; class Alphaproteobacteria; order SHVP01; family SHVP01; genus CANJEJ01. Next base: position 406 of record CANJEJ010000006.1, on the reverse strand, counting down.
CTTCTTCGACAGGTCGGCGATGCGGGCAAGGATTTCCGGCAGGCGGCCGCGCGGGATGGTGCCATCGACGACATAGAAATCGGGCGTGATGCGGCCCACGGCGGGCAGGGCGTTCTTGCGCCCCGACCAGATGGCGACCCGCTCCGCCTCGCTGCTGCTTTCGCGCTTCACCCGCGCCCCGCAATCGTCGGCAATCTTGCCAATGACCGCGATCAGGTGATCGACCTCGGCCGGCGGGCCATCGACTTCGACGATCAGCAGCGCCTCGACATCGAGCGGATAGCCGGCGTGGCAGAATTCCTCGACCGCGCGAATGGCGTCACGGTCCATCATTTCCATCGCCGCCGGAATGATTCCGGCGCCGATGACGCGGGCGACGCAGAGCCCGCCGGCCTCGTTGCTGTCG
>CANJEJ010000005.1 GCA_947473325.1 Alphaproteobacteria bacterium | reverse complement strand
TGCTGTTCTCGCGCCGTGACATGAACTCCAGGAACTTGAATGCGTTCTTCTGGCGCGCCGCATCCTGGGCGAACACCATCAGGCCGGCGCCGCTGTTCGGCAGCTTCAGCGACCGGTTGCCGAACACGGGCATCGGCGCCACGCCGAGCTCGAACGGTGTCTTCCGATCGCCGGTCAGCGAGAGCAGCGCGCCGCTCGTGTAAACCTGGAAGCCGAGGTTGCCACTGGCAAACGCCTGGCTTGCCTGGGCGACCGGCAGCACCGGCTGCACCTTGTGCTTCAGGACCCCGTCCTGCCAGATCTGCAGGGCGGCGATACCTTCGGGCGAGTCGAAGACGAACTTCTTGCCGGCCGGATCGAGCATCTCGGCGCCGTTGGCGATGATGAGCGTCTGGGCATACCAGTCGTTGTCGGAACCCAGGGCATAAAGGCCGTATTTGCCGGTCTTGTCCTGAACCGCGCGGGCGGCGGTCAGCAGGTCGTCCCACGTCTTCGGCGCGGTGGTGGCGATGCCGGCCTTCTGCATCAGGTCCTTGTTGTAGTAGAGCAGCGCCATGCCATGGGCGAAGGGCATCAGGTAGGTGCGGCCCTTGTAGTCGCCGATCTTGCGCAGCGTCGGGTAGAAGCGATCCATGAACTCCTTCGACTCAGGCGTGCTGTCAAAGGGAATGGCCTTGGCGTTCTCGACCATTTCAGCGATCGATTGCGAGCTGATCATGCCGACATCGGGTGCCTGCCCGGCCACCAGCGCCACCTTGATCTCGGACTGCAGCGTCGCGCCATTCTTGGCCACGGCGCGCACCTTGAGATCGGGGTTTTCGGCCTGGAACTTGTTGACGAGGCTGCTCATCGCGCCGGTCTGCTGCGGCCCGATGGCGTAGTAGTAGAACACGAGTTCGTTCTGCTGCGCCGCCGCCGGCAGCGCAGGCAGGATCAGGGCGAAGCTGGCCAACGCCGCTTTCAGCCAAGTCTTCATCGACTTTCCCCTTGTTGCTTCAAACGGTCGACGCGGCCGGCTCTAGGCCAGCAGCAGGTGCTGCAGGACGGCCCGGCCGAGCGCATCGACGCCGAGGCGGCTCTCGAGAAAGGCATCGACGTTGTCATGGTCCTCGGCGATGGCCGCAAAGGCGGCGTCGAGATAGCGCTCGTCGGCGCGGATGATGGTGGACACAAGATCGGGTGGCGCGGACTGCGCGAAAGGCGAATTGCCGTGCCAGTGCTCGTTGGTCAGCAGGTAGTCGGCGCGCACGGTGTCGAAGTCGATACCCAGCGCCGTCAGCAGCAGTGCCGCGGCCATACCGGTCCGGTCCTTGCCGGCCGAGCAATGGAACAGCACGGGATAGGCGGTGGGATCGAGCAGGCGCGCAAACAACGCCCGGTAGGACTCGGTGTGATCGCGGACATAGCCGCGGTAGCCCTGTATCAGCAGGGCGCGATAGGCGTCTGGTGTTGCTTGGCCGGACTGCATCAGGTCGCGCATGGCGGGACCGACGCCGGAGACGATTTCCAGCGTGTGGACGGCAGCCTGGCAGCCTGCCGGCCGGCGATAGGGCGCCACGTCACGTTCCTGCGGCGAGCGAAAGTCGACGATGGTGCGCAGGCCGAGCGCCAGGAAGGCATCAATGTCGGCGTCGTCGATCTTGTCGAGGGCGGCAGAGCGGTAAACCTGGCCGCGCCGGACGCGCCGGCCGTCGGCCGTCATGTAGTCGCCGAGGTCCCTCAGGTTGGAGACTCCGCGCAGGGGAACCAGCCGCTGCCAGCCCTCGTTGCGGGGATCCTGTGAATTCGCGGACGCGACAACGGCTTCCAGGGTCATGACGGTCTTCCGCGCTGATTGATAAGCGCGGAGTACATCGGGAAAGGGTGACTCCACCGTGACTTGCAGATGACCATTGCGTGATGGAGGAGATTCTGTGGGAGAGCCATCGTCATCGGGCGGTCATGCGAGTGTCACCGAAATGAAGCGCTCACCACCTAGGAGTCCGTCACTCCTGACTTCTCCTGAGGACATCCGACATGAAGATGAGTCGAATTCTTGCGGCGGTGGCCGCTGGCGTCATGCTGGCGACTTCGCAGGCCGCGTTGGCCGCGACCGAGATCCAGTGGTGGCACGCCATGGGCGGCAACCTCGGCGAAACAGTCGACCAGCTCGCCGCGCAGTTCAATGCGTCGCAGAGCGACTACAAGGTTGTTCCCGTTTTCAAGGGCTCCTACACGGAGACTCTCACGGCGGCGATCGCCGCTTTCCGTGCGCGCCAGAATGCCCATCCGCACATCGTGCAGGTGTTCGAAGTCGGCACGGCCACGATGATGGCGGCCAAGGGCGCCACCTATCCAGTGCATCAGCTGATGGCTGACGCGAACGAGCCGTTCGATCCCAAGGCCTATATCGGCCCGGTCTACGGCTATTACGCCACGACCGACGGCAAGCTTCTGTCCATGCCCTTCAACTCCTCGACGCCGGTGTTCTACTGGAACAAGGAGATGTTCCAGAAGGCCGGGCTCGACCCCAACAAGGGCCCGCGCAGCTGGCAGGACGTCGGCGAAATGGGCAAGAAGCTTGTCGCCTCCGGCGCCAAGTGTGGCTTCACGCCGCAGTGGCAGACCTGGACGCTGATCGAGAATTTCGGCGCCTGGCACAACCTGCCTTACGCGACGGGCGAAAACGGCTTCGCCTCGACCGATATCGAATTGAAGTTCAATGACACCGCGCGTGTCACACTGATCCAGGCACTGTCCGACTGGAGCAAGGAAAAGGTGTTCGTCTATGGCGGCCGCGAGGGCAAGTCGACCGCCATGTTCACCGGCGGGGATTGCGGCATGCACATCGGGTCCTCGGCATCCGCGGCGGCCATTGAAAAGGCATTGGGAGCGGAGAAGGTCGGCACGACGATGATGCCGGTCTGGGGCGATACCAAGCCGCAGAACTCGATCATCGGTGGGGCCACGCTCTGGGCACTGCAGGGCAAACCCAAGGAAGAATACAAGGGCGTTGCCAAGTTCTTCACCTTCCTGTCGCGTGGCGACGTGCAGGCGAAGTGGCACCAGGAAACCGGCTATGTGCCGATCACCGCGTCGGCCGAAGGAATCACGGCGCAGGCGGGCTTCTACCAGAAGTTCCCGGGACGCGACATTGCCATCAAGCAGCTGCAGCTCAACGCACCGACGATCAACTCGAAGGGTCTGCGCATCGGGAATTTCGTCCAGATCCGTGACGTGGTGGACGAAGAGCTGGAAGCGGTCTGGGCTGGCCAGAAGACCGCCCAGCAGGCGCTGGACACCGCGGTCAGCCGCGGCAACAAGCTCCTGAAGGACTTCCAGGCCGCCAACTAAGTAGGGACACAGTGCCCCGGAATCCATCCGGGGCACTGGTTCTGCCATGAAACGCGCGATCTTCAACGACCGTCTGCTGCCCTATCTGCTGCTCGGACCGCAGCTGATCGTCACCCTGGTCTTCTTCATCTGGCCGTCAGGCGAAGCTATCTGGCAGTCGATGCTGCTGGAGGATGCGTTCGGCGGCTCGTCGCGCTTCGTCTGGTTCCGCAATTTCGAACGGCTGTTCGACGACGAAGGCTACTGGGCCTCGTTCGAGACCACCGCCATCTTCAGCATCGCCGTCGCCACCATCGGTCTTGCGCTTGCCTTGTTGCTGGCCACCACCGCCGATCGCAGCCTGCGTGGCGCGGGCGCCTATCGCAGTCTGCTGATCTGGCCTTATGCCGTGGCGCCGGCGGTGGCTGGCGTGCTCTGGGGTTTCCTGTTCAATCCCGGCGCGGGCTTGCTGCCTTACTACCTCAACCTGATGGGCGTCGCCTGGAACCACCAGATCAACGGCAATCAGGCGCTGCTGTTGGTCATCGCGGCGGCCTGCTGGAATCAGGTCAGCTACAATTTCGTCTTCTTCCTGGCCGGCCTGCAGTCGATCCCGCGGGCACTGATAGAGGCGGCCGCCATTGACGGCGCCGGCCCCGGCCGCCGCTTCTGGTCCATTGTCTTTCCGCTGCTGGCGCCGACCGGCTTCTTCCTCCTGGTCGTCAACATCATCTACGCCTTCTTTGGCACCTTCGGCATTATCGATGCGCTGACCAAGGGCGGTCCGGCACGCTCGACGGAGATCCTTGTCTACAAGGTCTATTCCGACGGCTTCCGCGGCCAGGACTTTGGCGGCTCGGCGGCGCAGTCGGCCATTCTGATGGGCATCGTCGTCGTCCTGACGGTGGTGCAGTTCCGCTTCATCGAACGCCGCATTCACTATTAGGTCCGCGCGATGGTCGAGAATCGTCCCTGGCTCACCGTCCTGTCGCATCTTGTGCTGCTGGCAGGCTGCCTGGTCATCGTCTTGCCGGTATGGGTGGCCTTTGTTGCCTCGACCCATGAAGCGGCGACCATGCTGCGGCCGCCGGCACCAATGATCCCCGGAACCCATTTGCTGGACAACTACGCGACCGTGCTGTTCGAGGGGTTCGGTCAGGCCTCCCGCGTGCCGCAATGGCTGGTGCTGTTCAACAGTCTGGTCATGGCGCTGGGCATAACAATCGGAAAGATCGCCATTTCGATCACGGCAGCCTTCGCCATCGTCTATTTCCGCTTTCCCCTGCGCATGACCTGCTTCTGGCTCATCTTCGTCACACTTATGCTGCCTGTCGAAGTACGCATCGTGCCCACGTTCAGCGTCGTTGCGTCGCTGGGAATGCTGGACTCCTACGCCGGCCTCATCATCCCGCTGATCGCATCGGCAACGGCGACTTTTCTGTTTCGCCAGTTCTTCCTGTCAGTGCCCGACGAAATGGCCGAGGCAGCGCGGGTCGATGGCGCAGGACCTTTGCGCTTCTTTCGCGACATCCTGCTGCCGATGAGCCGGAACAGCATTGCCGCGCTCTTCGTCATCCAGTTCATCTATGGCTGGAACCAGCATCTCTGGCCCCTGCTGATCACGACCAAGGAAAGCTTTTATACGATTGTGATGACCGTATCGCGCCAGGCCAATGTGCAAGACGGCGTGGTGCAGTGGAACCTGATCATGGCGCTGGGAATCCTCGCCATGCTGCCCCCGGTGCTGGTGATCGTCTTCATGCAACGGCAATTTGTGCGCGGTCTGACGGATACGGAAAAATGAGGCGGTCGGCATGGCAACGCTGCAACTGAAAGACGTGCGCAAGAGCTATGGATCGCTGGAGGTGATCCATGGCGTCAATCTCGAGATCGCCGACGGCGAGCTGGTCGTGCTGGTGGGCCCATCGGGCTGCGGCAAATCAACTCTTCTTCGCATGATCGCGGGGTTGGAGCGCGTATCTGCCGGAACCGTTGCCATCGGTGGGAAGGTGGTGAACGAGCGAGAGCCAAAGGATCGCGACATCGCCATGGTCTTTCAGAATTACGCGCTCTACCCCCACATGACTGTGTTCGACAACATGGCCTATGGCCTGCGCAATCGCCGCACGCCGCGGGAGGAGATCGAGGTGCGGGTGCGCGATGCGGCCCGAATTCTCGAGTTGGACGAATATCTTGAGCGCACACCCCGTCAGCTCTCCGGCGGTCAACGCCAGCGCGTTGCCATGGGACGAGCGATCGTGCGCAAGCCAGCGGTATTTCTTTTCGACGAGCCTCTAAGCAATCTGGACGCCAAGCTCCGGGTCCATATGCGGGTGGAAATCCGCCGCCTGCAGCAGGCGCTACGCACCACGAGCGTCTACGTTACCCACGATCAGGTCGAGGCGATGACGCTTGCCGACCGTCTGGTGGTGATGAACAAGGGCGTGGCAGAGCAGGTTGGCTCGCCTGTCGAAGTCTATGAGCGGCCCGCGACGACATTCGTTGCGAGCTTCATAGGGTCTCCGGCCATGAACTTTCTACCGGTCTCCGTCAACGGCGAGTCGCGAACCCTGACCCTGCGTGGTGGGCAGCCGTTGACGTCGTTGGATAGTCCAAGTCCGGCGCAGGATATCATTGTGGGGATTCGTCCCGAGGACATCCACCTCCAGCCGAATGGCCAGGGAGAGGCCGTGCGATTGGTGGTTGGGATAGATCTTGTCGAAGTGCTCGGCGCGGATTCGGTCTTGCATGGGCGTCTGGTCGGCTCAGAGGATCGCATCATGGCGCGGCTTCCCGGCATTCATCGAATTCGTGCGGGCGAATCGCTGCCACTCTTCGTGGCGCCCGACCGGTTCCACTACTTCCTGCAGTCAGGTCGACGCATGGCCCAGCAATAGGGCCTGACCGCTCCTGGGGATGCTCTGGCCGGCTCAGGCGGTCATCGTGCAGCTCCATGGTGTGACCCAAGGCCTGCGCAATGACACTTGCCTTAATCGGTCCCGAATGTTCTGCCGATGGAAGGTCGGTTACGTGCGGATTCTGAGCGCGCTGATCGCGGGCTGCCCGGCCGACAGGATCGGCTGATGGTTTCCGATCGAATCAGGAATTTGCACGCGCTTCGCGTTCAAAGGCGCGCTTTCTTCCGCCGCCGCACGCACCGCCATACGCGTGAAAGGACACGGGTGGGTGAACGGTGAGGCAAGCGTAATTTCCCGTGATACTGCGATGGACCTGCCGTTTGCCCTGTGTGGATGGTTGCATCAACCGCCGGGAGCCGTGGAGGGCAGGCAGTCGGATGCAGGACCACAAAATCACGGAGAACAACAATGGTCCGCAATCGGCTCGTCCGGGCACTGCCGCTCGGCCTTCTGCTTCTTGGCGCCTGCGCCATGGGCGATCAAACGGCAGCGAACAACGCCAACAACTACTACAACACGACGGCATCGAGCGTTGGCTACAAGGCGCTCAACGGCGGCGACTACGTGACCGCCGCGCAGTATTTCGATGGCGCACTTCGTGCCAACCCTAATGAAGCCTTCTATCAGCTGAACCTCGGTGCCGCGCTGCAGCGCCAGGGCAAGATGGAGCAGGCCGAACCGCTCTACCGCTCTGCGATGGTCACGGGCGACGAGATCCAGCCGATGACCACCACCACCGAATGGGCGCGAGGCTTCGATATCGACGAAATTGCCTGCAAGAACCTGGAAATGGGCCTTCGCCCGGCCACATCTCTCGCCACGGCCAGGTCCTGCCAGTCAATTGGCGTCGCTTCGCTCGCCGCACCGGCGCCGCTTGCGCCTGCCTTCGTGCCCGTGGCCGCGCCGACCCGCCCGGTGCCCGTGTTCAGCGAGAACATCTTCTTCGAGCATGACAGCGCCGCACTGAGCACCGACGCCCGCCGGATCATCGCCAAGACGGCGCTGGACGGACGCAACGACGGCACGCTGCATGTCCGCCTGACGGGCAAGACCGATCGCTCGGGGACGACGGGTTACAACGAAGTGCTGTCCGACAAGCGCGCCAATGCGGTCCGCAACGCCCTGTTGCAGCAAGGTGTACCATCGCAACGCGTGACAGTCGGCTGGGTCGGCGAAACCGAGCCGCCGGTCGCCACGGCTGACGGGGTGCGCGAACCGCGCAACCGCCTGGTCGAGATCTACTACACCGACGTGCGTCCGGGACCGATGTCCTCGCGCTAGAAATACCAGCCAGAAGGGAAACGGCGCCGCGCAAGCGGCGCCGCTTTTCTGTGTCGAATGCAACTGCCGAATTTCTCGCCACACCAGGGGTCGAGGAGATAGTCTCCGCCCGCGAAGAAATGCACGCTTGAGCAGGATCGCCATGAAAGCCTACGAAATCCAGGATTTCGCCCAGACGGGCAAGCTCCGGCTGGTCGATCGGCCGCTGCTGCCGCCGCCCGGCCCGGGGCAGGCGCTGGTCCGCATCCGCGCCACCGGCCTGAACGCGCGCGACCTCTCCATCATGCGCGGGCTGCAGTTCGGCCAGACGGTCGCGCCGACGCGCATTCCGCTCTCCGACAACGCGGGCGACGTGATCGCGGTCGGCGACGGCGTCACCCATGTGAAGCCGGGCGACCGCGTGACCATGACGCATTACTGGCGCTGGCTCGACGGCAACTGGGACGTGTCGATGCGCGCGGAGGACTTCGCCCAGACACTTGACGGCTTCTTGGTGGAACAGGCCATCGTGCCGGCCGCGCCGCTCATCCGCCTGCCCGACAGCATCAGTTATGAGGAAGCCGCCACGCTGCAAAGCGCCGGCCTGACGGCCTGGAACGCCGTGGTGGAAAGCGGCGGCGTGAAGGCCGGCCAGACTGTCGTCACCACAGGCACTGGCGGCGTGTCGGTCTTCTGCATGCAATGGGCGAAGATGCTGGGCGCGCGCGTCATCGTCACCTCCTCCTCCGACGACAAGATCGCGCGCATGAAGGCGCTGGGCGCCGACGACGGCATCAACTATCGCACCACGCCACTGTGGGCGAAGGCGGTGATGGACCTCACCGGGGGCCGCGGCGCCGAAATCGTGGTCAACAATGTCGGCATGTCGGAAGTCGACCAGTGCCTTGAATCCTGCGTTTCCGGCGGCCGCGTCATGTATGTCGGCGCCAACGCCGTGGCGCCCGACCGCAAGGACCCGGTGCCCAAGCCGCTGACCCGCCTGCCGCTCCTCATCATCCGCGACCTGACGCTCAAGGGCGTCATCGTCGGCAGCCGCGCCATGTTCGTGAACCTGCTGACACAGATGGCCGCTCACAAGGTGAAGCCGGTGATCGACCGCATCTATGACTTCGGCCAGGTCAACGACGCCATCGCCTACATGGCCGGCGGCGACAAGATCGGCAAGGTCATCATCCGCGTGCAATAGGGGAGAGAACCGATGTCCCGTCTCTGGCTCATCATCGCCGGCCTTGCCGGTGCGGCGGCGGTCGCGCTGGGCGCCTATGGCGCGCATGGCTTTGGCGGCTCGGCGATCCAGCAGAGCTGGTTCGCCACGGCGCAGGCCTATCACGCGTTGCACGCCGTCGCGCTGTTGGCTGGCGCCGCGCTGGCGGATCGCCTGTCGGGCGGCGCGGTGCGTGCCGCACATACGGGCCTCGGCCTTATTGCCGGGGGGACGCTGCTGTTCTCGGGCGGGCTCTATTGGCGGGCGCTGACCGAGGCGGGCGGGCCGGGGGTGATGATGCCCGTCGGCGGCCTCGCCCTCATCGCCGGCTGGCTGGCGCTCGCGCTGGCCGGGCTGCTGGTGCGGCGGCCTTAAGGCCAAACGAAAGGAGCGGCCTTCTGGCCGCCCGCGATCTTCTGAATTCAGGAAGAGTTTGCCCGGAGGTCACGGGTTCATCACGATAAGCGCCGCTAGGGGGACGGAGAATGTCATCGTGTGGGGCATGAACCCGCGACTCCGGGCCCGCAAAACATGCCAGACCACCGCTTTCCTGGGGTGCGACAAGCACGCGGCATTCTTGTGACAAAAAGTGGGCCGGGCAGACGCTGCGCCCTCAGCGTGCGAGAGGCAGGGTGACTTCCACCGACAAACCGCCGCCGGGCCGGTTTAAAGCCTTCACCGTACCGCCGGCCGCTTCGATATTGCGGCGGACGACCCACAGGCCCAGGCCCTGGTTGCCGGGCGCGCCATGTCCGGTGCCGTTGTGCGGGCGCAGGGTGAAATAGCGGTCGAAGATCAGCTCCAGGTTTTCCGGCTGCACACCGGGGCCGCGGTCCTCGATCGACAGCACCGCCTGGCCGCGGCGGCGCTTCAGTGTGACATCGACCGCGGTGCTCGCGGGCGAGAAGCTGAAGGCGTTTTCCAGCAGATTCTCGACCACCGTCTCGAACAGGTCTTCGCTCGCGAAGACGAACAGGCCTGGCTCCACCGTCATTTTCACCTGCGGCTGGGTCGGGTCGGTCTGCTTGCCATAGGTGCGCATCATGTGCTCGATCAGGCGTGACAGGTCGACGCGATGGCGCGGCGGATTCATCAGTTCGGCGATCGTCTCGTCCATGCGCCGCGCGGCGGTGACGAGCGAATCCAGCCGGGTCACCGATCGTTCGATCACCTCCAGTGCGCGCTGGGCACGGGCATCCTCCGGCGCGATGGCGCGGCGCAGCGGCTCCACCGCCTGGGCGATGGTGGCGAGCGGTGTCTTGAAGGCATGCGCGTTTTCCTCGGCCGCGTTGCGCAGCGCGCGCGCCGAATCGCGCATCGCCGCGACCAGCCGGTCGAATTCACCGGCGACGCTGTTGAGCTCGGGGATGCGGTTGGTGGCGGCAAAGGGCGCGTCGCCGCCGACGCCAGCGCGCACCTCGCGCGCGCGCTGGGCGAAGCGGCGCAAGCTGCCCCAGAGGCCGAGCAGCAGCAGCAGAACGAGCACCGCCATGACGATGTAGATTGCCGCGGCAACGCGGATTTCCGGTTCCTGCCAGAAGGGCCGCAGGATGGCCGAGCCGACCACGTCGCTCGCCGTCTGCGAGGTGATCACCAGCCAGCAGCCGGCCGGCGTGCGCACGGGGCTTGCCGAGGTCATCAGCTCTGCCTCGCCCGCCGGGTTGCGGTAGCGGATGGCAAGCTGGCGGCTGTCGCTGCAGGTCGCGCCCACCTGGTCGAGTATGCCGGTGTCGATCAGTTCCTGCAGGTCACGGTCGAGATAGGGCGCCCCCACCTGCGGCGCGACGGCGACGAAGAAGAAGCCGCCATCCGCGGCGCCGGTCGGCTGGAACAAAACCTTGAGGCGCATGCGCTCGCTGCCCATCCGCGCGACCTGGCGGTTGAGTTCGGGCAGGGCCTGGGGCCGGTAGGTTTCAAGGAGTGGCAGGACACTCAGTGCGACCAGGTGGCCCTGGTCCTGCAGCGCCTTCAGCAGGATCGACTTGCGCTGCTGCTCGGCGGCCTGGAACTGCTGCGCGACAATGACCGGTACGGCGACGAAGATCAGCAGCACAAGCAGAAGCTTGCCGCCAACGGACCGCCACAGCCAGGTCATGGCGCGCCCTATGCGTCGTCGGCGCCGGTCGCCCAGCGATAGCCGTAGCTTGGATAGTTCTCGATGCGATCGAAGGTGTCGTCGAGATCGCGGAACTTCTGCCGGATCCGCTTGATGAAGGTGCGAACGTTTGCGCGATAGCCGTCCTCGCCCGCACCGGCGACGAAGCCCTCGCCATGCACGAGGTCATAGATCTCCCTGTAGCTGACGTCCTTGTTGGCCTTCTGCGCCAGCATGCTGACGATGCGGTATTCCGTCAGGCTGAGGTCGACCTGGTTCTCGCGCCAGAAGGCGCGCTGGCCGTCGAGCCGGAGCAGCCCCAGCGTCTGGGGCCCTGTTTCCAGCGTATCGGCGGCCGGTGCGCCGCCGCGGGCGCCGCCTTCGATCAGCTGGATGCGTTTCAGCAGGATCGAGAAGCTGCGCGACTTTTCCACGAAGTCGACGGCGCCGGTGGTCAGCGCGGCCTCTTCATAGACCTGGTCGCTCAGCACGGTCAGGAAGATGACCGGTACCTCAAAACCGTCCTTGCGCAGCGTTCGCAGAACCTCGATGCCGTTCATTTCGGGCATCTTCCAGTCGAGCAGGATCAGGTCGATGCCCTGTTCCTTGCGCATGAACTCGAGGAATTTCGGCCCCCGGTCGAAGCCGACCACGAGGTAGCCGGCCTCGCGCAGGTTCTCGGTGACGGATTCGCGGAACAGGTCGTCGTCATCGACGATTACGATGCGCTTGTCGGTGGCGTTGTCCTCAGGGGCGGCCATTCTTCACGGTCCAAATTCTGTTGAAGCAAGCGCGCTGCGCCTGGTCGGTCTTTTCACGGGTCTGGAGTTCGTAGGCGAGGGACTGTTGCCGCCTCGTCTTAACGTCCTCGTAGAAGAAAAGGTCCAGTTGGCAATCGCCTATCCTATACGCCCATACCGTAGCCGGGGTTTCCTGCCGGATGCTCGAAGGCGGCCCGAGCATGGCATTGGCCTGCTCCTGGGACAGGCCGACCAGAATGACGGGATCGTTCGGCATCGCTGGCGGAACGGGCGAAACCGGTGGCCGGGCGGTCGGTGGGGTGGTCATCGCCCGCTGCGTTTCGGCCGGCGGCGGGGCAGCCGGTGGCGGGGGCAGGACGGTGGGCGGCGTCTCCGGGCGTGCGGTGGCAGCGGCAGGCACGGGATCGCCGCTGGTGCGCGGCGGCGCCAAGGCGGCGCAGCCGGCCAGCAAAGCAGCCAGCGCGATCGGTACGATGGGTCGGAACAGGCGCAGAGTGGACATCACGGGCCGGTCCTCGTAGCAGCGCGTCGCGGCGGAATTGCGGCATGGGCCTACCGGTTTTCCGACGCCCAACATGCCACGATATTGCCACAGCAGGAAACGTCCGGCCTGCCTATATCGGTTTCATGACGAGTTCAGGTTTTCCGATGGTGTGACGCCATGCGCGCAATATGCGGAAAACGACCGGCGTCGCGGGCTCGCCGCCCGGCAGACCGGACGCCGCTAGCGCCAGTACTGGATGAGCAGCGGATTTCCCGATCCCTGGGATCGCGGATTTTCCTGTTCGTTCCAGCGGCGGGGCCGGCGGTTCCGCACCGATCCCCAACCCGGCCCCGCCGTTCTTTATTGGCGCGGCGCGGTAGTCAGGCACCATTGCCTTGCTTGGTCATTCATTCCGGGAAAGACGGGAGATCGGATCGTGCAGCGCAGTTTTGTGGTGAGCCCGGGCGTGCATCCGCGCGACGCATCGAAGGGTATGATCGGGGTAGTCATGGGTAGCAATGGTTTGTCACGATTTGCCGCGCCGCGTTCCGACGAGTCATCGCGGAAGGGAGCCGGAATGAGTGTCTCGGCCACATCCGTGCCGCGCCCCCGGGATGCGGTTCCCATGCTGCGCGTCGTTCTCGGCGAGTTACGGGCGATCGACCCCAACCGCCTTGATTCCGGCATCGAAAAGAAGCTTGAGCGCCTGTGGCAGGACATCAACGGTCGCCTGGGCGAGATCTTCGGCCGCGACGGCCTGCGCTTCCACATGTTCCGCCAGCCGAGCTTCGCCAGCGCGCTTGGCCATATCGTCGGCGAGAAGCGGACACCCGATGCGTTGCTGGTGGCCTATCGTCACCTCATCGGCCAACTGATCGGCGACGTGGAATCTGCCATCCTTGTGCTGGAAAAAGGCGAGCGCGCGGGCAAGGCCTGACGGAGTGTTGCTGCCCTAGCTCTGGATCACCGTTTTCAGCGTCCGCATTTCTTCCAGCGCCTGACCGGCCCCGCGCACGCCGCAGGTCAGCGGGTCGGGCGCCACGAAGACCGGCAGGCCGGTTGCTTCGCGCAGCACCACGTCGATGCCGCGCAGCAAAGCCGCGCCGCCCGTCAGCGCAATGCCGCTGTCGACAATGTCGGCGGCGAGTTCCGGTTTCACCTGTTCGAGAACGTTCTTCACCGTACCGACGATGGCGGCCACCGGCTCCATCAGGCAGCGGGCGATTTCCTGCTCGGTCACCGTGATGCGCTGCGGCACGCCGCTGGCAAGGTCGCGGCCGCTGATCTCCATTGTCGCGCCGTCGCCGCTCTGCGGCACGATGGCCGAGCCGATGGTCTTCTTGACGTGTTCCGCGCTCGCTTCGCCGACCAGCAGGTTATAGACGCGGCGCACATGGCCCATGATGGCTTCGTCCATCACCTGGCCACCGACATCGACGGACTGCGTGCAGACGATGCCGCCCAGCGACAGCACCGCAGCGTCGGTGGTGCCGCCGCCGATATCCACCACCATTGAACCGGTGGGAGAGGTGACGGGCAGGCCGGCGCCGATCGCCGCCGCCATCGCCTCTTCGATGACAAAGACCTGGCGGGCGCCGGCGGCTTCCGCCGCCTCGCGGATCGCCCGCCGTTCCACCGCGGTGGAGGACGACGGCGCGGTGATGATGATGCGCGGGCGGGCAAGGTCCGAGCGCTTGTTGGCGCGGCGGATGAAATGCCGGATCATTTCCTGCGCGATCTCGAAGTCGCCGATGACGCCGGCCCGCATCGGCCGGACGGCGCGGATGTTGACCGGCGTGCGGCCGATCATGCGCGCCGCCTTCTCGCCCACCGCCAGGATCTGGCGCGTCTGCTCGGACTCGCTGACCGCCACGACCGATGGCTCGTCGAGAACGATGCCGCGGCCACGGATGTAGATGCGCGTGTTGGTGGTGCCAAGGTCGATGGCAAGGGAGTCGCTGACAAGACCGAAAAAACCCCAAAACATGAAAAGCGGCGACCTCCAGACTGACGCGGACGCACATCATCCGCAGGCAAAACACACACTCCCGCAGGGCGGGCGTTTGGTGGCTGTTATCGGGGCTGCAACCGGGCCTTACCTGGTGGCGTGCACCAACCGGCAAGGTGCATTATCCCATGGTCGTACCCCGGCTACAATCGTTGCCGCACACATTGCCGCACTCTGGGAGTCTTCATGGTCCAGCCCGCCGAATCCGAAACGATGATTCTCCTGACCTACACGCCGCGTGCCGATTCCGTCGCGCGCGGCTATGAGGACTGGTTGCGCCGCGTCGACAACCCCTTCTTCAATGGCGTCCCGGGCATCGTGCGCTACATGAACTGGAAAGTCGTGCAGCAGGCAGGCGCGTCGCCGGGCTTCGCCTGGTTCGATTTCATGCTGATCGAAAACACGGTAGCAGCGGACCGCATCTGGACGAATCCCGACGTGGTGAAATTCACCGCGGGCTGGCGCGATCTCTGGGGCCAGGGGCCGAAGGCCGACGACCTGTCGGTCAATGCCCATGTCTATCTGGCGCAGCGCAGGGGACGCGGCCATGCCCCGATGGGCGAGCGCATCGTCCTCATCGCTGGCGATGCACCGGCGGATGGTGTGGAACAGTGGAGCGTCGAGCGCTCGATCCGCGGCGTGCAGCGTTTCGGCCGCTATTCCTTCGCGCCGCTGGCCGGCGAGAAGGCCTTCGACGCCTGGAAGGCCCGCGCCGAGACCTGGCGCCTGCCGGTCCTCGAAGCCGTCTGCGTGGCGCAGCCCTAGAGCAATTTCGACTTCAGTCGAACCTCGGTTCGACCGAAGTCGAAGTGAAGGCTCCAGCTCACGAGAGGCCGTAGACGGGGATCGCCGCGCCCGAGATGGCGCGGCCGCCGTGGCCGGCCAGGAACAGCACGAGATCGGCAATGGCGGCGGGCTCCACCCAGCGCTTCGGGTCGGCGTCCGGAATGGCGGCGCGGTTGTCGGGCGTGTCGACGGTGCTGGGCAGCACACTGTTCGCGGTGATGCCCTTGTCCTTCAGCTCCTCCGACAGGCTTTCGGTCAGGCGGATGACGGCCGCCTTGCTGGCGCCATAGGCCGACAGGCCGCCGACGCCCGTGGCGCCGGGGCGGGCGCCGATATTGATGATGCGGCCCCGGCCGCGGCGCAGCAGGTGGGGGATGGCGGCGCGGCACACCAGCACGGTTGGGCGCAGGTTCATCTGCAGCATCACGTCCCAGTCGGCGAGCGGCGCTTCATGCAGCGGCTGGCCGCCGCGAAAACCCCCCACCGTGTTGACGACCACGTCAATGCCGCCGAGCGTCACCGCCGCCGCATCGATGAGGCGTAAGACGCCGGGCGCATCGGTCAGGTCGGCGCCAGGCGCCAGCACATGGTCCGGCTTGCCGCGCAATGCGGCGAATCGCGCCTCGAGCCGGTCGCCGGCGAAGTCAGGCAGGACGAGACGGGCGCCCGCAGCCAGAAAGGCGTCGGCGATCACGCCGCCCAGCGTGCCGGCCGCGCCGGTAACAACAACGACTTGATCCTTGAAATCGGCCATGAATCGGCTCCCCGCGACGGCTGGCCCGACACAGGAGCGAATGCAAGATCGCGAGTCAACTGCGCTGCGTGACGAGGCGCGAATTTGCCCCCGGTGCGGCGGCGGAAACGCCACGAAAGTAGGCTTCGGCGAACCTTTGTCCGCATGCGGCAAGATTCACCGCCTTGCCGGTGTATACGGGCTTGACAGGCTTCGGGCCGAACGCTGAAAGTTTGCCCGGATCATCAAGAAAAAACTGCCTATCAGGTCCGGCAGGGAACCCGTCCAAATCGACCGATCAAAGAGGGCACATCACATGGCCATGAAGAAAGCAAAGAAAGCGGCGCCCAAGACCGCCACGAAAAAGACCACCAAGGCGAAGGCCGCACCCGCCCGCAAGGCTGCCCCCAAGAAGTCGGCGGCCAAGGCTGCCGCTCCGGCCGCGGCGCCGCAGATCAAGCGCATCCGCACCGCAAAGGGCCGCCGCCCCTATTTCTTCGACGATCCGAACATCGACAAGCTGCTCGCCATGATCATGGCGCTGACCGGCGAAGTCTCGGTGATCCGCGAGCGTCTCGACACGCATGAGCGCCTGGCCGAGAAGAAGAAGTTCCCGACCTCGGACAACATCGAAAGCTACAAGCCGACCGAAGCGGTCGAGCAGTGGCGCGTGCAGTGGCGTGCGGACTACATCGCGCGCATCCTGCGCATCGTCCAGGTCGAACTCGACCAGCTCACGATGCAGTCGGACAAGGATTACGACAAGATCGTCGAAGAAGTGTCGAAGTAAGATCTTCGACCCGGCATCTGCCGGACGACGACAGCACCAGGGGCCGGCGGACAACCGCCGGCCCTTTTGCATGGAGGGGACGATGGCGGCCAGGAAGGCAGGGGCGACGACAAGGCCGGGCAGGCGCAGGACGACCGCCAAGCCCGCGGGCGAATTGACGATGCTGGGCCGCAGGACCGCAATGCCGGCCCGGCCGGAAGACGCTGTCCTCGACCGTATCCCCAACGCCGATCCGGACAGCGCCTATGTCGTGCGCTTCACCTGCCCGGAATTCACCAGTCTGTGCCCGGTGACCGGCCAGCCCGACTTTGCCCATATCGTCATCGACTATGTGCCCCATCGCTGGCTGGTCGAAAGCAAGGCGCTGAAGCTCTACATGCACAGCTTCCGCAACGAGGCGAGCTTTCATGAATCGGTGACGGTGGGCATCGCGAAGCGGCTGGTGGGAGAATTGAAGCCACGCTGGCTGCGCATTGCCGCCTTCTTCTACCCGCGGGGCGGCATTCCGATCGACGTCTTCTTCCAGACCGGCGAGCCGCCGCGGGGCGTCCATGTTCCTGACCCCGGTGTCTCGCCCTATCGCGGGCGCGGCTGAGGCCTCGCGCTAGGCCGCCGTGTTCAGGCCATCGAGCAGCCGCTCGATGTGATCCCGCGGAATGTCGCGGGTGATGAAGACGAGGCGGCTGCGGTGGTCCTCGCTCGGCCAGGCCTGCAGGAATTCCACCGGGTGGAACAGGTGCTGCACGCCGTGCACGATGACCGGCGTGCCCGGAGCCTCGGCCAGGTTCAGGATGCCCTTCACCCGCAGCAGGTTCTCGCCCGCGTTGGCGGTCAGGATTTCGACGAACAGGTTAAAGGCCTGGGCGCTGATCGGCTGGTCACGGACGACGCAATAGGCGCGGATGCGCGCGTCGTGGCGGTTGACGTCATGCGCATCCTGGCCCGGCCGGCCGGGCGCGTGAACGTGATCGCCGTGCCCGTGATGATGGTGACCATGCGGATCGAGATAGGCTTCGGCCTGCAGCCAGCCCAGCACATCGGGATGCTTGGTGGTGGGGTCATAGACGCCGGCATCGAACAGCCGGGCGGGGTCCACCGCGCCGCGCTCCGCGGTCAGGATCGGCGCCGCGGGATTCAGCGCCCGCAACCGCGCCTTCAGCTTCTCGACATCGCGCCTTGATATTGCGTCCTGGGCCAGGTCGGTCTTGGTCAGCACGATGCGGTCGGCCACCGCGGCCTGCTTTACCGCCTCCGGATGGCGGTCGAGCGTGGCGTCACCCGTCACCGCGTCCACCATGGTGACGACGCTGTCGAGCGCAATGCGGCGGAACAGCTTGGGGTCGCTCATCAGCGTGTGCAGGATCGGCGCGGGGTCGGCGAGGCCGGTGGTCTCAATCACCACGCGATCAAAGGTCTTGATGGTGCCGGCGTCGCGCCTGGCCAGCAGGTCGTCGAAGGTTTCGATCAGGTCGCCGCGGATGGTGCAGCACAGGCAGCCGCTGGCCATTTCGACCACATTCTCGTCGCTGCGCGCCACCAGCAGGTGGTCGATGCCGATCTCGCCGAACTCATTGATGATGACGGCGGTGTTGGCCAGTTCCGGCCGCTGCATCAGGCGGTTGAGCAGGGTGGTCTTGCCGGCGCCCAGGAAGCCGGTGAGTACGGAAACGGGAATCAGCGACATGGAAGCTCACAAATAATGGCGGCTGATCAGCCGCCCTGTCCATGTCAGCCCTCCAAGGGCGCAGGTCAAGTCCCGCCAGAGCAGCGGACGATCAAGTGAACCCGCTTGATCGTCGATCGCGGCTCTAGAATCGTAAAAAGAGCAGAGCAATTTGTGCCCACAGGTCGAACCTTTGGTTCGACGTGAGGGGCTCGTTGCTCTAGCTGGCGCTGACGCCCCTGAAGTCGAAGCCGGCATCAGTGATGGCGGCAATCACCAGCGGCTCGGCCGTGTCGCTGTCCACCCGCACCGTGCCGCTCGGCAGGTCGACGGTGAAGCGGGCCTTGGGGTCCTTGGCCGCAATGGCGTTGCTGACCGATTTCACACAGCCGCCGCAGGACATGCCGTCGACGCGATAGGTTTTGGCCATGGGTGCCTCATGGGGTGTAATTGGCAGGCATTCTTGGATTTCCCCTTGGGGGATGGTCAAGCGGTGTTCTAGCCTTCACGCAAACGGGAGGACGCCGAACGATGACCACGCAACCCTACACGCACCACGACACCGCCTCGATGCCCTGGCAGGACCATGTCATCGGCGGCTCGATCCGCAAGGTGCTCTATGTCGATCCGCAGACCGAAGGCTATGTGCACCTGCGCTTCGCCCAGCCGGGCAAGACCGAGCAATCGGTGCGGCGCTATCACCGCACCGTGCGCGAAACCTTCTATTTCCTGGGCGGCGACCTGCCGGACTGGGAGTTCAGGAGCGCGGCCGACACCAAGGGCTGGGACGTGACCTTCCGCGAGGGCCATTTCATGGACCGGCCGCCGCGCAGCGTGCATGGCCGCGGCAGCCACCAGACCTCGGAAGCCGGCGGCACCTTCCTGATCTGGAGCACGGATGGCGGTGAATTCGAAGCCGACCTGAAGGAAAGCATCTATCTCGAATTCGAAGGCAACTTCGACAACCACGGCCGCGACTTCACGGTCCCCAACATTGTCGAAACCGACAAGCTCGACTGGGCGCCGCATCCGAAGGTGAAGGGCTGGATGCAGCGGATGGTGTCGCGCAACGAAACCGGCGCGCCGCCGGGCTTCTATCCCGTCACAATGGTGCACCTGCCGATGGGCAGCGCGGCGGGCCAGGCGCTCACCACCGACGAGCACCGCCGCTGGCTGTTCGTTGTCAACGGCACGATGACACTGAATGACGGCAGCACGGACATCGCGCTGCGCAAGGGAGCCTATTTCGACTGGCGCGCGCCGGCGAAACTGACGGTGAAGGGCGTGGGCGGCGAAGGCTGTACCGTACTCTGCATCGGTCACGCCCTCGCCGGTTGAACTACGGACAGCAGAAAGCCGGCCGGGTTGCCCCGGCCGGCTTTCTTTGTCCCCCGTCCCTTAACTTTAGCCGCCGAACAGCGACAGGATCGTCTGCGGCGCGGCGTTGGCGATGGCGAGTGACTGGACGCCAAGCTGCTGCTGGATCTGCAGCGACTGGAGTTTCGCGCTCTCTTCGGCCAGGTCGGCGTCGACCAGGTTGCCGAGGCCTTCCGTCAGGATGTTTACCAGCGAGGTGGTGAAGTCCGTCTGGACGTCGATGCGCTTGGCCGCCGAACCGAGGTTGGCGAGGCCGTCGGCCACTCGCGTGATCGCGGTTTCGATCGAGCTCAGGGCGGTCGAGGCGCCGGCACTGGTCAGCAGGTCGAGCGTCGCCAGCGTCAGTGTCGAGGTGTCGAATTTCTGTGCGCTCACCGTGATGGTCGAGCCATCGACGGTCGAGAGCACCAGAAGGTTCGTGGCGCTGAACTCGATCAGGTTCTTGTCGTTGAAAGCCGCCGTGGCGACGATCGATTCGACCTGGTCGCGCAACGCCTTGAAATCGTTGTTGAGCGCCGTGCGCGAGGCGGAGTCGAGACCGGCCTGGTTGGCCTGCACGATCTTGGCCTTCATTTCCGTCAGCAGGTCGGCGATCGCCTTGCCGGCGGAAATCGCCACGTTCACCGTCGCTTCGCCGTTCGACAGCGCGATCTTCACCGCGTTGGTGCCGGCGATGTCGCCGCGTAGGCGCTGCGCGATGGCATAGGTGGCGGCGTCGTCCTTGGGACCCGTGACCTTCAGGCCTGTCGTGATGCGCAGCTGCGTCGTGTTCAGCTTCTTGTTGGTGCGCGTCAGCTGCTCGAGCGCCGTCAAAGCGCCCGTGTTCGTCAGAATGGAAAGTCCTTGCACCATAGCCAGTGCCTCCAGGCGGTTGCGGTCTCTCCAACACGGTTTACCCCCGCGTTGGTTAATGGCCGGTAAAGCAAAACAGATGCCGGTTTTGCGGTACGGCCGCGCCGGTGGCCGAACTGGACGGGTCAGACAGGCAGGGGAAGCGGTCTCCGGCCTCAGCCGGTGGTGGCGAGCGCGCAGCCCGCTACAAGCAGATGTTGATCAGCCGGGCTTCTTGCCGGCTGCTGCCGTATCCGTCTTGGCGGTGGGCGCCGGCGGCTGGGCGGCCACCGGTGCCCCGCCCGTGGCCGTCTTTGCCGGGGCCGAACTGGCCTTGTCGAGCGTCGTTCCGGCAACTTTTGCCCCCTCGAGCAGGGCCTGGGTCAAATCGGTGCGATAGAGATCGGCACCCTCGAGGTCGGCATTGGTCAGGTCGGCAGCTTTGACCTGGCCGGACTTCTGCCCGTCCGCATCGGTCAGGTCGATGGGGCCCAGCTTGGCGGCGGCGAGCTTGGCGCCGCGCAGGTTGGCGCCGCGCAGGTTGACTCCCGCCATTACCGCGCGGCGCAGATTGGCGTTGGCCAGGTTGGCGCCGCTCAGGTCGCTCATCTCGAACAGACTGTCCGACAGGTCGGTGTCGGCCAGGTTGCAGCCGGCCAGACTGGCGCCGGACAGGAAGGCCCCGCGCAGGTCGCGGCCCGACAGGTCCTGGCCCGACAGGTCGGCGCGCGTGCCGTCGGTGCCGTTCGATTCGATCCACACGGCATGCTCGCGCAGCGCGCGCTGCAGGTTCACCGACAGGCGATTGGCGCCCAGCATGATGATCGCATCGCTCAGATTGGCGGAGCGCAGGTCGACATTGATCATCAGGGTGCCGCGCATGTTGGCGCCCTGGACGCGGGCCTGCACCAGGATGGCATTTTCCAGGTTGGCGCCGGCGAGATTGGCGTTCTTCAGCTGGGCGCCGAACAGGTCGGCGCCGGTCAGGTCGGCGCCGCGCAGGTCGCAGGCCTCGAGCGAGGCCTTGCGGAAATTCGCGCCCTTGGCCGACGCCGCCGCCATGTTGGCCCCGTCCAGCTTGGCCTCTTCCAGGTTGGCACCATCGATGCTGGATTTCGACAGGTCGGTGCGGCGGTCCTTCTGGGCCTGCCGAATGACGCCGGGGCGCAGGTCGGCATGCTTGAGGTTGGCGTTGGCCAGCTTCGCCCCCTGCAGCCGGGCGCCGCGCAGGTTGGCGCGCTCCAGGTTGGCGCGGCTCAGGTCGGCGAATTCAAGGTTGGCGCAGAACAGGTCCGCCTGTGACAGGTTTGCCCCGGTGAGGATGCAATGCGATAAGTCCGCGCCTGTCAGCGTCGCGCTTTCCAGCATCACGTCGGGCAGCTTCAGGCCCGTCAGGGACGCATGCGCGAGATTGGCGCGCTTACCCTCGCCCGCCCGGCGTTCGACGAAAGCCCGATGTTTGCGGAGGATGTCGAGAAGTTCGCTACGGTCCATGCCCAGCGCCGCGCGGAGGTGCGGCGCAGGCCCCCCAGCGCGCCGTTGCGCTGCACCTTCCCACGCGCCGGACTCGGCGGCAAGGCCCGTTGGGCCCGCCGCCGCCGGGGGTGGTTACTCCGCGGCCTTCTGCGTGCCTTCGCCGAGGTGGCGGGTGGCCGGGAAGACCTGGTCTTTCAGGTAGTTCAGCGTTCGCGTCACATGCGCGTCGCTGATGTTGCCGACCTTGACCGACAGGCCCATGCGGGCATGGCCAAGTTCCTTGTGCAGGCGCTCGATCTGCTTCACGACCATGTCGGGTGTACCGCACAGGATCGTGCCGGTTTCCACCTTCTCGTCGAAGCTCGACTCCATGCGGCCGGCGCCGCGGTTGTTGACGAAGCGCTGTGACTGTTTCTCGGCCGTCGCCTTGTCGTGGTAGTAGCGCGTCTTGCTGACGACGAGCTTCTGGGCCGTGCGGATGCCGCCGCCCAGCACGCCGAAGAAATATTCCTGGCCCTTGTTCAGGATTTCCTTGGCCTCTTCATAGGTGGGCGCGATGCAGCAATTCATGCCGACCATGAAATGCTGCGGCGTCGGCGTCCAGCCGTATTCCCTTGCGTCGTCATGGAAGCGGGACATGATCTTGCGCGCATCGTCGAGGCTTGAAATGCCCAGCACGCCGGCAATTGCCTTGTGCTTCGCGGCGAGCTTCGAGGACATCTCGCTCGACACCGACATCAGTAGCGGCACTTCCTTCTGCACCGGCTTCGGCCAGATCGACACGGCGCGGAACTGGTAGTATTCGCCTTCCCAGCCGAAGGGCTCGGGCTCGCTCCACGCCTTGCGGATGAGTTCGACCGCCTCGAACATGCGGCCATAGGATTCGTCCGGCGGGCAGTTGTAGGCGACGTATTCGTGCGGGATGCCGCGCATGAAGCCGGCGATCAGGCGGCCGCCCGAGATCGCGTCGATCATCGCGTATTCCTCGGCGACGCGGATCGGGTTCACGATCGGCACGATGTTGCCCGACATCAGGATGCCGGACCGCTTGGTGTTGTGCGCGAGGATCGAGCCGATCAGGTTCGGGTTCGGCATCAGCCCATAGGGGCTCATGTGATGCTCGTTGCAGGCGATCCAGTCGAAGCCGACTTCCTCGGCGTAGATCTTGTCGTCGATATAGGTGCGCATCATTTGCGCGCCCTTCTCGGCATCGAACTGCTTGTTCGGAACGGGCCAGTCCTGGCCGGCGGATTTGATGTCGGTATAGGGCATGTGGTGGGTGTAGGAAAACCGCACGGCACTGCCTCCTTATGCTGCAGGTGACTGAATTGGCGTGCCGGCATGCTACCACCCCCGTCCCGGCCGGACAGGCGGTCGCCCGATTCCGCCCACGCTGCGGGCGGCAGACCCCGGCGCGCTGCGTTGGCCCCGGGCGGGGCGCCCGCCTAGCCGAGCGCGCGGCGCGCCCGTTCGACGGCGGCGTGCAGGACCTCGGGGTAATAGGTCTTGATCGGCTGCAGGTGCGTCAGCGCCTCGCGCACCGCGGCGGTGCGCTCCTGCAGTTCGAGTGCGGTGACGCTGGCCAGCCGCGTGGCGGCCGAGGCGGAGGCCTCCTCCCGCGTGTTGGTGCCCGGGGCGATGGCCACCGACACCAGGAAGTCGACCACCGGCCGGACATCGGCCCGGATCTCGAAGGTGACGGCATTGATGTCGTCCCCGATATCGACCTGCGCCACCGAGGCATTGCCGGCGCGCGCCGCGTCCTGGACCAGGAGCAGCAGGAAGTAGCCCAGCACCGAGGCGGCGGCGCGGGCGACCGCCATCTCGTGGCAGGCAAAGCCCATCTTGATGGTGCGGTCGCTGGCCACGGCGCCACTGAAGCCGATCTCGACCTCGGCGCTGCCCTTGGTCTGGCCGGCCAGCCAGGTGACATTGGTGCTGCTGTTAACCACGATTCCGCTCTGCGGCGTTGCGGCAGTCATCTTCTCTTCCCCCGGCACGGAGAGGGGTCCTGCGTCTGGTCCCCCTAAACGCGGCTCCGTGATCTCTCCTTGGTGGCCTTTTTCGACGCTTTTTGCAACATTAGCCCTGTTCCGGCGGGCACCCCCGCCGGGCAGGCGTATGTTGCGCTGCTGCCGGGGTGTGGCGACAATGGCCCCTCGGGCGGCCATGACCCCTGGAAGAGGATCCGAATGCTCTCTATCGGCGGTCTTGTCTTTGTCTTTGTCTGCGTGTTCGGCGGCTATGTGCTGTCGGGCGGCAAATTCGGCATCATTCTGCATTCGCTGCCCTATGAAGGCCTGATCATCGGCGGTGCCGCGGTCGGCACACTGATCATCTCCAACTCGATGGAAATCGTGAGCGCCACGCTCAAGAGTTTCGGCAAGATGATCAAGGGGCCGAAGTGGAAGAAAAAGGACTTCCAGGACCTGCTCTGCCTCCTGTTCGCGATCACCAAGATGATCCGCACCAAGGGCCCGATCGCGGCGGAAAAGCATATCGAGGCGCCGGAAGAAAGCGCGCTGTTCCAGGAATATCCGAATGTCCTGAAGGACAAGTTCACCATCACCTTCATCTGCGATTACCTGCGCATGATGACCATGAACTTCGACGACGTGCACCAGGTCGAGGAGATCATGGAAAAGCAGCTCGAGAAGCATCACAAGGAAGAGGTGCGCGGGTCCGAGGCGCTGCAGGCGATGGCGGATGCGCTGCCCGCGCTCGGCATCGTCGCCGCCGTGCTCGGCATCATCAAGACCATGAGCCAGATTGCCGAGCCGCCGGAAATTCTCGGCGCGCTGATCGGCGGCGCGCTCACCGGCACATTCCTCGGCGTGCTGCTCGCCTATGGCATGGTCGGCCCCTTCGCCACCCGCATCAAGCAGGTGGTCGACGAAGAGGCGAAATATTACGCCATCATCCGCGACATCATGGTCGCGCACCTGCATGGCAACTCGCCGCAGATTTCGGTCGAGATCGGCCGCCAGGCCGTGCCGTCGAAGATCAAGCCGAGCTTCTACGACCTGGAAGAAGCGCTGGCCAACGTGCCGGCGGCGTAAGCGCACGGGCTCTCCGTACGAATCGCGCAAAAAAACCCGGCTCCTTTCGGGGCCGGGTTTCAAGCAGGAACCAGACAAAGTTTGCAAGACCAACGCACCAAGTCTGCGGAAGCAGCCGGCGGTTGACCAGTGACGCGGGTCACAACCAATCGTGTTTGCGGCCGGTCAATTCCCCAGTGATGTTGGGTGTTTTCCTAGCGTCCGCCCATCATCCGGCCGGTCAGCGGCTGGCCGCTCAGCAGCGACACGAGATGGGCCGCCATCAGGATCAGGGCGATGGCGCACAGGAACTGGATGGCGCCATGCGGTATCAGCGACGGTTCGCCGGGCACCTCGCGGCGCACGCGCCACACCGACCAGGCAAAGACGGCGGCGGCAGCGGCCACAACAAGAAGGGTGATGGTGAGGGTCATGGGCGGACTCGTAGACCCAGCCTAGAGCAATTCCGGCCATGACGCCGGTGCGGTGCGCCGTCGCACGGCGTTTTGGTCGCCGGGGTTGTGCCGCCCCGGCCTGCCGGGGTAAGCGGGAAGGATGAATCCTTTCGCTATACCCATTCGATGAGCACCGCAGAGCCCGCCGCGCCGCCGCCGGCCACGTCCAGCCGCTGGCACTGGGTTGCCGGCGCCGTGACGCTGATCGTCTTCGGGCTCGCCATCTGGGTGCTTGCGCGCGAGCTGTCCGCGATCTCGCTGCGCAACCTGCTCGACCGCGTCAACGAACTGTCGAGCAGCGCGCTGGCCTGGTCCTTCGGCCTGACGGTGGCGAGCTATCTCGTACTCACGCTCTACGACGTGCTGGCGCTGCGCCACATCGGCAAGCGCGTACCCTATCCGCATGTCGCCTTCGCCTCCTTCGTCGGCTATTCCTTCAGCCAGAATGTCGGGCTCGGCTTTGTCACCGGCGGCTCGGTGCGCTTTCGCATCTATTCCGGCGCCGGCCTGCTGGCAAACGAGATCGCCGAGGTTGTCGCCTACTGCACCTTCGTCTTCACCTTCGGCATCATCGTCGCCATCGGCGTCACCCTGGTGCTCGACCCGAAGGATGCGCGCCTGCTGCTCGGCCTGCCGCCCGGCGTGCTGGTCGCCCTGGGCGTCTTCATCCTCGGCACCGCCGTCGCCTACCTGGCCTGGACGGCGTTCCGGCCCGGTCCACTCAAGCTCTTTAGCCTGATTCTGCGCGTGCCGGGATTCTGGACCAACCTGGCCGGCATCGGCCTTGCGCTGATCGACCTCACGCTGGCCGCCAGCGTGCTCTACGTGCTGCTGCCGCCCGACGTCGTCGTGTCGTTCCCGCTGTTCCTTGGCGCCTATTGCCTGGCCATCGCCGCGTCGGTGCTGAGCCATGTGCCGGGCGGCATCGGCGTGTTTGAGGCGGTGATGATCGTTTCCATCCCGGGCGTGCCCGTCGATGCGCTGGTCTCGGCCATCATCATCTATCGCATCGTCTACCTCATCCTGCCGCTCGCCTTTGCGGCCTTGCTGATGGCGGGATACGAGGTGGGGCGGCTTTTCAACAACGGCCGGCCGTAGGACCACAATGACGGGCGGTCGCGGGCGGCGCGTGGGGCCTCTATCGGCTTGCGTGCGGCCCCGGCCTCGCGCAAGTCTTTGGCCATGACCGCTGCCAATCTTCCTTTCGCCAGCATTATCGACCTTGCGCATGCCTACCGCCGCCGGGCGCTGTCGCCCGTCGATGTGACCAGGGCGACGCTCGAGCGCATCGCCGCGCTCAACCCCCGTTTCAAGGCCTATGTCGCCGTGGCCGGGGATGCCGCGCTCCACGCGGCGCGCGCGGCGGAAGCCGGGATCGCCATGGGCCAGCTGCGCGGGCCGCTCGCCGGCGTGCCGATCGCGCTCAAGGATCTCTGCCTGACCGAGGGCCTGCCGACGCGCGGCGGATCGGCCTTGCCGGGCGGCGCCGCGCCCGACCGCGATGCCACCGTGGTGGCGCGGCTGCGGGCAGCCGGCGCCGTGGTGCTCGGCAAGCTGGCGATGACCGAGGGCGCCTACATCGCCCATCATCCCAGCGTGCCGCCGCCGGTCAATCCGTGGAACGAAGGCCACATGACCGGCCTGTCGTCGAGCGGCCCGGCGGTCGCGCTCGCCGCCGGCATGGCCTATGGCGCGCTTGGCTCCGACACCGGCGGCTCGATCCGCTTTCCCTGCGCCGCCACCGGCGTCTCCGGAATCAAGCCGACCTATGGCCGCGTCAGCCTGTCGGGCATCCTGCTGCTGGCGCAGTCGCTCGACCATGTCGGGCCGATGGCGCGCAGCCTCGCCGATTGCGCGGCGATGCTCGCGGTGATCGCCGGGCCCGATCCGGCCGACCCGCTCACGCTGCCCGGCGTGGTGCCCGACTATGCCGTGCGGCTGGAACGCGGGCTGCGCGGCTGCCGCATCGGCCTCGACGAACGCTATGTCACGGCGCACACCGATCCCGATGTCGCCAACGCCGTGTTCGCCGCGGCCGACACCTTCGTGTCGCGCGGCGCGCGCATCCTGCCGGTCAGCCTGCCGTCGCCCTCCGGCTTCCTCGCCCATTTCACCGACCTGGTCGCGGTCGAAGCCGCCATCGCCCATGAGGCGACCTTTCCGGCGCAGGCGGAACATTACGGCCCCGAACTGGCAGGCCTGCTCCGCCGCGGCCAGGCGCTGCTCGCCACCGACATGGCGCGGCTGCAGGCACCGGCGCGCGAGTGGACGGCCCGCGTGCGCGCGCTGTTCGAGGATGTCGACCTGCTGATCTGCCCGTCCTGGCCCAACCCGGCGCCGCCGCTGCAGCGCCGCGAAGGCGCGGCCGTGCTCGACGACCATGGCGAGATGCTGAAATTCACCGCGCCGTGGAATTTCTCCGGTCACCCCTGCGTCTGCTTCCCCGGCGGCTTCAACCGCCAAGGACTCCCCCTTGGGGTGCAGATCATCGCCCGCCATGGCGAGGAAGAGCTGGCGATCCGCGCCGGCCACGCCTTCCAGCAAAACACCGACTGGCACCAGCGGCACCCGAAGCTGTAGAGGCCTCCCCACAAGGGGGTGGGAACGCTACACTGCATGAAGCAACAGGGGCCCCGCCATGCACGACCAGCAAATCCGCCACGCCGTTCTCGCCGATCCGAACCATGACGAACTGGCGCGCCAGGGCTTCGTGTCCAACCTGCGCATCCATGTCATGACCACGGTGTCGGACGGCACCCGCCAGGTCTACGAGCGCAAGGTGCGCCCGGCTTTCGAAAAGGCGCACCGGCGGGTGCCGAAGGACCGGCACGAGGTGCGCAAGGCGATGGAGCCCGAGGCGCATTACCAGAACTGGTCGGCGCTGCTGCGCACGACGCAGGAGCTGATGTGGGATTCAGTCGGCGCCTCGGTCGAACGGCAACTGCCCGACCTGATGGCGCGTGCGCGCACCAGCGGCAAGACGCGCGGCTCGCTGCGCCTCGATCCTGCCCTGCGCGTGCCGGGCTACCAGGCCGCGGTCGACACGCATGTGATGCCGGGCAGCTATCACACCGACCTGATGGAGGGCGATGTCTTCGCCGGCGCGATCTATGACCGCGGGCTCTACATCTACGCCATGGGTGGGCTCGGCCCCCTCAACGCCGATATCGGCGGCAGTGGTGCCGCCTATATCAGACAGAATTTCCCGAACATGAAGCCGAAGCGCATCCTCGACATGGGCTGCACCATCGGCAACTCGACGCTGGCCTGGGCCGATGCATTCCCCGACGCCGAGGTGCATGGCATCGACCTGGGTGCCGCCTCGCTGCGCTATGCCCATGCGCGCGCCGAATCGCTCGGCCACCGCGTGCATTTCAGCCAGCAGAACGCCGAACGCACCGATTTCCCGGACGGGCATTTCGATATCGTGGCGAGCGCCGTGCTGCTGCACGAAACCTCGAGCCCCGCCATCGCCGCCATCCTGCGCGAATCGCGCCGCCTGCTGCGCCCGGGCGGGGTGATGTGCCATGTCGACGTGCCGCAGGTGGAAGGCGATGCCTTCGACCTCTTCATCCCCGACTGGGACACCTACAATAACAACGAACCCTTCATGGGCCGCATGCGCGACACCGACATCGCCAGGCTGGCGCAGGGCGCGGGCTTCTCCCGCTATTTCCACGGCGACGCACCGGTGGTGCGCAGCGCCACGAAGACGGGCGTCACCTTCCGCGGCGGCGAGGGCAAGAAGGGCAAGCCCTGGCACGTCTACGGCGCGGTGGCGTAAGCCATACGAGGCAGATGGACTGGGATTTTCGACGCCGCAACAACCGGCCGGAGTTCGAGCCGCGCCACGACGAGACATCGGGTGGGACAAGCCGGCTAGCGCGGCTAGGGCCTGTTGGATTTCTTTTCGTAATTGTCCTGGTTGTTTTGGCGATTGCCTACGGCCTTCCCCAACGCTTCGGTTTCATTGTCTATGCTGCCGCAGCAGTCGCCGGAATCGTGTTGTGGGGCTTAGCTCACCTTGCGCTGATGGCATTGGGCTTGCCCTTGCCCGGCGAAAGAAAAGACGAGTGACCTTCCAGGATATCCCGCGGACAGCCGTTCCAGTTCATAGCAGCAGGATTAACGATGCTCGACCTCTACACCTGGCCCACGCCCAACGGGCGCAAGATCCACATGATGGTAGAGGAACTCGGCATCCCCTACACGGTGAAGCCGGTGAACATTACCAAGGGCGAGCAGTTCGATCCCGCCTTCCTGGCGATCAACCCGAACCACAAGATCCCCGCGGCCGTCGACTGGAAGGGGCCGGGCGGCAAGCCGATCGTGCTGTTCGAATCCGCCACCATCCTCGAATACCTGGCGGAAAAGCACGGCCAGTTCCTGCCGAGCGAGGCGCGCGCCCGCTGGACGGTGAAGCAGTGGCTCTATTTCCAGATGGGTGGCGTCGGGCCGATGTTCGGCCAGCAGGGCCATTTCAACCGCTACGCACCCGAGCCCATTCCCTATGCGCAGCAGCGCTACGACAACGAGGTGAAACGTCTCTATGACGTGATGAACCGGCGGCTTGGCGATGTGCCCTATCTCGGCGGCGACTATTCCATCGCCGACATGGCGACCTATCCCTGGGCGATGGGCTGGGAAAACCGCAAGGTCGACATGGCCGACTTCCCGAACGTGCAGCGCTGGCTCGCCGCCATCGCCGCACGCCCCGCGACGCAACGGGCCTGGGCGATCCTCTCCGACAATGTGACGAAGCCCGGCCCGATCAGCGAAGAACACCGCCGGGCCTATTTCGGCGACATGCAGTACCAGAAGCGGAGCTGAGCGGGTGCGCCATCGCAAGCCGTGGCGCGACCCTTACGCTGACAACCTGCCGACGGACGAAGCGCGTCAGCAGATGCTGGCGCGGATCGAGAAGGACCGTCGCATCGCGCACTGGCTGAATGCCGGGCTTGCGATACTGTTGTTTCTGGCTTCGCTGCTCTTTCCGCCGTGGCGCACCCCGCAAGATTTCGGCCGCCGCTACTACGACCACAGCTTCCTTCTGGAAGTGCCGCCGGACGCGGTCCTCGCGCCCGACGCGCTGTTGATGCACTGGGGCGCAATTGTTTCGCTGTGTGTGCTGATCCGCTTTGCGATCAACTGGCGCGGGGTTTGACTGCCGCTCAGCC
Source organism: Alphaproteobacteria bacterium (assembly GCA_947473325.1). Lineage (GTDB taxonomy): Bacteria > Pseudomonadota > Alphaproteobacteria > SHVP01 > SHVP01 > CANJEJ01. The sequence continues at coordinate 30,201 of CANJEJ010000005.1, read as the reverse complement.
CTGCCGCTTGAACGCCTTCACGGCATAGGCCACCAGATCGTCGATGCAGGCATCGACCGACTTGGTGCCGGTGTCGACGACGAGCTCGGGGGCTGTCGGCGCTTCATAGGGTGCCGAGATGCCGGTGAAGTTGGCCAGCTCGCCGGCGCGGGCTTTCTTGTAGAGGCCCTTGGGATCGCGGGTTTCGCAGACGGCGAGATCGGCCTTGACATAGATTTCGTGGAAGCGCGTGTCGGCCGCCTTGCGCGCGCGGTCGCGGTCGGACCGGTAAGGCGAGATGAAGGCGGTGACGACGATCATGCCGGCGCCGGCCATCAATGCCGCCACTTCGCCGACGCGGCGGATGTTTTCGGCCCGGTCCTCGGGCGAGAAGCCCAGGTCGGCACACAGGCCATGGCGAACGTTGTCGCCATCCAGCACATAGACCTGGTAGCCACGGGTGAACAGCGCGGCTTCCAGCGCGACGGCCAGCGTCGACTTGCCGGCGCCCGACAGGCCGGTCAGCCACAGCACGCCGCCCTCGTGGCCATTGCGTTGGGTGCGCGCCACCAATGACACGCCGTGGTCCACGGCGGTGATGTCGGTGGCACGCACCGTCGTGACCCGGCGCTGGTCGGCATAGCCTTCCATCGAGACGACGCCGCCGCCGGCGATGTCATAATCGTCGACCAGCACGAAGCGGCCGGTGACGGCGTTGCGGTCATAGGGGTCCAGCGCCACCAGCCGGCTCAGCCGCAGCGTGATCTCGCAGACGGAATTCTTTTCGACCGCCCCGCCGCGCACCTCTTCCAGCGAGCTCGCATCGAAGATGCGTTCAATGGACTGCACCGTGGCGGTCGCCTCGGCGGCGTGCAGCTTGATCTTGTAGCGCGAGCCTACGCCCATCGGCCGCTGGCCCAGCCAGAACAGGCGGGCGCGCAGCACGTCGGTTTCCACCGGCGCGTCCGCGACATGGCTCAGGATCTCGCCGCGTTCGACGAAGATCTGCTCGGTCAGGCACACGCCGATGCTTTCCCCGGCACCGGCTTCGGCGCTGCGGTTCGCCTGCCAGCGCTCGATCGAGGCGACGCGCGTCGTCTTGTTCGACGGCGAGAAGAGCACCGTGTCGCCCACGGCGATGCGTCCGCTTTCCAGCCGTCCGGCGATGATGCGCCGGTCGTCGAACTTGTAGACCCCTTGGACCGGCATGCGCAGCGGACGGTTCTCTGACGGCGCGCGAATCTGGAAGCGGCCGAGCTGTTGCAGCACCGTAGGGCCGTGATACCACGGCATGGCCGCCGAGGACGATGCCAGGTTCTCGCCGTTGCGGGCGGAGATGGGGATGAAGGCCTGCGCCTTCAGGCCGATCTCGGCGAGATAGGCCTCGTAGTCCCGCTGGATGGTCCGGAACCGTTCTTCCGAATAGCCGGCGGCATCCATCTTGTTTACCACCACCGCCATCTCGCGCACGCCGAGCAGGTGGAGCAGGAAGGCATGGCGGCGCGATTGCTCGCGCAGGCCCTCGACGGCATCGATCAGTAGCAGCGCGGCATCGCTCGCCGCAGCGCCGGTGACCATGTTCTTCAGGAATTCCTTGTGGCCCGGCGCATCAACCAGCACGTAGTTGCGCTCCGGCGTGCGAAACCAGATATGCGCCGTGTCGATGGTGATGCCCTGGTCGCGCTCGGCCTGCAGCGCATCCATCAGGAAAGCCCACTCGAAGGGCATGCCGCGCTTCTCGCTCATCGCGCGGATCGCTTCCAGCTTGCCGTCGGGCAGCATGCCGGTGTCGTGGAAAAGGCGGCCCACCAGGGTGGATTTTCCATGATCGACGTGGCCGATGACAACCACGCGCAGCGTTTCGCGGTCAGCGCTCATGCCGCTCACATGTACCCGTCGGCGCGGAGCCGTTCGAAGGCGTCTTCCGCTTCATGGTCCATGGCTCGCCCGGCCCGTTCCGGCGCGCGGGTGTTTTCCAGTTCGGTGATGATCGCGTCGATGGTGACGGCGTCGGACACGATCGGGTTGGTGATGTCCTGATCGCCGAGCGAGCGGTAGCGCTTGCCATCGCGCGCGAAATAGAGCGGCACCGTGGGGATGCCTTCGCGCTGGGTGTAGCGCCAGATGTCGAGTTCCGACCAATGCAGCAGCGGGTGGATGCGGACATGCGTGCCGTCGGGAAAGTCCGTGTTGAACTGGTCCCACAATTCCGGCGGCTGGTCGCGAAACTGCCAGGCACCGTTCTCGCCGCGCGGGCTGAAATAGCGTTCCTTGGCGCGCGTGCCTTCCTCGTCGCGGCGGATGCCGGCGAAGATGCCCTTGAAGCCGTGCTTCTGCAGCGCCGCCTTCAACCCGCCCGTCTTGCGCGCGGCGGACCGGGCGGCCGGCGGCAGGGTCGGGTCGGTGCTTTCATAGGACGGGCATTCTTCGCGCAGGAAATTCAGGTTCCACTCCGCCGCGTAGCGGTCGCGGAACTCATACATCTCGCGGAACTTGCGACCGGTGTCGATATGCATGACCGGGAACGGGACATGGCCAAAAAAGGCCTTGCGAGCCAGCCAGATCATCACGTTCGAGTCCTTGCCGAGCGACCACAGCATCGCCAGGCGGTCGATCGTGGCGAACGCCTCGCGGAAAATGTAGACGCTCTGGCTTTCGAGCTGGTCGAGGTGATTCATGGGTTTCATGCGAAAGGGTTCCGCGCAATAGGGCATTGGCGCTTGGGGTGTCAATAGTGGCCCAGTGGCGGACCGGCGAATTGCCGAAAAAGACGTTATTCGCCGGGCTCTGCTTGGTGAGTCCAATCGCCGACACGCCGGCCGATCAGGCCAAACAGCCGCTCGGTGTCGTCGCGATAGAGATTCTCTAACCGGCGCCGCTGGTCGGCGGGCAGGGGGGGGTAATGGTGCTGGATGCCGCCGCTGCTCGCAGCATTTGGCTTGGCGCGCTTGTATCCGGTCACGCGTTTGAACAGGCGCCATGCGGCAAGCACCGGTGGGATTTGCAGCAGGGGAGACAGGCGGCGATAGAAAAGCGTCGACATACGCGGCGACATGACCCGAGTCTCGCCGATCTGCTGGCGCAAGGATGGCGGGACAAAGCGATCGTCGACGCCGAGGAAACGGAACACCTCCGCGACGAAAGCCTGCGGGTTCCGCTGGATGTCCTCGTAGATCAGGATCTTGAGCTGGCTGTCGGGGAAAAGGCGGCGGAAGTTCTCGATCTGCCGATAGTAGAAGCCGCGCCCGACGATATGGTTGTCGGGATTGAGGAAGTCTTCAAAGGGCGCGAATTCGATCCGACCCCGCCGCACCATCCAGTAGGCCGAATAGGCCCGCTCGACCGGCTCGCGCAGGATGAAGATCACCTTCATTGCCGGGTTGATGCGCTGCAGGTCGGCGGCAATGTAGGGAAAATACATGTAGTCGATGGTAAGTTCGCCGACCGCACTGTGCTGTGGCCCGGCGCCATCGAACTGCCCCAGGTAGTAGGCATCGCCTTGCGCCCGCGTTGACAGGCGACAGTCTGCTGCCTCGCAGAAGTGATGCAGTTCCTTGGTGGTGGGGACGAACACCTCAGGGTGTTCGTTCAGGCATTCATAGAGCCATGTGGTGGCGGCTTTTTGCGTGCCGGCGACCACGAATGTGGGCAGAGTCATGGTGGCGGGACACTACAGCAAAATGCCCCGCCGCAGCCAAGCCTTATGGGAGCCGTCCCCTCACCCCGGCACCGCCGCCGCGCGATAAAACGGGCGGGTCACTTCGGTCCAGTTCACCACGTCCCACCAGCCGGCAAGGTAGGCGTCGCGCCTGTTCTGGTGCTTCAGGGAATAGGCGTGTTCCCACAGGTCGTTGCCCAGGATGGGCTTGCCGCGCTTAGCCGCCACGGCCATCAGGGGGTTGTCCTGGTTCGGCGTGGTGGTGATCTGCAGGCGTTCGTCGGCCCAGATGAGCCACACCCAGCCGGCGCCGAACTGCTTCATCCCGGCGGCCTGGAAGGCTTTCCTGAAGGCATCGAACGAGCCGAAATCCTTCTCGATCTGCGCGCGCAACACCTCGGACGGCGCGCCGCCCTTGCCCGGCGGCGCCATCGTCCGCCAGAACAGCGTGTGGTTCCAGTGGCCGCCCGCGTTGTTGCGCACCGCCGCGTCATATTGCGAGACGCCGGCGAAGATCTCGCCCAGCGTCTTGTCCTTCAGCGCCGGGTTGGCTTCGAGCGCAGCGTTCAGGTTGGTGACATAGGCCTGGTGGTGCTTGCCGTGATGGATCTCCATCGTCGCCGTGTCGATCACCGGGTTCAGCGCATCCGTGGCATAGGGCAGCGGCGCCAGCGTGTAGGGGCCCTTGTGCTGTTCGAGCGGAATGTCGGGCGGCGGCGCGGAGGCGCCGGGGTTTGCGGTGGCGGCAACCAGCACAGCAAGCAGCGCCGCGCCCAGGCCGGCGGCGAGAATCCGTTTCATGGGGCATCCTTTGTCAGAACCAAAAAGGCTGTCTGACAAACGCAGGCGCACGCCGGCTCAGCCTGTGCATCTCACGGGCTTGTGATCAGGCCTGGGCCGGATGACCCTTTGATTCCAAAGGGGAAATTTGGCGTCGTTCCGGCGGAATAGCGTTTTTGGCCGTCCCTCAGCCGAAGGTCGCCTCGGCCAGCATGGCAACGCCGCCCTCGGGCGTTTCCGCCCAGATCGCCCAGGCTTTGCCATCCTCTTTCGGTGCGCCGTTGACGGTGAAGGGCGCGGTGTCGAACAGCGGCGCCTGGGCGCGGAAGTTGAAGGTGGCCAGGCGCTCCTTCTTCTCGCGCCGGCACAGGTCCATCAGCAGCGCCGCCGTCAGCGGCCCGTGCACGACAAGGCCCGGATAGCCTTCCTCGTTCATCGTGTAGGGGCGGTCGTAATGGATGCGGTGGCCGTTGAAGGTGACGGCCGAATACTTGAACAGCATCACCGGGTCGGGCGTCACCGTGCGGCGCCACACCGGCTTTGCCGGCGGCGCGGCGGGCTTCGGCGCCGTCTCGCCGGGCTGGGCGAGGGCGCGGAAGACGATGTCGTTTTCCTGCCGGATGCACAGGCCATCCTTGTCGGCGAAGTCTTCACGCAACGAGACGAAGACCAGCGTGCCGGTGCGGCCCGTCTTCTCGGTGACGTCGGTGATGGTGCGCGTGCGCGTCGCCTTCACCCCGACCTTCAGGTCGCGCTGGAAGGTGATGCGGGCGCCGGCATACATGCGGCGCGGCAGGGTGATCGGCGGCATGAAGCTGCCGCGTTCCGGGTGCCCGTCGGCGCCGATCTCGCGCATCGGCGCATGCGGCCAGAAATAGCAAAGATGCGCGCCGGGAATGACCGGCGTGCCATCCTTCGGCGGGGCGAGGTCAAGGTCGAGCGCGTCCTGCAGGCCCCACACCGGCCCGGCGCTGATGGTGTCCTCGGCCACTTCCTGGCGGCCGATCCAGTCGCGGTAGTTGACGGGGTCAGACATGGCGAACTCCTTCGGGGCGAAATCAGCGATAGCGCAGCTTGAGCGCGAGGATCGAGGTGGTCAGCGACAGCGACACGACATTGGCGCCGATCAGCGGCAGGCTGTCGAGCAGCAGGCCATAGATCAGCCAGAGGATGTTGCCGGTCGCCATCAGGGCATACATCGCGAGCGAGATATCCTGCGTCGAGCGTGACCGCCAGGCCTTCAGCGCCTGGGGCAGGAAGGCGACCGTGGTCAGCAGGGCGGCGACCACGCCGATCGCCGTGACAAAGGTGAAACCAAACATGGGGACGGGGTCCGGGGTAGGGGCGGCGCGACGCTACTGGGCCGGGGATTCGGCCGCAAGCCCGCTATCGGGCGTTATGTCGCAGCAAGTATACATTTCCCGTCGATAGGCTTTGAACTGCACCGGGACTAAACTCGCCCGATGGCCGATGGGCGGCGAAACAGTTCGCCCACGGCCGAATCCTCGAGGGAGGTTCTTTGATGAAATTCGTATTCCATGTGGCGACCGGCGCACTGGCGCTGGCCGCATTGGCTGGCGCCGCCCAGGCCCAGCCCGCCGACGCCATCCGCGTCGGCTCCCCGGTCGTCTGCCCGACGCGTGCGCTTCCCGTCTCGGGCAGCGCCAGCCCGTGCTCCTACACGATGGCGCCGATGTACGAAACGCTGAACCGCGTCAGCGCCAAGGGCGACGTGACGCCGATGCTCAGCGAATCGTGGAAGAACATCGACAAGACCACGTGGGAAGTGAAGATCAAGAAAGGCGTCAAGTTCCACAACGGCGAGGTCATGACCGCGCAGGGCGTGGCCGACTGGTTCGCCTTCCTTGGCAACCCCGATTCGAAGAAATACGTCTCGGCGCAGAATTTCCAGAACCAGTCGCGCATCGTGAAGACGACGGCGGTCTCGGACGACACGATCCGCATCGAGACCAGCGCGCCGGTGTCGGTGGTCGACCGCAACCTCGCCGCCTACTGGATCGTCGCGCCCAAGTTCTTCGCCGAACAGGGCATCGAGGCGCTGGCGCAGAAGGGCGCCGGCACCGGCCCCTATGAACTGGTTTCGTGGGACGGCGCCGAGGTGAAGTACACGGCCAACGCCAACGCCCGCAATCCGGCGAAGATCAAGAACCTCAGCATCCGCGAGATCAAGGAAGCGGCGACGCGCACCGGCGGCGTCATCTCGGGCGAGCTCGACATCGCGATCGGCGTGCCGATCGACGACCTCGACCGCATCAAGGCGTCAGGCGCCAAGGTCGACGTGGTGGAGCGCACCGACACCAGCGCGCTGCGCCTGATGGCCACGCGCGATGGCCCGATGAAGGACAAGCGGGTGCGCCAGGCGATGAACCATGCCATCAACCGCCCGGCGCTGGAGAAGGACCTGATGAAGGGTATCGCCAGCGCGGCCGGCCAGTGCGCGACGCCTGGTTCCTTCGGCTATGACCCGAACATCAAGCCCTATGCCTACGACCCGGCCAAGGCCAAGGCGCTGCTGGCGGAAGCCGGCTTTGCCAACGGCTTCTCGGTCAAGGCCGACGTCATCCCGGGCAACTTCCCGGCTGATGGCGAGACCTACCAGCTCGCGGCGCAGAACCTGGGCGCGATCGGTATCAAGACCGACCTTGAGATCATCACCTTCGGCCAGTGGCTGCAGAAGTGGTCGCCGGGTCCTGACGCGAAGACGATGGGCTTCAACGACATCTTCCAGAACGGCTGCATGAGCTTCACCGCGCATCCGCTGGACGTGTTCCCGAACCTGTCCTGCCGCAAGCTGCAGCCCAGCCATTGCGACCAGAACGAGCTCAAGCTGATGGAGGCGATCGAGCAGGAGTTCGACACCGAGAAGCAGCGCAAGCTTGTCCAGCAGCTGCTGGCGCTGAACCACGAGAACGCGGCGATCATCAACCTCAACGTGATCCCCGACCTCACCGGCCTCAGCAAGCGCGTGCGCAACTTCGTCAACGTCGCCCAGCGCTACGACTACGGCGACATCACGTTCCAGTAGCCGAAACGCACACCCTCAAGGCCGCGCGGGGCAACCCGCGCGGCCTTTTCTTTGCCATGGTCTTGACGGCCCCGGGGGGTGCTCCCCAAGTGCAGTCCACGTCCTTCGGGACCGGGTCCGGGCCCCTCTGGCAGCCAAGGCGTTGGCTGTGATGTCGGATCCTTCACATGCCCTCGCGCTGTCGCGGCGCTATCGCATCTGGAGGCTCCGGTGGAAACATCCATCTGGCTCTGGCTCGGCTTTACCGGTTTCGTCCTCGTCCTGCTGGCCTTCGACCTTGGCCTTCTGCATCGCAGGCAGCGCGAGATCGGGATCCGCGAATCCCTCATCCTCAGCGGCTTCTATATCGCGCTGGCGGCCATCTTCGCCGCCGGCATCTTCCATTTCCGCGGCGACCAGGCCGGCCTCGAATTCACGACCGGCTACCTGATCGAAAAGAGCCTCTCGCTCGACAACATTTTTGTCATCGCGCTCATCTTCACCGCCTTCGCGGTGCCGCCGCAGTATCAGCACCGCGTGCTGTTCTGGGGCATCCTCGGCGCGCTGGTCATGCGAGCGATCCTGATCTTCGCCGGCACCACGCTGATCATGGAGTTCCGCTGGATCATCTATGTCTTCGGCGCCTTCCTGATCTTCACCGGCATCAAGATGGCGCTGACGGCCGACAAGGAGCCCGACCTTCGGGACAACCCGGTGGTGCGATTCATCCGCCGCCATTTCCGCGTCACCGAAGGCTATGAAGGCGCGCACTTCTTCACGCGGCGCAACGGCCTGCTCTTTGTCACGCCGCTGTTCCTGGCCCTCGTCCTGGTCGAGGTGACGGACCTCATCTTCGCCGTCGACAGCATCCCGGCGATCTTCGCCATCACCACCGACCCCTTCATCGTCTACACCTCCAACGTGTTCGCGATCCTCGGCCTGCGCGCCCTTTACTTCGCGCTGGCCGGCATCATCCGCCGCTTCCACTACCTGAAATATGGTCTGTCGCTGACGCTGGTCTTCGTCGGCGCCAAGATGGTGCTCGTCGATATCTGGAAGGTGCCGACCGTGCTCGCGCTGGCTGTCACCGTTGCCCTGATCGCCGGCTCGATCGTGCTGTCCCTGCTGCGCCCGCGCGCGCCAGCGGTGCCAGCGCCGGCTGACACGCCTGCTGCCTGATCCCACTGCCCGTGAAAGGAGACGATCATGGAAACCTCGCCCATCTCCACGCTCGACAGCCTCGCCGCCGCCTGCAGCCCGGTGGCGGAGAACGCCGCGGTGCTGATCGACCATCTTGTCGGCGGCCGCTGGCGCGAGGCGGCGCAGCTGGCCCGTGATGCAGTCCTCGCCTGTGGCGATGGCGCGATTGGCCTGGTCCAGGGCCTGCTGCCCGCCCTCGGCCTCTGACGGGCCGCGGTAACGGGCGCCGCTCGGCCAGAATTCCGGCGCCCGCCCCCGGCCTGATACAATCGCGATGGATATCTTCGGCGCCTCGCTCGCCGGCGTGCTCGCACCGCCGGTCCTCTTTTTCCTGCTCGGCGCGGGTGCGGCCCTGGTGCGCTCCGACCTCAGCGTGCCCGACGCCATCGGCAAGGGTCTGTCGCTCTATCTGATGCTGGCCATCGGCTTCAAGGGCGGCGTCGCGGTTGCCGCGGCGCCGCTCGGCTGGACGCTGGCGGGGGCCATCCTCGCCGGCATCGTGCTCAGCTTCGCGATTCCCTTCCTTGCCTACGGTGCCCTTCGGGTGGCCTCGCGGCTCGATGCGGTCACGGCGGCCTCGGTCTCGGGCCATTACGGCTCGGTGAGCGTCGTCACCTTCGTCACCGCGACCGCCTACCTCGCCAGCGCCGGCATCCCGCACGAGGGTTTCATGCCGGCGGTGATGGCGCTGATGGAAACACCCGCCATCCTGAGCGCTCTGTGGCTGGCGCGCCGCGCCGGCGCCCAGCCGTCCGGGGCCGGCACCGGCCATATCCTGCGCGAGGTCGCGGTCAACGGCTCGGTGCTGCTGTTGCTCGGCAGCTTCGCGGTCGGCTGGATCAGCGGTGAGCGTGGCATGGTCCAGCTCAGGCCCTTCGTTGACGGGCTGTTTCCCGGTCTGCTCTGCCTGTTCCTGCTCGACATGGGCCTGATCGCCGCGCGCCAGTTGCGTGAAAGCCGCGCCCTGTCGCCCACGGTGATTGCCTTTGGCTTCGTGATGCCGGTGGCAGGTGCCGCCTGCGGCCTTGCCGCCGGCCTGGCGGCGGGCCTGATGCCCGGAGGCGTCGCGCTGATGGCGGTGTTGGGGGCGAGCGCGTCCTACATCGCGGTGCCCGCGGTGATGCGCCTCGCGCTGCCCCAGGCCAACCCTGGCGTCGCCATGACCCTGTCGCTCGCCATCACCTTCCCGCTCAATGTGCTCGTCGGCATCCCGCTGTGCACGGCGGCGGCGCTGGCGATTTCCGGTTGAGGAGCGCCGCCATGCAGACACACGCACGCAAGAAAATCGAACTGGTGATCGAGGCGGTGCATGTGCCGGCGGTGACGTCGCTGCTCGATCGCCTGGGCGTGCCCGGTTACACAGTGCTGCCGGTGCTGGCGGGCAAGGGCCACCAGGGCCTGCGCCGCGCCGGCGATCCCGGCGGTATTGGCGACAGCGCGATGATCGTCGTCATCGCCGGCGAGGAGGTGGCGCGCCGCGTCCTCGACGAAGCCGACGTCATCCTGCGCGACCGCATGGCCATCATCGTCGTCTCCGACGTCCAGGTGCTGCGCGGCGACCACTTCTGACCCGTCAGCCCTCGGTCAGCTCGGCGAGTTCATAGGTCGAGTTGTAGATCGGATAGCCGATCTTGAGCGGGATGTAGTCGGGCAACAGGAACCAGACATCCTCGTTGCCGGGATGCTCGCCCGACAGCACGAACTGGAAATGCTCGGCGGTGAAGGTGCCGGCGGGCACGGTGATCGTCTCCGGCCCGAAATAGAGGATGTTCAGGTCCTTGATGCCGATCATCGGGCCCGACCCGCCATCGGGCAGCGGCGACGACATCACGGCGCCTTTCAGGATCTGTTGCTTCGGACCCTTGCGGTCGAACTGGGTCAGGTGCCAGACGTCGCAGCAGATGGGGTGCGCGCCAAAGGATGGCGCCCGCGTCGCGATGTCGAAATGCTGGCTGAAGCGGCCTTCCTTCACCGTGATGCCCTCGCACTCCACCTGCCGCTCGCCGAAGCGGAACCAGCTCGAGCCGACGAACTGGTCGTGCAGCGACAGGCGCACGAAGGCATCGCGCGGCTTCCAGTCTTCGCCGACGGAATAGGTGACGTCGCGCAGCAGCTCATGGTCGTCCATTTCGCAATGGGCGCGCAGCGTGCGGTGGCCGGTCGTGTGTTTGGTGATGGTGAACCATTCGCGGCCGGTTTCCTGGCCTTCGCGCAGGTACAGGATCTTGCCGCGTTGTGTGGTGTGCTGCATGGCGTCCTCCGCTCGTCTATATCTGGCGCAATTCCGTCTTCAGGCTGGTCAGCGGCTTGAAGCCGTCCCTGGTGATGCACAGCGTGTCCTCGATGTGCATCGAGCCCCAGCCCCATTCCTGATAGGGCATGTCGAAGTTGAGGACCATGTTCTCCTCGACGGTGAAGTCCGCCAGGCCGCCCAGCCCGTCGGCGCCAATGGAGAACGGATGGTCGGTGTGTTCCAGCCCGACGGTGTGGGCGACCGAATGGTTGAAGGCGGGGAAGCCTTCCTTGTGCACCACGTCCATCACCTTGCGCACGAGCTCGCTGCCCTTCACGCCGGGCTTCATCATCTCGCAGGCGACCTGCCAGCCCTTCTGCATCGCCTTGTCGCGAAGCCGCGTCTCGGCATCGGGCTCGCCGATCACCACGGTGCGGCCAAGGTCGCCGTTGTAACCGGCATAGGTGGCGAGTGCGTCCACCATCACCGGTTCGCCCTTCACCATCCTGCCCTGGCGCAGCCCGCTCACCATGCCGAGCAGGATGTAGACGCCCGTCCCACCCTGGCGGACCATTTCCAGCATGAATTCACGCTCCAGCTCGGCTTGCGTGGCGCCCTCATGCATCGCCTTGATCGTCACGTCGACGGCCGCCTCGTTGGCCTGGGCCGACTTGCGCAGCAATTCGATCTCGTCGGGCGATTTCACCATGCGGATTTCGCGGAAGATGTTGCTGGCATCGACGCCCTGCAGGCTGCAGCCCATGTCGTTCATCCAGCCGATGACGCGCGGATCGTCGCTGCCGACGCGGCCGCTGGTCAGGCCCGCGTCCTCCAGCGCGCGCTTCAGGCCGTCGATGGGGCGCACCACCATCCGCCCGATGCGTGCCCGGGCGAGATCGGCCCATTTCTCTTCCACCGGTGACAGCACGGGATTCGGCCGGCGGATATAGGTGCTGAGTGGACCGAGGCCTTCTTCCTTGTTCGGACCGCTGGTGTTGGCCGCGGTGGGGGAGCCGCGCCCCGTAGCGGCGATGATGTTGGGGATCCAGGTCTTGCTGTTGGCGAGCCGCCCATTCTCCGTCATGCCGATCACCAGCGCGGCCGGCATGTCGGCGCGCCGGGGCAGCACGGCGAAGGTGGTGAAGTGCCGGTCAAGCCGCAGGGCATAGGGAAAGTGGTCGGTCAGATAGTAGATGTTCTGCTTCTGAGCGGCGATCAAACCGTCCAATTTGTGTTTGTCCATAATGGCTTGCGCGCGCGGCAGGTTCAGCAGCATGGGGTCCCTCTCAGGCTGGCATCCGGCCATTGTGAACCGGTTCATAGGGGGCGGCGAGGGGATGTTCTATGTCTTGGGGGTACCCGGCGGCTGACGACCGGGCCCAACAAGGAGAGGAAAAAATGATCCGGAACGACGCTCGCGGTTACCCCCTCACCACGGCGAGCGTGGAAGCCCTGGCGGAGTTCGAGAAGGCCCAGCGCTTGTTCTCCATCTATGCCGGCGATCCGCTGGCCGCGCTGCAGGCCGCGACCGACCTCGACCCGTCCTTTGCGCTCGCCCATGTCATGCGCGCGCATCTGCTGATTTCCGGTGCCGAGATGTCGGCGCGCGGCGATGCCGAAGCGGCGCTGAAGACCGCCGAACGCTATACCGCCGGGCTGACGCCGCGCGAGCTAGGCCACCTCGCCGCTGCACGCGCCTGGTTCCGCGGCGACCTGGTCGGCGCGAGCCGGATCCTCGACGATATCCTGATGGATCATCCGCGCGACCTGCTGGCGCTGCAGATGGGCCACACGGTCGATTTCTACCTGGGCGACACGATCAACCTGCGCGACCGCGTCGGCCGCGTTCTGCCGCGGTGGGACTCAGGTGTGCCAGGCTTCGGCCATGTCCTGGGCATGCACGCCTTCGGGCTGGAAGAAATGGGCGACTATGTCGCCGCCGAACGCGCCGGACGCCGCGCCGTCGAGCACGACGCGCGGGACGCATGGGCCGTCCATGCCGTTGCCCACGTGCTGGAAATGGAAGGCCGCAGCGCCGACGGCATTGCCTGGCTCAGCGAGACGAAGGACGGCTGGGTGCCGGAGAATTTCTTTGCCATTCACAACTGGTGGCATCTCGCCCTGTTTCATCTTGACCGTGGCGAGACCGACCGTGTGCTGGAACTCTATGACTCGCAAGTCCGGGCGACCCGCTCGCCGGTGGTGCTCGACATGGTGGATGCCTCGGCGATGTTGTGGCGCCTTAATCTGACCGGCGTCGATGTCGCCGGACGGGCGCAGGAACTGGCCGACGCCTGGGCGCCGCGCGCGCGGGATGGGCTCTACGCCTTCAGCGATGCCCATGCCGCCATGGCCTTCCTGCTCGCCGGCCGCTGCGACCTGTTGCGCGAGACCTTCGTCGCCATGGACGAGGCGGCAGAGGACGACAGCCGCACCAATGGCATGATGACGCGCGATGTCGGCCTGCCGCTGGTTCGCGCGCTGCATGCCTTCAAAGCGGGGCGCTATGGCGAGGCGGTGGAAGGCCTGCGCCGCATCAAGGGCATTGCCGTGCGCTTCGGCGGCAGCAATGCCCAGCGCGACCTGATTCACTGGACGATGACGGAAGCCGCGCTGCGCTAAGGTGACCGTGCCACGGCCCGCGGCTTCGTCAAGCAGCGTGCGACGCTGAAGCCATACAGCGCGCAGGCGGCGAGGATGCTGAGCCGGCTCAATCCGGCAGAGGTGCGGGCGGCCTGACGCGCAACGTCAGTCCCGCGTCAGCGAGACCATGAGGCGATAGATGGCGCTGCGGACCGGCTTGTTGCCGATCCGTGGCGCCAGCGCGCAATCGGTCAGCGCGGCGGCGACGGTTTCGGCATCGGTGCCTTCGGCGAAGATCACCCATTCTGCTTCGTTCACGGTGGGCAGCTTCAGGCCCGGCACGCGGGCGGGGCCGTTGGCGATGCCCAGGTCGTTCTCCCACAGGCCGGCACCCAGCACGCCGGTGCGGTCGGTCAGGGCCGGCAAGGCTTCCTCCGCCAACCAGCGGCGCAGGGCCACCATGGCCGAGGGCGGCGGGAAGAAGCGCAGCACGCCGAGCGCGCCGCCCACGCCGCTGCGGCGGTCAAAGGTGATGCGGCAGGTCAGGCGTTCCAGCGTGGTGAAGGCGCCCATGATGCGGCTGTCCTGGGCGTCGGGCCGGCTGATCAGGGCGAGATAGGGGCCGGAGACGAGATCCTCGATGGTCCGGGTTTCGTATGTGGCGAGGAAGCGCGGCCCGCCGCTGACCGCGGCATAGCGGCGGCAACGCAGGAAGCCGGGCATGGCCAGGCGTTGGCCAAGGTGCTTATCGTTGTACCAGGCGTGATATTCGGCCTCGAGCTCCACGGGGATCTCGGTCCAGGTCAGCAACACGCCCTGCGCGCCCAGTGACATGGGCGCAGTAGAGCACGGGTCCGCCATGGGCGACAGGGTTTGCACAGCGTTTCTGATTGCCGTCGTTCTGGGTCTGGCCGGGCCCGCGCGGGCCGAGATCGTCAGCTATGCCACTGTGCGAGACGACGCGAGCTTGCGCCTTGCCGACCAGACCGTGCGGCTTGCCGGTATCCACATTCCCGACACCAGCCGCACCTGCCGGCGCGAGGCCGCGCCCACCCGTTGCGGCTCGCGCACCGCACTCGCCCTCGATGGCCGCCTGCGCGGCTTCGTGCGTTGCGAGGAACGTGCCCACGATCCCGACGGCACCATCGTCGGTCGCTGCACCCATGTGCCCAGCCCGGGCGGGCCGGCCGAAGACCTCGCCGCCTTCCTGCTGCGCGAAGGCTGGGCGGTGGCGGCGCCGGATGCGCCCTTCGACTATGTCACGCTTGAACGCATCGCCCGCGCCCAGCGCCGCGGCTTCTGGGGCATTCCGGTTGACGAGGTGATCCGGCTGCGCGAACGCTAGGGTTGATGTGCATCCCCCGGCATGCCACGAATCGCCGTCTTCAGAAGCAGGAACCCGCCCATGCCCATCGAATACCGCCGCGTCGGCGACAGCGGTCTCAAGGTGTCGCCGCTCTGTCTCGGCGTGATGATGTTCGGCGGGCCGACGGACGCCACCGAGGCCGGACGCATCGTCGGCGCAGCGCGCGACGCGGGCGTCAATTTCATCGACACGGCGAATGTCTATCAGGGCGGCGAATCGGAACGCATCACCGGCGCGCTGGTGAAGAGCGACCGCGACAACTGGGTGATCGCGACCAAGCTCGCCAACCCCTTCGGGCCGGGCATCAACCAGCGCGGCGCCGGGCGCAAGGCGATTCGCGGCGCAATCGACGGCAGCCTGCAGCGGCTGGGCACCGACCATGTCGATATCCTGTATCTGCATGTCGACGATGCGAAGACGCCGCTCGAGGAAACCGTCGATGCGCTGGGGCGGGAGATCGCCGATGGCCGCATCCTCTATTTCGGCGTCTCCAACTTCTCCGGCTGGCGCATCGCCGAGATCGTCCATGTCTGCGAGAAGATGGGCGTGCCGAAGCCGGTGATCTGCCAGCCCAACTACAGCGCGGTCAACCGCCTGCCCGAGGTGGAGGTGCTGCCGGCCTGCGGGCACTTCGGTCTCGGTGTCGCCAACTTCTCGCCGCTCGCACGCGGCATCCTCACCGGCAAGTACCGGGCCGGTGCCGCGCCGCCCGAGGGCAGCCGCGCCGCGCGCAAGGACTCGCGCATGCTCGAGGCCGAATTCCGCCCGGATTCGATGGCGGTGGCGGAAAAGATGGTGGCGCGGGCACGCGAGCGGAACCTGTCGCCGGTACAGTTCGCGACGCTGTGGTGTCTCAACAACCGGCTGATCACTTCGGTCATTGCCGGGCCGCGCACGCTCGACCAGTGGCAGGATTATCTCGGCATCATCGGCCGCAGCTGGCAGGCCGAGGACGAAGCCTTCGTCAACGCCCTGGTCGCGCCCGGCCATATGTCGACGCATGGCTTCACCGACCCGCGTTTTCCGGTTGCGGGACGGGTCACGGATTAAAGAAGCCGTCCCTCCATCACCGTTACCGCCTGGCCGGCGAGCAACACGCGCTCACCCCTCGGCTCGACACGGATCACGCCGCCGCGCGCCGATGCCTGGAAGGCGAGCATGCGCTTCCTGCCCAACCGCTCGCCCCACCAGGGCGCCAGCGTGCAGTGCGCCGACCCCGTCACCGGGTCTTCGTTGACGCGGATCGACGGCGCGAAATAGCGCGAGACGAAATCAAACACACCGCTGCCTTTTGCCGTGACCATGATGCCATGGTCGGAAAAGGCCTTCAGGCCGGCGAAATCCGGCGTCATCGCCCGCAGCTCGGCCTCGCTGCCGAGTTCGAGCAGCAGGTTCCATTTCGACCGCGCGGCGCGCAGCGGCTTCGCACCGAGCACGGGTTCGATGCCGGCCGGCATGTCGATGGCGTGCGCCGGCAGGGCGGGGAAATCCATCTCGATCCAGCCGCCGTCCTTCGTGCAGGTGAGCAGGCCGGAGCGGGTGTGGAAGCGGGCCGCGTCCTGCGGGCGCAGGTGGCCCTGTTCCCACAGGAGATGCGCGCTGGCGAGCGTGGCATGGCCGCACAGGTCGACCTCGGCCCCCGGCGTGAACCAGCGCAGGTCGAAGCTGCCGTCGGCGCGGCGCTGCACGAAGGCGGTCTCCGACAGGTTCTTCTCCATCGCGACCGCCTGCATCCAGGCCGCGTCGCGCGGGCCGGTCAGCAGGCAGACGGCGGCGGGGTTGCCGGTAAAGGGCTGGTCGGTGAAGGCGTCGATCTGCACGATCGGCTGCGGGGCGGGGCGCGCGGTCATGACGGGTCGTCTTCCAGTTGCGCGGTGAGGGCTTCGATATCCTCGGCATCGACGACGCGGCGGGCAATGGCCGAGGAGAAGCCGGCGCGGGCGAGCGCGGCCATGTCCTTCAGCCGCCGTGCCGCGCGGTCGCCGACGGCATAGGGCCCGAGCCGGCGGCGGCGGGCGAAATTCACCGCGGCGACCAGATCGGCATTGGGCTGGTCTTCCTGCAGCTGCTCGAGCGCGCCGTCAAGCGCGGCGGGGTCGACGCGCTTTTGCTGCAGCGTGGCCTTGATGCGGGCGCGGCTGCGGCCAGCGCGCACCAGGCTCGCCGCGCGCATCTCGGCATAGGCGCGGTCGTCGATCACGCCGGCGGCGACCAGGCTGGTAACGATGCGCTCGATCCAGGCCTCGGCCTCGGGCGTTTCCAGCCCCGCCATGGCGTTCTTGCGCACGCGCCGTTCCAGCACTGTGCGCAGGTTGCCGGCCGACGTGGTGAAGCGTTCGAGGTAATGCAGCGCGGCCTTGCGCAGCCGCTCTTCGGTGAGCGGGCGCGGCGGCTTCTTCTCGCGCGGCGGTCGGGTCATGCCGCCGTTATGCGCCGTGGCGCAGGTGCCGACAAGAGAAGGGCCCGGGCTCCGCGAATCGGAGACCGGGCCCCCGCCCAAGCAAGCCGCAGCAGGCGGCTACGGCTTCTTAATGAAGAGCCAGAGGATGATGGCGAGCGCAATCAGGCCGACAAGGCCGTTGTCGCCCAGCGCGCCGATCAGGCCGGTCAGGTTGCCGACGATGTCGGCGCCGAGGAACGGCGTGTTGCCGAACAGGATCTGCACGATCACGCCCAGCGCGATGAGCGCGAGGCCGAGTTCCACCAAGCGGTAGATCCAGGTTTTCACCATGGTGAACCAGTCCGACATGCTTCCCCCTTCCAGCCCGGAAATCCGGCCTGCATTTGTTGGCCACGGCCTTCGGCGCGCCGCCGAAGCAAGCCGATGGTGTAAGCCCTCCCTTGGGGGAGTCAACGGAGCTGTCACTACATGTAGTGGTTATCCACAGGAAACAGCGCCAGATGCTGTGGATAACTTAGGGTTCGCCTTGGCGGGCCGGGATAGGCACCATCGTTGCCATGGCCAAGAAACCTTCCGACGAATCCGCTGTCATCGCCGCCAATGCCGCCTTCTACCGCGCCTTCGAAAGCGGTGATGTCGCGGCGATGGACACGTTGTGGGCCGCCGCCGCGCCCGTCGCCTGCACGCATCCGGGATGGACGGCGCTGCACGACCGCGCCCGCATTCTCGACAGCTGGAAAGGGATTCTCGACAGCGGCCGCGAGGCCCGCGTGCGCGTGACGTGTCTGGAGCCGCATGCGCTGCTCTATGGCGATGTCGCCTTCGTCACCTGCAACGAGGCGGTGGGCAACAACCTGCTCGCCGCGACCAATGTCTTCGTGCGCGAGGATGGCGCATGGAAGATGACGCACCACCATGCCTCGCCGGTTGCCCGCGCCTTCGTCAAGGAAGGCCCGACGCCGCAGGACCGGGTGCACTAACCTATTCGCCGCTACTTCTTGCTGATCCAGCGCCGCACATGGGCGGTGGCGACGGCGTTGGGCCGCGCCTGCGGCCGGCCGGCGGGCGCGGTGATTTCCAGCACCAGGCCATTGGGGTCGCTGAAATAGATCGACTGCTGCGCGCCATGGCTTTCCTCCTGGATCGCCACGCCGGCACCGCGCAGCCGCGTCTTCCAGCGGCCGAGCGTGCGGCGCGAGCCCGCCGCGAAGGCGACATGCGGCAGATCGGGCGGCCGGTCACGCTGCGCGGGCTTGCGCGTGCCCTTGAACGTGCACAGGGCAATGCGCCGGCCATCGCCCAGCGCGAAGACCATCATCAGCCAGGCCTTGCCGCCCCAGTCATCGCCCGACTGGCAGTCGACGAGGGGCAAGCCCAGCACCTCGGCATAGAAACGGTGGGTCTCGTCCACGTCATAGCACTGCAAGGCGACATGGTCGCAGCGCAGCGCCGCCGTTGCCGGTACCCGCCCTTGCGGGGTCGCCATGGCGATCAGGCGGCGCGGATCTTGTCGCCGATCGCGTTGAGCTCGGGCAGGCCGAGCGCCTCGTTTGTCTCGTCGAGCGAGGCCATGCGGTCGAGCCATGGGCGCGAATCGCCGGTCTTCCTCAGGTCGCCAAGGAACAGGGCGATGTTGCGGACCATCACGCGCAGCGTGCTGCTGGGGAAGAGGGCGATCTTGTAGCCCATCTCACCCAGTTCCTTGGCCGAGAACAGCGGCGTCTTGCCGGTTTCCGACATGTTGGCGACCTTGGGGCCCGGCAGGGCGGCGGCGGTCTTCTCCAGTTCCTCGCGCGAATAGGGCGCGTCCATGAACAGGATGTCGGCGCCCGCTTCCTTGTAAGCGCGCAGGCGGTCGATGGCGGCGTCGAAGCCGAGCGGCGAACGCGCATCGGTGCGCGCCACGATCAGGAAGTCCTTGGACGAGCGCGCGGCGACGGCGGCCTTGATGCGGGCGACGGCAATGTCGAGCGGCTCGACCAGCTTGCCTTCCATGTGGCCGCATTTCTTCGGCCATTTCTGGTCCTCGAACTGCAGCGCGGCGGCGCCGGCCTGCTCCAGGCCGCGCACGGTGCGCTGCACGTTGGCAATGTCGCCATAGCCGGTGTCGCAGTCGACGATCAGCGGGAAGTCGGTGGCGCCGCGGATGGCGCGCACATTGGATTCCACCTCGTTATAGGCAATGAGGCCGACGTCGGGCACGCCGAACACCGCCGCCGAGGTGGCATAGCCCGAGACATAGCCCGCCTCGAACCCGGCGAGCTGCGCCAGCCGAAGCTCCAGCGCCGTGCCGCCGCCCGGCACCACCAGGGTCTCGGGGCGTTTCAGCAGGTCGGGGAGCGAGGTGAATTTCTTGGTCGGCATGGGGTTTCCTGCAGCAGGAGAGAAAGGAACGAAAAAGAAGAAAAAGACGAAAACTAGATGCGCTGGCCGTCGACCGTTACCGCGTCGATCTTCTCTGACCAGAAGGCTACGAGACCGCGCACGCGCTCGGATTCGGGCAGCGGGTCTTCATAGGACCAGACGACATTTTCCAGCGTCTGGTCCCCGGCCTTGAGCGACCAATAGGACGCATGGCCCTTGTAGGGGCAGCCGGTGCGGAGATCGGTGCGGACCAGCTTGTCCATCCGCACGTCCTCGCGCGGCAGGTAATAGCGCGGTTGCAGGCCGGTCTCGAACAGCACCATCGGGCGCTTCGAATCGGCGATTACCTCGCCGCCCACCTTGACCTGAACATGGCGCGAACTCTTCACCACATCGACGCGCCAGTAGGGGTTCTTGGGATGGATCAGGATTTCCTCATCCTCCTCCATCCACTTGTCGACGCGGTTCCAGTAAAAGGCGCACAGGCCCTTCAGCTCCGGCTGCCTGTCGATCGGGTTCTCGTACGCCCAGATCGCGTTCTCGGCCACCTTGTCGCCGACCTTGATGCTCCAGTAGGACGCGTCGCCCTTGTGCGGGCAATGCGTGCTGTGCGCCGTCTTGGTCAGGTATTGCATCGCCACGTCTTCGAACGGGAAGTAATAGACCGGCGAGTGGCGTGTCTCGTGCAGCAGGCGCATGTTGCGCGAATCGGCGATGGTGGCGCCGTTGAAGAAGACGCGGATGCGGCGCGGGTTCGGCTCGACGACGACGCGATACTCGCCCTTGTCGGTCCATACGGGACCGGTGCGCGTGGGCGCGCTGCCAGTGGCGGTCATGCAGTCCTCCGGGACTTTTTCTGGTTTGTTGGCAGGCATCTTAGAGCAGCGCGCGAGCAAGTGGAATTGCCTGATCGCCGATAACGGCCCCTGTTTCATGCGTGACGGAACACCGCATGGTGCAAACGGACCCCGTGCGCATCGTCCGGTGGGTGGGCGCTCCCGCCGGGGGGATTGTGCATCGCAGCGGGCCGCCGTATGACGGCAGCCGGGAACCAGTCAGGGAGAAGGTCGATGCATCCGTCCATTCGCGACAAGGTCGTCATCATTACCGGCGGCGGGCGTGGCCTGGGGCGCGCCATGGCGCTCGGCCTTGTCAAGGAAGGCGCCAAGGTTGCGATCACCGCGTCGCGCGAAGGTGCGGAACTGGCGCAGACGGCGGAAGACTGCCGCCGCATCGGCGGGCCCGACTGCGTGCTCACCGTCCAGGCCGACGTCGGCAAGGATGCCGACTGCGAACGGGTGATGACGGAGACGCACAGGAAATTCGGCCATATCCATGTGCTGGTGAACAACGCCGGCCGCGGCATGTCCTATGTCCACAACGACTTCACCAAGGCGCGCCCGCATTTCTGGGACATCCCAAGCGACACCTGGCGGATGATGATGGACACCAACATCACCGGCATCTTCCTGATGACCAAGGCGGCGGTGCCCTATCTGCTGAAGGAAGGCTGGGGCCGCGTGGTCAATGTCTCCACCAGCCTCATCACCATGCAGCGAAAGGGCTACCTGCCCTATGGCGCGTCGAAATGGGCCTGCGAGGGCCAGACCGTGATCATGGCGCAGGACCTTGAAGGTACCGGCGTGACGGTGAACGCGCTGCTGCCCGGCGGCGCCACCAACACCAAGATGATTCCCGGCGACCTCAACGACAAGACGCGCACCGGTGCCGACGGCAACCTGTTCGAACCCGAGATCATGGTGCCGCCGATCCAGTATCTCGTCTCCGACCTGTCGAACGGCAAGGCGGGCGACCGCTATGTCGCGAAGCTGTGGGATTCGAAACTGCCGCCGGAAGAAGCGGCGGCGAAGTCGCGCTTCCCCTGCAAGCGGTCGCGGACCTACTGATCGCGCGACGGCGGGTCGCTCAGGCAATCTCCCGGTCGACCCGCCGCGCCGCCAGCCGCAGCACGGCGAAGAAGGGGATGGTTGCTCCGGCGAACAGCAGGGCGCCCTCTGGCGACAGCACGCGCAGCAGTGGTCCATGCGGATCGGCGAGGTAGCTGACTCCGATGCCCGCCGTGCAGAACAGCGCGAGGTTGCCCAGCGATTTCATGTGGCCCTGCAGCGCGCGGCGCTCGGGCACCGTCAGCGATGCCCGCGTCAGCCAGCCGCGCCCCACGCGGAAGGTCCACAGCAGCAGGGCCAGCGCCAGGATCAGGGCGACGATGAAGACCAAGAAGTCGAACGCTGCTTCCGGCGTGAGGCCGGCGAGCGATTTCATGGCGCCCTTCGCATGCGATTATTCCCGCGGCGGAGGACCCCAGCGCTTCGGATCCCAGCGCGAGGCCTGGATGTGGCGCGGTCTCCCCTCGAGCAGGACGTCATCGAGGCCTTGGAGCGCGCCCCCAAACCTGCGCGATCCGCGATAGAGCGCAAGGGCATAGAGGACGCAGAGTGCCGCGGGAACAAGTGCCGCGGCGCCCCAGCCGAAGAGTAGCCCGGTGAGAAATTCGAGCGAGACGGGGACCAGCAAGGCGATGCCTGCCAGCATCACCTGGCGCAGGTGGCGCCTTTCCCGTTTCAGCAGATCGTCCCGGCGACGCCACAGGCCGAATGCATAAGTCGAATAGCCCGCCAGCGCGCCCAGACTCAAGAATAGAACAAATTCGAGCAGGACCTCGGGCGAGATGCCCGGTGTCACGCAAGAACCCGCGCGCGGTTGCGGTAGCTCTTGAACTCGACGTAGTTGCCGGAGGGATCGGCGAGGAACAGGTTGCCGACCTCGCCGATGGTCTTGTGGTCGCGAATCTTGGGCTCGGTGCGGAAGGCCACGCCCTTTGCCTTCAGCCGGTCGACCAGGGCATGCCACTCGTCCCAGTCCATGATGATGCCGAAATGCTTGTAGGGCTCGTAGCCTTCCTGATCGTTCGACTTTTCCACCTGGTCCGGCGCCTCGATGGCGACCAGCTGGGCGCCGAAGAAGTTGATCACGGCCTGGCCGCGGCCCACCGTGTCGGCGCGCTCGGTGCAGCCCAGCGTGCCCATGTAGAACTCGCGCGCCTTCTTCAGGTCGTCGACGGCGATGGCAATGTGAAAGATCGGTTCGGGCATGGCTGCCTCCCTGGCTGTCCGGTGGCCGATGTTAGGCCCCGAAGCCGAAGGCCGTCCAGCCGGGGGGATCAGAACGGCTGGACGGTCACCATGATCACGATCACCGCCCCCGCCGCCAGCGAAACCGCGGCCAGGCTGTCATAGGTGAGCGCGCTCGACATGCCGGCACCGGCGGCCAGCCGCCGCTGCGCCACCACATAGACACCGTGCAGGGCGAGCAGGCCGACCACGCCGGCCAGCTTCACCCAGAGCCAGGTGTTGGCGAGGTCCGGCTCGCCGGGAATGACCATCAGCACGGCGCCCAGCACAAGGCCGATGATCATGGCCGGTGCGATGACGATGCGCAGGAGGGTGAGTTCCGCCCTCACCAGCGCCTCGGCCTGCAGCCGGCCGCGCACATGAGCGGCATAAAGCAGCGGCAGGCAGATCATGCCGCCGATCCAGATCGTCGCTGCGATGATGTGCAGCGCGATGATCCACAGGCGGAAGGCGGGCCAGTCGGTGACCATCTCGCCATAGGACTGGTTGGCGCCCTTCCAGATCATCTCGATCGAGACATAGAAGATGATGAGCACGCCGATATAGGCGACCCAGCGGTATTTCTGCAGGATGCGCGCGACCAGCGTGGCGGCGATGCCCATCAGCGCGACCGACAGCACAAGGCCGATGATCAGCACGGTGGGGTGATCGTGCGCTGCGCCGGCGACGGCGAGCACGTTGTCGAGCGACATGGAGACGTCGGCGGCGATGATCTGGATGGCCGCCTGCATGAAGGTCTTGGGCTGGGCGCTTGGTGCCGTCTGGCCTTCCAGGGCTTTCTCGCCCTCTTCCTGGGCGTGGCCACCGCCCGCGCGCAACTCGCGCCACAGCTTCCACGACACCCAGAGCAGCAGCACGCCACCCGCCAGCAGCAGGCCAAAGACGCCCAGCAGGTAGCTGGTGCCGAGCGCGAAGATGATGCGCAGCACCGTGGCGGCGAGGATGCCGATCAGGATGACCTTGCCGCGCTGATGCTTGGGCAGGCCGGCGGCGGCCATGCCGACGGCAAGCGCATTGTCGCCGGCCAGCACCAGGTCGATCATGATGACCTGGCCGAGCGCGGCCAGACCGGCCGGGCTGAATATTTCGGCGACAATATCCATCATGGGAGGCCTGTTTGCTGGTGCGGCGACGCCGGCATGCCGGGTGGTGGACCAGCGCAATACCAGCCTGCATCGGCAGGCACAAGGGTGGGCGTCACCCGCGCAATCACATTGACGAAGGCCGCGCATGGCCGTGTAATGGCGCCATGCCCGGACCGCATGACGTCGGCGGCAAGGACTTCGGCCCTGTCGACCGCAGCGAACACAGCCTTACCCCGTTCGACAGACATGTCGATGCGCTGCAGCGCCTGATGGGCGGCTATGGTGCGCGGCTCTACCGGGTCGACGAGCTTCGCCGCTGCATTGAATCGCTGGGCGACGACTATTACCGCCTCAGCTACTACCAGAAATGGCTGTCGGCCATGCGCATGATTCTGACCGAGAAGGGCGTGCTCACGCCCGCGCAGATCGAGGCGCGCATCGCCTCCTACAAGAAAAACGGAGCGGAGGCATGAGCTACCGCTACGCCGTCGGCGACAAGGTGCGCGTGCTGGCCGGCGATCCGCCCGGCCATATCCGCACGCCTTTCTATATCCGCGGCAAGACCGGGGTGGTCGAGGAGCGCTGGGGCGAATTCCGCAACCCGGAAGAACTCGCCTTCGGCAAGCCCGGCCTGCCCAAGCGGCCGCTGTACCTGATCCGTTTCAAGCAGGCCGAGGTGTGGCCGGGCTACAAGGGCCCCGCTGCCGACACCGTGTCGGCCGATATCTATGAACACTGGCTCGAGCCGGCGCGCTGAAGGAAACCCACCATGTCCGGCCCGCATGACCATCACGACCATGACCACGACCATGACGACCACGCGCCGATCGAGCAGGACGCCGAGGCGAAGGAATTCGCCCTGCTGGAGCGCGCGATCCGCGAGCTGCTGATCGAAAAGGGCCTATTCACCGCCGACGATGTGCGCCGCGTGATCGACCAGGGCGCCACCGTGTCGCCGGCCGATGGCGCCCGCGTCATCGCCCGCGCCTGGCGCGACCCCGCCTTCAAGCAGCGCCTGCTCACGGGTTCGAAGAAGGCGATCGAGGAGCTGGGCTACGACCTCGGCGGCCCGGAGCCGAACCTGATCGTCCTCGAGAACACGCCCCAGGTGCACCATGTCGTGGTCTGCACGCTGTGCTCCTGCTATCCGCGCGTGCTGCTCGGCCCGCCGCCCGACTGGTACAAGAGCACGGAATATCGCGCCCGCGTCGTCGTCGAGCCGCGCGCTGTGCTGCAGGAATTCGGCACCACGATCGGCGACGATGTCGAGATCCGCGTCGTCGATTCGACCGCCGACATGCGCTACCTCGTGCTGCCGATGCTGCCCAAGGGCAGCGAGAAGCTCGACGAAGCGGCGCTGGCCGGCCTCATTACCCGCGACTGCATGGTGGGCGTCACCCTGCCGCGCCCGGTCTGAGCGCGGCCATGGCCGGCGCGCTCGCGCTCCGCTCGTCCGACGGCCTCGCCATCGGCAACGTTTTCGCGGCGCCGGCCGGCGGCAAGCCGGCCCCGGCCGTGATCATCCTGCACGAGATCTTCGGCCTGACCGACTTCATCAAGTCGCGCGTGCCCTTTTTCGCCGCGCAGGGCTATGCCGCGCTGGCGGTGGACATGTATTTCCGCGCCAGCCCCGGCGCCGTCTTCCAGTATGAGGGGCAGGGCTTCACCGACGCCTTCAACACCCGCAACAAGCTCAACGACGACCAGTCGGTCGATGACATCGGCACCATCGTCGAGCAGGTCCGTGCCCGGCCTGAATGCAACGGCGTGGTGCATCTGGTCGGCTATTGCCTGGGCGGTTTGCAGGTCTATCTTGCGGCGGCGCGGCTGGCGGTCACCTCGGGCGTGGCTTTCCATGGCGTGCGGCTGGAAAAGCGGCTCGAGGTTGCGCCCCGGGTCAGGACGCCGCTGCAGCTTCACTTCTGCGGCCTCGACAAGCATGTGTCGCAAGCGGCGGTGGCCCAGGTGAAGGCGGCACTCGCCCACAAGAAGGATGTCGAGATCTTCGACTACCCGACCGTGGACCACGGCTTCACGCGCACCGGCCTGAAGGTCTTCAACGCGGCCGAGGCGCACAGCGCGCATGCCCGCATGTTCGGCTTCCTGGAACGCAGCGGCGCCCGGGCCGCGGCCTGACCGGCGCGGCTACAGCCAGCCCTTCCGCTTGAAGAAGGCATAGGGCAGCACGGCCGCCAGCGCCATGAGCAGGAGGGCGAGCGGATAGCCGAGATCCCACTTCAGCTCCGGCATGAAGTTGAAGTTCATGCCATAGATGCTCGCCACCAGCGTCGGCGGCAGGAACACGACCGACACGATCGACACGATCTTGATGATCTGGTTCTGCTCGACATTGATGAGGCCGAGCGAGGAATCGAGCAGGAAGCTGATATTGCCGGTCAGGAAGCTGGCGTGGTCGGTCAGCGAGGCCACGTCGCGCGCCAGTACCCTCACATGGGCGCTGATCTCCTTGTTCGCCTTGATCTCGCCCGGCAGGCCGAGAAAGCTCAGGAGCCGGGCGAGCGTCACCAGGCTGTCGCGGCCCTTCGAGATCAGGTCCTGCTTGCGGCCGAGCTTGCGCAGGATCGCGGAGAAGTCCTTGGTCGAGCGGTTGCGCGCCTCGGGCGTGAAGATGTCGCGCGAGATGGCATCCACCTCGGCGCCCGTGCGCTCCAGGATGTCGGCGGTGCGGTCGATGATCGCATCGACCAGGCCGACCAGCGCGGTCGGGCCGTCGGGGCAGAGCGTGTTGTCGCGCCCGGCATGCATGGCGAAGACCTGGAACGAGCGCGGCTCCTCATAGCGGATCGTCACCAGCCGGCCCTGCGCCAGCACGAAGGAGATCGGCGTGATGCTGGGCGTGTCGGTGTCCGAATGGAACAGCACGTGGGCAGTCAGGAAGGTGGCGCCATTGTGCTGGTAAAGGCGGCTCGACGGTTCGATTTCCAGCATTTCCTCGCGCGTCGGCAGCTCGACACCCAGCGCCTTTTCCACGGCCAGCTCCTCGGCCCGGGTCGGCTGCATCAGGTCGAGCCAGGGCGCGGTGGCGGGCACATGCTCGTGCTGCGACACCTCGATCGTCTTCAGGCTGCCGTCGATGAAAGCGCGGATCATGGTCGGTTCCGGCGGAATGCGGTTCGCGTCCCGTATAGACCCGGTCGCGGGGCCGGGCCAAGCGTAACGGTTTCCAAACCATTGAGGTTCGCATGAGCGATCTGCCCCATCCCGATTTCCGCCGACTCGGGCCGGCGCCCGGCAGCCACATGGTCGTGGCCGGTGGCTGTGGTGGCATCGGCCGCGGCGTGGTGCGGGCGGCACTTGAGTCGGACCTGCGCGTCACCGTGCTAGACCTCGCCGCGTCGCAGGCCCGCCATCCGGTGCCGGCGGGCGTAGATTTTCACGCCATCGACGCCTTCGACCCGGTCTCGATCGACACGGCCTTTGGCCGGGTGGGCGTGTTCGACGTGCTGGTGATGCTGGTGGGCTTCAACCATGACCTTGCGCCGGTAGATGCGCGAAGCCTTGAATCCTGGGACGAAGTCATCGCCGGCAACCTGCGCGCGGCTTTCCTGATCTGCCGCGCGGCTGTGCCGCGCATGAAGGACGGCGGCGCCATCGTCAACATGTCGTCCGGCCTGGCGACGCGCGTGCTCGCCGGCTACGGGCCTTATGCGGCGTCGAAGGCGGGCGTCATCGCGCTCACCAAGGCGCTCGCGGTGGAAAATGCACCGCGGCTGCGCGCCAATGCCGTCGCGCCGTCGGCCATCGACACCGCGTTTCTCGCCGGCGGCACGGGCCGCGTCGACAACGAAAACTGGCAGCGCGACTTCTCCCAGTACTTGCAAGCAATCCCGCTGCGAAGACTTGGGGTCGTCGAAGATGTCGTGGGCCCGATCCTGTTCCTGGCGGGGCCCGCGGCCCGCTACATGACCGGCCAAGTGTTGTATGTGAACGGTGGCGGCCTCACACCCTGAGAAGCTAACAGGCTGAAATACATTGATTTTTCGTGCGGATAGTAACGGCGGTCACGGTCCCTCCGGGAGTCCTAGGACTCTTCAAACTGAATCGGACAACGACTCAAGTAATGGCCACGCGAGTCCTGTTTCGAGTCGGGACGCAGCCTGCGAGTCCTTGGCGGCGACCAGTTGAATCGTGTCTGCTCGCCTTGTCCGACTCCTGTCGCGAAGATGAATCAGAGCCGAGTCGCGCTGTGCTGCACTTGCCGACAAAGGACTCGTCCCAAGTGGCGACTGTGATATTCGGAGAAAGTTGTCAACTTTCGCGTGACGAACGCAAAAGAATCGATTAGCATCAATCCACTTTCGCGTGGTTCTGTGATTACGCGTGAGCACCTGTGACCGCATTGAGGACCAAATTGGAGGGTTCCATGGCGATGATGAAAACGGCTGCGGCCAAGAAGACTGTGAAGCGTAAGAAGCCGGCGGCGAAGAAGACCACGGCTCGTAAGCCCGCGGCGAAGAAGACGGCGCGGAAGACCACCGCCCGCAAGACGACGGCTCGCAAGACGACCGCGCGCAAGCCGGC
Organism: Alphaproteobacteria bacterium; assembly: GCA_947473325.1. GTDB lineage: Bacteria > Pseudomonadota > Alphaproteobacteria > SHVP01 > SHVP01 > CANJEJ01. The sequence goes on along the minus strand of CANJEJ010000005.1, from coordinate 1,833 downwards.
CGCCAAGAAGGCGACCCGCAAGCCCGCGAAGCGTAAGGCCGCAAAAAAGGCTTAACGGTTTCGACGAAGACAGCCGCACAACAAAAGCCCACGTCACTCACTACGGTCGTCATCTACGACCGGTTTGGTAATCGCCGGGTGGCCTAGAGGCGGGCTTTCAACGTCTAAGACCAAGTGATCGGCGGCCCCTCGGGGCCGCCGTTCTATTTTCAGCGGTGGCCGATGGCCGCCGTTTTTGTTTGTACGCGGGATGACGCTCACTTGAGCCGATGAGCCGCGGGCTTCTAGAACTTCCGCACCAGCACCACGCCCGCGATCAGCAGCAGCACGCCGGCGATGCGGCCGACATTCACTTCGTGCTGCGGCAGGCCGAACAGGCCGAAATGGTCGATGACCAGCGAGCCGACGATCTGGCCCGCCATGATGCCCGCCACCAGCGTTGCCGCGCCCAGCTTCGGCGTCAGGAACAGCGCGGTGAAGACGAAGAACGACCCCATCACGCCGCCGCCCACGATCATCCAGAACGGCGCCTCGGACAGCCGCGCCGGAGTGGGGAAGGGCGCGCGCAGCACCGCCGACATGGTGATCAGCACGGCAAGGCCGACGATGAAATTCATCATCGCCGCACCCAGCGGATGCCCGACGACACGTCCGAGCTGCGCGTTGACCGACGACTGGACCGGGATCAGGGCGCCGGCAATGGCGACCTGCAACACGAACAACCACGACAGCATGGGACACTCCTGGAAGGGGACGGGCGATGGAATCACAGGCCTTGCCCGCTGGATAGGACAACCTGCGCAACGCTGGTTTTTTCGTGACGCGCTGCTCTACTCTCTGTCCTCTTCCTCGTTCCTGCTGATCGGGAGTTGCCATGCCGGCCCAGTCGGCCGCCGTCCGCCGCGGCTATCTGACCATCGACGGCCGCCAGGTCCACTACCGGATCGCCGGTGACGGCCCGCCGCTCGTTCTGCTACACCAGTCGCCGAAATCGACGGCGGAGCTCGAGCCGCACCTTGCGCGCCTGGGTGCACGCCACACAGCCATTGCCTTTGATCGTCCCGGCTACGGCGGCTCCGATCCCTTGCCGGGTCCGGCCGAACCGACCTTGCCGGGCTATCTCGACAATCTGGTCGCCGTGATGGACCGGCTCGGCATCGGGCCCAGCCCCGTCTATGGCAGCCGTACCGGCGCCATCGAGGTGGTGGCGATGGCCCGTCACCATCCCGGCCGCTTCACCGCTGCGGTGATCGACGGCATGCCGATCTTCACACCCGCCGCCATCGCCCGCACCATCCAGGAAAGCCTGCTGTTCGAGCCCAAGCCCGAAGGCAGCCATCTCGCCTGGGCGTGGAACCGGGTGCGCGACCGCTGGCTGTTCTTCCCCTGGTACGAATACGCGCTCGCCAACCGGCTCGACATGGACGTGCCGCCGGTGGCCGAGATCCATGACGTGTTCATGGACATCGTGCGCGCCGGCGCCTGGTATTCCAGCGGGCCCAAGGCGGCGATCCGCTACGACTACATCCCCGACATCGCCGCGCTGCCGATTCCGGCGACCTATATCTCCCGCTCCAGCGACCAGCTCTTCACCCATCTCGACAAGCTGCCGCCGCTGCCTGCGACGTCGCGGATCGAGCGGCTGGGGCCGGACCACGATGCCTGGCTCGACCGCATCGCGGCCCTGTTCGAACCTCATCGTGGTGTGAAGCCGCTGGCGCCCATCCCGAATCCGGCGCCGATCCCCGGCCGTATCGTCCGCGGCTATGCCGACACGCCCTTCGGCCAGGTGTTCTATCGCCGGCGCCAGGACCGGGACGGCGTGCCACTGGT
>CANJEJ010000004.1 GCA_947473325.1 Alphaproteobacteria bacterium | reverse complement strand
TGTACAGGTTGGTGACGTCCCAGCCTTCCTTCAGCATGTTGACGTGGATGACGATCTCGGTGGGTTCGTCGGTGTGCTCGACCCTGAGCAGCTTCTCGACCATCTCGTCTTCCTCGGCCCCGGTCCTACTGGAGTCGACCTGGATGACCTTCGCCGCGTAGCGACCTTCGAAGAAGGCTTCCGACCGGATCAACTGCATCAGCTGGCTTGCGTGCGTCGTGTCGCGGGCGATCACGAGCAGGAACGGCTTAACGATGGGGTTCATCGTTTCGCGGGCATAAGTTTCTAGTTCGACCTTGACGCTTTCGTGCAATCGAATGCCATCCTCCAGTTTCAGACGCTCGATCTCTTCGACCGACATGCCGGCCGGATTGAAGTTCTTCCGTGTGACGACGGCCGGCTCTTTCACGAAGCCGTCGGCCATTGCGCGTGCAAGGGGGTAGTCGAAGATGACGTTCTTGAAAGGCGCCGGTCCCCGGTTCGTTTCGACGAAGGGTGTGGCGGTCAGTTCCAGGCCGAGAACCGGCTTCAGCTCGTTGATCGCGCGAATGCCTGCCGATGCCCGATAACGGTGAGACTCATCCATGATGAGCACGAGATCATTGAGCCCGGCCAGGTAGTCAAAATAGCTCTCGCCGATTTCTTCCCGGAAACTGCGGATACGCGGGGCGCGCCCGCCGCGCACCTCGGAATTGATTTTCGAGATGTTGAAGATGTTGATCGTCGTCGGGAACAGCTGCCCGCCGCTGGCGATCTGGCGCTCGTAGTTTTCGCCGGTCGTGATAACAGGGGGCGAGACCGCGAACTCGGAGATGCCCTTCAGCACGTATTTGGGCGTGTTCGGCGTGAAGTCGGTGATCAGCTTGTTGTAGATGGTTAGGTTCGGCGCCAGGACGAAGAAGTTGTTCAGCCCATGAGCCAGATGGAGATAGCTGATGAAGGCGCCCATCAACCTTGTCTTGCCGACGCCCGTCGCCAGCGCGAAGCATAGGCTGGGGAACTCCCGCTCGAAGTCGGTGACGGTCGGAAACTCGCTGCGGATCGCGGCGAGCGCGGCCTCAAGGTCCGCGCCCTTCGTCGGTGGCGCGATCTCGGTAATCCGATCCAGGATTTCGAGAGACTGACGCTGCGGCGGGCGAAGGCTCAGGCGGCCGGCGATTGCATTCACATGGCGGTTCATCGGCTGCCCCCATTCTTCGCGCCGAACAGGTCCGGCTGCCCCGAACCGGCTTTCGCCGTGGATGTCGCCTCGAGCTCCGGCATCGGAGGCGCCTTAGGCAGGTTCTCGACGTTCAGGCTGTAGTCGTCGTGGCCCCACTCGCAGCGCGACCGGATGTGGTTCGGGATCTTCTTGACCGTGAGGTTCGGCCACCTGTCCGTGTTGCCTCGAAAGGCGGAACACAGCACGAGCAACGAGCGTTCGGAACCGACCTCCTCGCTCAATTGCTGGAGTTGCTCGACGCCGAGCGTCTGGGTCGTCACATAGATGAAATCGCGTTCCGTGGAATGGCCATGCTGCCAATAGACCGCATCGCTGGGGGCATAGGCGAACCCCTCGATCTTGCACAGTGCTTCAGCCAGCATCTCGGCGTTATAGGCCTTGCTGATGACATCCCGGCCCCACTTGTCGGTTTCAAGTAGCGACGGCGCCAGCTTGAAGTAACGGAAGCCGCCGCCACCCTGCCAGCCGACCGCGTCGGTCACACCGCCCCTGTCTTCGCCGTCAATGACCTTCTTCAGGCGTGGGATGATGTGCGTGTGGCAGTGCTCACGAAGCTCGACCATGATCCAGCGACGCCCCATTTTGTGAGCGACAGCCCCCGTTGTTCCCGAACCGGCGAAGGAATCTAGAACCCAATCCCCAGGGTCACTGGACAATTCAATGCATCTTTGAATGAGCCGTTCAGGCTTCTTGCCATTCCTAAACTCAACTGCTCCCTCACGAGCGATGCCATTCCACGGAATATCGGTCCATAGATTGGTCAATGGCTTGGCGGGTACCATCTCCCCGTCAATTTCTCTCACCTTCGAAGAATAAAAATATACCTGCCGACCGTTTAGAACGTAAATGTCTTCATACTGGTCTCTTGCGATGTGAAAGACCTTGTCGGGCGAATTTGCAGATTTATCGCGAACTTCAACGATGGACTTTCCTGCCGCATTGCTGATGGCTGTTGGCTGAAACACAGCGGAGGAGTTTTCCAGCGCGAACTGGGCGACCTGTGCATCGAACCCAACGCGCCCCAAATTCTTGCGGGCGGATCGAGTATCGTCAAAACCTAGTTTTTTGGCGACACGCTCATTTAGTCCAACCACTTTCCACTCATCGTAAGGGCGCTCACGATTTATAATGAAGCGGTTGTATCCTGGGTCGTAAGTGGACTCGACATATCTTTGTTCGTATTGAAATTCGGCGCGCTCCTTCGCATACATCAAAATGTATTCTGTTTGAGAATAGGGAGATGGGTTAACCGTTTTATGTCCAGAAGGATCGGATGTCTTAACGACGATCATATTCAAAAAATTACGACGCCCGAAAATCTCGTCACAGACAACTCGCAGGTATGCTACTTCCTTATCATCAATATGAATCCAAATGACGCCGCTTCTGTGTAGCAATCTTTGCAGAATGGAAAGCCGATCGCTCATTTGCTGCAGCCATAGAGAATGCTCCAATCCATCGTCGTAATGCTCAAACATTGCTCCGGTATTGAAAGGTGGATCAATGTAGACACATTTGATCTGGCCAGAAAATTCCTGCTCCAGCGCCTTCAGTGCGAGCAGGTTGTCGCCAAAGATCAGCCGATTGTCGAAGATGTCTTCGTCGCCGACCCGATGCGCGGCATGATACGACCTCTCGGACTCTTCGAGCAGGATGCGCGGCTCCAGGCGCGGCAGGTTTTCCTTGCCCACCCACGTCAGTTCGAGTTTTTTCTTCTTTGTCATTTCTGCCTCACTGCGCCCCCATCTGTGGTTGCGCGGGATACTCTGCTTTCCAAATTTCCGCCTTGAGCGCGCCGAACAGGGTTTGGCAATCGCCTTGTGTCTTAAACACGGACTGAAAGTCGCGAGTGGACTTCAGAACCTGAATTCCCCCTGGCTGCTGTTCGTAGCTCGCAAACCCCTTAGCCACACTCAGAGCCAGCAGCTTCTCTGCATATTCTGCGGTGGCGGCCGAAACGTCGGCTTGCTCTTTAGCCGTCACCGCAAGAGCCTCTCCATTCTGCGGCTTGAGGCGGTTGAACAGCCCTGCGAGTACGACCCAACGCGCATTCGTATAGAACGACTTGGTTGCTCCGGTTGCCGCGCCGGCCGCGCCCTTCATGGCGTCCAGTGCGATCCGCTGCACCTGAACCGCGCGCCATACCGAACGGGCGGACAGGCTGTGAGGAAAGACTCGCTCGTGGCGGCTTCGCAGAACCTCGCCGGCCGGAAAGACCATTTCCAAAGAGCGAAGCGAGTCGCGGTTCGCCGCAACGCGGGTGATAAAGTCGCAGTCGGCTGTATTCTGAAGACAGGCGCACGCTGTCAGCGCTTCTTCCATATCGAAGTTGGAAGCGTCATTCGGGGGCGTGTCCTCATCAGTTTTGTAGTGGTAGCCCACCCCATTCACTGAAAGCGCCCTCGAAACTTCTTGATGGAATTCATAAGCGGCGGCGAAGTCTCTGAGCTCCACATGATTCTGGAAGTTGGCCGTGCGGGAGATACGATCCGCAAACGCGCGGTCATCTTCGCACTTCTCCAACGAAATAATCTTGATGAAAGCGTAGCCCTTGGGCTGCCTTTCGAGCGGCTTACCGTCAAAACTCTTCACGATGGAGCCCAGCGTCTGCGCGCCATTGATGATCGCGAAGCCCTTGGCGGTCAGGCGCTTCCTTTCGGCGTTGGCGCGATCAATGTTATTTATTTCAAGCCTATCGCAGTAGGCTGTCAGGCCGTTGTTCAGGTAGAAAAACAAATCAGCTTCATCGCTGACCGTCTTTTGAATCTCGTCGTTTACATCCGTGCGCCCCTTGAAGCCGCGTAGATTTGCGGCGACAAGCTTCTTTCCATGTTTCCTGTGCAAAGCGTCGAGCGCATCGAGCGAAACCAAACCATAGATGGTCTCATGGGGCTCTGTAACAAGCCCAGGCCGGAGAAGCTCCAGCTCGACAGATTCCACGCCGCGGGGGTCTCCGCCGCCCGTAATCCAATCGTTGAGCGTGGTGAGATTGATGGATTGAAATCCGAAGTAATCGTCGTTTGCATCCTTCGACACTTTGGCCCGAAGTGATTCGAATAGACGCTTCCGATCCTCGGAAACCAGGCCCAGGCCCGAATAGCAAAGCACGGCACGGACGTGCGACGAATTCTTCAGGGCAGCCTCGATCTGAGGCATGATCGCTTGCCAGGCTTTGCTATCCGCGAAGGCCTCGAACCTGCCTTCCAACAGAAATTCGACACCGGCTTTGAACTTGGTCACCTCGCCGAGATCGGGCTCGCCGACTCCGGAGTGAATGTATTTGCTTTGAACAAGCCAGAGGGTATCCGTGGTTGCAGAGAAAAAAACCCCATCTATACCGCCGTCCCCTCCGCCGTCGACGAGCGATGCAGCGGACTGTGCAATGTCCGCATCTGTCAACTTGTGAATTGCGTAAGAGGATAAAGCGCGGCTCAAAAAGTCGCGTTCGTTTTGGTTCGCGTCCCCGTTCGTCTTCTTCGGAACGGTGGCATCGAACAATGCATGGAGCTTCGGGGGGAGCGCCAATATCTCTACGGGACGGTCAACCATCAGACGACCCTCCATCGAATAGTGAAGAGGTGCTCCTCGGAAATCTTCTGGTCCAATTTGCCTTCAATGTCGGCGATTAGTTTGGCGCGGTCAGCGTCGATGCGATCTTGCGCCTCGAAAAGTGTTCGGCGCTTGGTGCTGCGGTCGGCCTCCAATGCCTTGACTGCCTTCTGACCGGCGAGCTTCTCCTCAAGTGTGAGCGCCGCCGTGGCGGCGCGGCGTGCTTCCTTGATCAGCCTGTCGATTTCCTTGATTTCACGTTCGAGGCCGACTTTGAGATCATCCGCCCAGCCGTCGAGCTTGTCCGCCTCGGCTTCGAAGAAGCGTGCATTGCGCTCCGAGATCGAGCGCTGGATGACCTGCTGCCGGAGGTGGAGATCTCCTTTTAGCCGATCGATCATATCAACTGGCGGCGCTGCCGCTGCCCCAACGTGTCCCGCCAGCGTCAGTAGGCGTAACGCGGCGTCGTCGCTCAACGGCTCGCCGGCATCCGACAAGCCGGACAAGAGGAGATGATCTTCGGCCTGGTCGAGGGCTTCGATGGTGACCATGGCTGCGGTGAGCCACCCGGTCTTGCCATTGAGAGGCTCAAGCGCGCTCACCTTGCCAGTATGTTTGCTGTATTCGAAGATCAGCTCCGCAACGGCAAGCTCTCGCGCCTTGGCCCGTTCGACGATGGCTTCGCCCAGGGGGTGGCTCAGCCGGTAAAGGTGGGCTTCGCCAGAACGGCGCGGCAACTCGTAGAGGCCGAGCGGAACGGCCCGGCCGTCGGCCCAAGGCGGTTTCGACTTCAAGCGGAAGGACGACACGTTTAGGAACTCGGCGCTGTCGTTCAGCTCATGCCGGGTGAGGCGCATGAGCAGCTGCTCGAAGCGGTCGAGGTAGACCTTGGCATCCTCGTCCCGAATCTTGAGTTTCTCGCGGACTTCGTCGTCGAAGTTCTCCAGCAGCTTTTGCCGGGTCTCGCTCATCGCCTCGTTGATCTCGAGGCTGAGCTCCAACTGGAGCTTATCGAAGGCTGTCTTGATCTCTTCCGTTTGTCGGCATTGCTGATAGATGGCGCTGATCCGCTTTTCGAAGTCCACGCCGGACTCGATGGCGCCCAGCACTTCATCGCTCGCTCCGAACACACCTTCGAAGAGTTTGAACTTCTCAGACAGAAGCTGATAAACGCGCTGATCGGCTTCGTTCTTGCGATTGAGGAAGTTGACGACCACCACGTCGTGCTTCTGGCCGTAGCGATGACACCGGCCAATTCGCTGCTCGATGCGCTGCGGGTTCCAAGGGAGGTCGTAGTTCACGACCAGAGAGCAGAACTGAAGATTAATCCCCTCGGCGCCAGCCTCGGTCGCGATCATGATGCGGCCTTCCTCGCGGAAATAGTCCACCAGGGCCGATCGCATGTCGGCCGTCTTCGACCCGCTGACGCGATCCGAGCCTTGATGACGCTCGATCCATCGGGCGTAAATTTGTTTCGAGCGGTCGTCAGTGTTCGTGCCGTTGAACAGTACAACGCCGTCGGCGTAGGGGCTGTCGGCGAGGACCCGTAGCAGATAGGCCTGTGTCTTTCGTGACTCGGTGAAGATGATTGCTTTTGGTTCGGCGCCAAGTTCCTCGGCCTTCGCGAAAGCCACACCTAACGCCTTCAGCAGCGCCTTCCCCTTGGCATTGTGGTCGATCGACGTGGCGAGCCGAGCGAACTCGTTCAGATCAGCGATTTCGGACTCGATCGCCTTGCGATCTGCGTCCGTCAGGGGTTCAAGCTCCTCGTCCTCGGTCCACTCCTCGGCCGTGGCATCGAGGCTCTCATAGTCTTGGCCGAGATCATCCTCTAGCGGCGCATCGACCTCGTGCTTCTTGAGCTTGGCCTGCATCCGCCGCGAGATGGACGACAGCGCCCCGGCGATGGCGAAGGTTGAGGACGCGAGCAGCTTCCGAAGAACGAGCGTCATCAGGGAGCGCTGGCTGGCCGGGAGGGCTTGCAGGTTGTCCCGCCGCAGATACTCCGACACGAGCTCGTACAGCCGATCCTCGCCATCGGTTGGCGTGAACTCCTCAACGAGCGCCAGGCGCCGCGTGTAGGGGACGTAGGCGGTGACCTGCCGACGCAAGGTGCGATGGCAGAGCGGTTTCAGCCGCTCTTTGAGAACATGGAACACGCGATCCTGCGCGAGGTTGGCGAATTGCTCGCGGAAGCTCTTGAGATCGCCGAATGTGTGTTCGTCGATAAAGCTTACGAGGCCAAATAGCTCCAGCAGGGAGTTCTGCAGCGGCGTCGCCGTCAGGAGCAGCTTCTGCTTCTGCGCGAGCGCCTGCTTCAGCGTATTCGCGATGACGTTTCCCGGCTTGTAAACATTGCGGAGCCGATGCGCCTCATCAATAACGACGAGGTCCCACGGCATGGCCTGCACATCGGCCGCCTTGTTCCGCGCAAACTGATAGGAGCAAATGACAACGGTGTCCTTTACGTCGAACGGACGAAAGCGTCCCGACTTGATTGCCTCGTTGTAGGAACGCGACTCCAGAATCACGCATGGAAGGAAGAACTTCTCGCTAAGTTCTTGGTGCCACTGCTTTCGGAGGTTCGAGGGCGTGATGATCAGGACGCAGTGTTTTCGTTCCGCCCACCGCTGTGAAATGACGAGACCAGCTTCGATCGTCTTTCCTAGGCCTACCTCGTCGGCCAGAAGTGCGCCCTTGGAGAGCGGGGAGGAAAAGGCGAAAAGCGCAGCATCGACCTGGTGCGGGTTCAGGTCCACCTGCGCGCCGGCGACTGCACCCGCAAGTTTGTCGCCACTTCCGGGCGCGTGCCTTCTGGTCAGCTCGTAGGCAAAATATTTCGCGTGGTAATCGGTCGTCACGTTGCCCGGTAGCTCGTCTCGTTGATGCTACCAAGGGTAGAGGCGGAAACTTCGTAGGTGTCAACCGATATAGCGATGCAATGGAGGAGGCTGGAGCATTAGCTTCTCAAGTGCTTGATTCAGAAGCGTTCCCTAACGCCATTTCAGGCACGTCAACCGTTCGCGCGTCCCTCAGCAGGTTGAAGTGCTGGAGTTGGAGGCTCCATTTCACCGGTGACGGCGCGAGCAGTTTCGCCAGCGTGAGCGCCTCCGGCTGCCGGTTCTCAACAATCGCCTCGACGATGTCTGGTGCCAGCAGCGTGAGTCGGAAGATCCGGCTGGCATAGGAGGGGTTCACACCCTCGGCCTCAGCAATGTCATCAATCTCCGCATACACCCCGGTCTCCAGCAGGTGCCGCCAGCGGAACGCCTTCACCATGGCCTTGAGACTTGCACTCACCGGCTGTGGGCGCGCGGCGGTCGGCTCGAAGGCTTCTGCACCGTCGGGCAGGATGACCATCCGCCGCCCGCCGCGCTTCCGGAACGTCATCGGCACACGCACGACCAGGGTGTCGGAGGTTCGGCGGACCGCCGTGCTCATCACGCAGCCTCTCGCCGTGGGTCGTTTTCTGTCCGGCGGCGCCGGCCGGCCTGGGGCTTCGCCGCTGCCCCGACGTCGTTGGTACCCCGCAACTGCGAGAGCTCTTCCACCACCGATGCCAGCCCGGCCGTGCGCAGCCGGATCTCGATGGCCGTCTCCTGCACATCGACCCGCTCGACCAGCAGCTGCACGATGCGCGCCTGCTCGGCCGGAAAGAGATGCTCCCATAACGGGTCCAGTCTGGTGAGGGCCTCGGTCACCTGCTGCTCGCTGAAGTGCTCGACCTGCCCCCGCGTGGCCCGCCAGGTGCTGACGATGACCTCCGGCTGCTTCAGCAGCGCCCGCAGCTGGCCGATGACCGCACCCTCGATCAGCGCCGCCGGCACCCGCCCCAACGGGCAGGCATCCTTGCCGCGCCGCAGCACCGCTTGGCTGACGTAATACCGGTACAGTTTGCTGCCCCGCCTGGTATGGCTCGGCGACATCGCCTCGCCAGTGGGGCCGAAGATCAGGCCCTTCAGCAGGAAGGGCGTCTTGGCCCGGACCCGCCCCGCCCGAAGGTTGGGGTTCTCGGCCAGGACCGCCCGCACCTTGTCCCACTGGGCCCGGCTGACAATGGCCTCGTGCTCGCCCGGGTAACTGACGCCCTTGTGAACCGCCTCCCCGACATAGACCGGGTTGTGCAGCAGCTTGTAAATTGCGCCCTTGTCGATGGGTCCGCCGCGGCGCATGCAGACCCCCTGCTTCGCCAGCTCCTGCGCCAGCAGGGTGGCCGAGCCCAGCTTGAGGAAGCGGTCATAGACCTTGTGCACGATGGCGGCCTCATCCTCGCGGATGACCAGCTTGCGGGCCTCCACCCGGTAGCCGAAGGGCACCGTGCCACCCATCCACATGCCGCGCTTGCGTGAAGCGGCGAACTTGTCGCGGATGCGCTCGCCGATGACCTCGCGCTCGAACTGGGCGAAGCTGAGCAACACGTTGAGGGTGAGCCGGCCCATGCTGGTCGTGGTGTTGAAGGCCTGCGTCACCGACACGAAGGTTACCTGCTGGCGGTCGAAGACCTCGACCAGCCGGGCGAAGTCCATCAGGGAGCGGGAGAGGCGGTCGATCTTGTAGACCACCACCATATCGACGCGACTAGCCTCGATATCGGCCAGCAGGCGCTTGAGCGCGGGGCGCTCCAGGGTGGCGCCAGAGACACCGCCATCGTCATAGGGGTCCATCACCAGGGACCAGCCTTCGCCCTTCTGGCTGGCGATATAGGCGGCACAGGCCTCGCGCTGGGCGTCGAGCGAGTTGAAGGCCTGATCCAATCCTTCTTCGGAACTCTTGCGCGTGTAGACGGCACAACGGAGCCGCCGGGCGGGCGTGGTCATTCGGCGCTCCGGGGTTTGCGGCGTAGGCCGAAGAAGGCAGGGCCGTTCCACTGGGTGCCCGTGATGGTCCGCGCGATAATCGACAGGGACTTGTAGGACCGGCCTTCCCACTCAAAACCGTTGCGAAGCACGGTCACCCGGTGCATGACGCCGCCCCACTCACGCAGGAGCTGGGTGCCTTCGACCGGCATGTCGGAATCGGGCTTCGCACGCCCTGCGGGCGTCTTCGCCTCGAGCTGTACGGCGAGCGTCGCCAGGGTCTTGAGAGTCTCAGGCTTGAGCCCGCCATAGGCCAGCTCCTGAATCCGGTAGGCGAGGCGGTTCTCGAGGAAACGGCGGTTGTAGCGGGGCGGGGGCGTCTCGAAGAGAGCCTGCCACTGTTTCTTGAGCTCGGCCGTGGGCGTGGTCTTGAGGGCCGCCAGGCGGGCCAGCACGCTGTCTGTCATGCGTCTTCCTCCGTCTCGTTGAGGGCGGTCGCATCGACGCTCTGGTCGGCGGCACAGTCCACCGAACTGTCTCGGGACACGGCAGATGTTCGACTTGACTGGGAAGCGTGGAGACGGATGAGGCCGGCGGCCAGCAGGGCGCCCAACTCGGCGATGCGCTCGGTGGGCGTGAGCAGATCGGGGGCGAGCCCGTTACTCATGCCCCGTCGCACCCTGCAGGTTATAGCCCGGAGGGCGCTGGCGGCTGCATTCCTCTAGCCAGGCTTCCAGATCGGCCAGCTTGTAGAAGATCAGGCGCTTGCCCAGACGGTGGAACGGCGGGCCATCGCCCGTCATGCGCCACTTTCTCAACGTGGAGGACGCGAGTCCCAAATACGCGGCAACTTCCTTCGTACCCAACCGCTCAAGCGGCTCGTCTACTTTGGCCATCTCCACACCTCACGATGCGCGGAGATGGAGCGTGGCAGATTGCCTATCCAAAAACTGGGGGGAACAACTCGTTGAGTTTCTGGTCGCGCAACCCGACCATTTCCATGAGACCAAGATCCTCAAGAAAGGGCCCGGCCGGTAGCCAAACCAACGGGTCGACCTCGTCACTTCGATAGGCGTTTTTCACGCGCTCGTAACTTTCCTGGATTGTCGCTGGTGAGCCGTGAGCGGCGGCCCCACGAAGCAGGACCGGAGCGCAGATGAAGACCCGCTCCCAACTCTGCCCGAGCCTGGCACGACTCGCACGCCACCGGGCCAATCGTCTGGGCGGTACGACATCGCCGTAGCGCTCAATCCACACGCGCAGGAGGCCCTGCAATTCGCGCAACCGGATCACGGTGTCCCATCGCAGATGCGCAACGACCTGCTGCCGCGCTTGACCGACCACGCCGCCGGTGCGGCCGAAACGTTTGCCCGCTTTTCCCTGGCTGACAATGTGGAGGTAGCAGTGGCGGGCAACCCACATAGGGATCGGCAGCTTGTAATCACGACAAAACAGTAAGGCGGAGGGTGCGGCTCCAAGATGACCCGCTACGTGGGCTTGGTGATATCGCTCCAGCTCGGCTGCCAACCAGGCGGAGGTCGTGTTGATGTATTCGCCGCCTTCGGCTGGTGGTGCCCCCGCTGCGTTAAATGCACTTGGTGAGGAATGGGTCATGGCAAGAACCTTCGAAACATCGCTGATCTCAGTTCAGCGGTCGACTGGTCCCACCGGTGGCCATATTAGCCATCGATCTTGCGGAACAACAGGGAATGAATAGGAACCAACATCACAATTCCCGGAATCATCAGACTTGTGGATCATGGCCGCAGCGCGCGACTGAGTACGCTTTGGATTCCGCTTGGCGCGACTCGCGACCGGGTACCGTCATGGCATCGAAACGACGAAGCGCGGACGCCTCATCGGAATCCCGAGTGGGGGAACAGCGAATCAGGGACCTCATCCAGAAAGCTGAGCTGCACGTGCCGGCCCCGTCGGAGCACGCAAACGAACCACGCACCTCCGCAGGTGGGAGCCGCGCCATCGTGGCCGCTGAGGACCGCAGTGCAGATCCCCATCGGGAAATCATGGGAAATCAAGACGAGCAGGCCTCGCATGTCGGCGAGCAAACATCCGGTGGTGACGGCGGTGGGGAGTCACATGTCGGCGGCAGCGCGCACAGGTCGAAGGACAACGCGCACAGAGGCCACAGGAATGAAGGTGATGGTTTGCCGCATGATGGCATACCGATCACACCGATCGGGAAGGACAGCGAGGGCGCCTATCATTTCATCCAGAAGGATGGGCAACTGAGGAAGTTGAAGGCGCGGGACTTCACGGCGCACGAAATTTCAGGTCTCTTCGATGGTGACGTCGAGTGGCTGCGCAAAACTTTCCCGAAATACAAGGAAGGTTCTGTAGTCGGTTGGGTGCCCGACAAGGCCCGGGACTTCCTAATCCATGAAGCGGCGGCGGCAGGCAGTTTTGACCCGCCTCGGCAGATCCGGGACGTTGGCGTGTGGCGGGGTCCGGAGACTGCAGGACGGCGCACCCTGATTGTTCATTGTGGCGATGCGGTGTTGGTGGACAAGACGTGGCGCGAACCCGGCTTCCTGCTCGGCGGTTATGTCTATCCGCGCAGCATCCCGGTGACGCGGCCGGCTAACGAAGCTGCGACGCTAGCGCAAGCGCAAGACCTGCTGAATTTCGTCGAGAGTTGGGTCTGGGCAGCGCCTCTCACCGCACCCCGGATCCTTCTGGGTTGGATTGCCTGCGCAATGATCCCGGGCTTGCTTTCGTGGCGGCCGCATTTGCTCGTGACAGGGCGCAGCGGCAGCGGCAAGAGCACGCTTGATGGACTACTCAAGAAACTGCTGGGCAGCACCGCCCTTTGCCTCTCGGCACCGACGGAGGCCGGCATCCGTCAGCAATTGGGTTCTGGCGCCCGCGCGGTGCTGATTGATGAGCTGGAAACCGATCGTCAGGGGCGGGCCCGCGACGTCTATGACCTCTCTCGTCTCGCTTCGACCGCCGACCAGGCGCCGGTGGGGCGGGGAAGCGCCGGCGGTGTCGCCACGCAGTGGCCAGTCAACGCCATCATCTGCATCACGTCCATTCTGCATGTGACCCTGCGACCGCAAGATCAAAGTCGCTTCTACAAGCTCGAGCTTCTACCGCTGCCCACCGGATCGGATGAGAGTGGCGAGCCCATCGGCCGCGCTCATAGAGAGCGCCTTCGCGACTTCTCAGACCTCGGCCCGCGTTTTATGCGTCGTGTTCTTGATGCCGCTGCTGATGGCCGCCTCCAGGCAAACATCGACCTCTATGAGATGGTTCTCGCCGAAGCGGGGCACAGCCCCCGCTCAATCGACCGAATGGCACCACTGCTCGGCGCGGCCGAGATCTTCTACTCTGACAAAGTCGCGACGGCATCCGACGCCGAGACCGTGGTGCGACTCTTCGCGGTCGAGGATGTGACAGGCGCCGACGGGGAGGGTGATCCCGAGCAATGCCTGAACCATCTCTGCAGTAGCCGCATCGTTGTCGAGTATGAAGAAAAGCAAGGCACGGTGAAGGTCACGAGGAGACAAACCCTGACTGTTGGCGAAGTCATCGTGGCGGCTCTCAATGGCAATCGCTGGGCCCATGCAAATCTTAGGCGTCACGGCCTGTTGGTCGTTACACGGGACGGCAAGGTGAGTCGCTCGATCAGGGACGCCGCGGCGTTGGCGGTGTCCAACAGCGAGAACGATCAGGGTTTGACTCAGATCTATCGGGGGAGCCGTTGGGCCAACGGGGTCTGGAGTCAGTCCCTCCGCCGTGTTTCCGGCGCCACGCCGTCCGGCCACCCCCTCACCTTTGCCGGCACCAAATCGCGGGCGGCCTGCCTGCCCCTGGATGCGCTGCCGATAGATCCGCCGCCGGCCCCAAAAACGGTCTCTCCCAAGCCGTCCACCGACACCGACGAGAACAACTAGCTGATCGGTTGCTTTCGCGCCCACCAGCGGTGGCGTGGCGATGGTGCCATCGCTGTTGCAAGTTCTTCGTGACCAACAGATCTCGTGGAATCAATGGTTTCAGCTGTCTTTGGCTACACTGACAACGTCTTATCCTAGAAGAGAGGGTGAGAGGTTCATCTACAGCAGCTCTGGTTGCTCGGCGGGCGTTGTCGCTGTTGCTATTCCACCGCGAAACCATTGCGGCATAAGAAAATTCAACACAACGGATGGGCGGCTTGCGTGTCTGGCTTGTGTGCACGGCGTGCACACCGGGCCTTCCGAACCCCTTACCTTCCGAACCCCCCCCACCCCCAATTTCGCGGGAGCACACCGGAGATTGGGGGACGGTCTAGGAGTCGAAAAGCTGTAGAGATTTCGACCCCCTGCCCGCGGCCGTCACTGACACCAGTGCAATCTTCCGGAAGTCTCGCAGACGGCGCTCACCTTGCCTCAAGATATCGAAGCCAAAGCCGAGCGGCGATGTCGTTGTCCCGCTCCGCGCCGTTCGCAGCAATCGTCTCAAGCACGGACAATGCCCTTGCTTCATTGTCAGTCTTGGTCAGGCAATCGATCATGCCATCTGGCTCGCCCGGGAATCGCCGGTCCACTTGCCAGGCAAGATCGTAAAGTCTGATCGCCTCAGGACAACGGCCGCGCGTCCGGTACCAATCGGCCATGCTCACGAAGGCTTGCTTACGCGTTGCAATAGCCTGCGGTCCGCGGCTGAACGAACCGGATGCTTCGATTAAGGTTCGACCGGGCGTACTGTCGAGCAGGACGAGATCGATCTCGCCATAGACGTTAGAGTCACCGAAGACGCCTAAGGCAAGGACACCCGTCGGCGAAACCGTCAGTTTCCGAATCGGCGGACCGACGTCTACCTTGTGCAGTTCATTGCCTTCGCCGATTTCCCAGAAACGGAGATCGCCGTTGAACCCGCCAGAAATGACGGTCCGATTGTCCGGCATCAACGCAAGTGCGGTCACAAGACCGCCTTCATGACCGCGGATCGTGCGCACCATGCGACCACTGGGAATGTCCCAGACTCTGAGGCGAGCGTCCTCATGTGCCGTCACCAGCATGGTGTCGTCGTCACTTAGTACCATCGCACCGATGGCTTGGCCCGGAGGGAGATCGATTTGCTGCAAGCGACGACGATCGGCAGCCGTCCAAACCGTCACTTGGCCAGCAGCGGCGACGGCGATGCGTGAGCCGTCGTGCGACAATGTCAGGACAGCCCCTTGCTTGCTGACGGCGACGGGCAGATGGGTCTGATTCTTACCGTGCACATCAGCGACGGTGACCTGTGCGCCCGACATGACTGCCCAACGCTGCCGATTCTTAGAGAGGGTGAAGGCGTCGATCTCTGAGCCACCTGCTTCTCGCAGGCGGCTAGTCTCCTGGCGCTTGACGAGATCGTACAAAAACACCCTGCCGCTGCTCAATGCCACTAACAGTTCGTTAGCGCTGACGAAGTACGCCGCCGTCACCGTATCGTCAAAAGCAATAGAAACCAGCCGGACTTGGCTGGCGACACTCCAAACGTGAATCGTCTCATCAAGCAATTCGTGGGTAACCATCAGACGCGAGTCGGGCGAGAAATCCGCGGTCGGCATCATGCCAGCGTCGTGCCCGATCCGGTGCAGCCATGTGGCGCTGTCACCGCCACTGTACAGCGCAATATCATGGCCATCCGTGCTGACGATCGTGGTGCCGTCGGGCGTCAGCGCCAGCGCAACGACTGGCGCAATGTGACGGTGCAGGTTGCGCCGCTTCTTTTGTTCCACCGCTCTCACTCGACCGTCATTGTCGCCGAAGAGAAAGGCTTTTCCCTCGTTGCCATCGTGAAGGGTACCGATGCTGCCAACGAGCACCCGCGTGCCGTAGGTCTGTTTGCCTGTATTGAGATCCCAAAACTCCAGGATGCCATCGCTATAGCCCAGCGCGAGTGTGCCGCCGTCCGCCGAGACCGCCATGCTGTCGATGCGGAACTGATAGACGAAGCCATGGCTGGAAAAGTCTTTGCTCGCCTTGTTGCCGACAAAACGGCGTCGAATAGCGGGGCCAGGGTCAAAGACGATTTCTACTGCGATCTCGTCGGCAACAAAGATCGATGTGCCGTCAGGGCTTAGAGCCAGCGCGCGGACCGGTCCGGGAAACAGGAAGTCCCGTACTATGTTCTGGGTCAGAGCGTCGTAGTGAATAACCCGAGAGCGGGGTTCCTGCTTGCTCGGGTCGGCGGCCGAAGGGGCGGGCGGCAATGTCACGGCCAAAAGCACCTGACCGTTCGGCATGACGACAACCGCACTCACTGTGCCGAGTGCGCCATCGCTCGCCACGCGACTACTACCGGCGTCGATATCGACGACTACAACGCGGCCGAGACGATCGACGACAACCGCCTGAGACGAACCTGCGATGAGCCCCAATCCCGCAATCGGGGCGGTCGATACAGGGGTTCTGCGCGGCTGGCCGGCGTCTGTCTTCCAGACCGCAATACTGCCGTCGTCATGTCCGGTGACCAGGCAGCAACCTGTACCATCAACGGCAAGCGCGGAAACTGGCGTGTCAGCCCTGAAGCGCAGCAGCGGGTCCGGCAGATGTTCCTGCGCCGAAAGGTAGCCGAGCCGCGCCGCCAGGTCTGACACCGCATGACGCGCCTGTATGGCATAGGCCTGGGCATAGGCATTCTTCGCCCCGGTGTAGTCATTGCGTTCTTCCAGCATCCCACCCCGCGCCACCTGGCTTTCAGCGAGGCGGAGTTCGGATTCCAGCAACGCCCGCTCGGTCGCGGCGTGCTCGACGGCAAGATTGCGGTAGGCAAGAAATTGCTGCCCGGCGAACAGTAGAATGGCCGCGCCGACAAGGGAGCCGACTGCGGCCAGCTGTCTTGCACGGCGACGACCTTCACGATCCTTGAGCTTCGCATAGTCGATGCCGAGTACACCGGCAATGATCTTCAACAGCGCGTTGCGTTTGCCATCCTTGCCCGGACGGGCATCCGCCGCCAGCGGTTCGCTGCGCACGTCGGTGCGCTGGCCCGCGGCGTCATAGCGGTAGCGCAGAGCGAGCGGAAAACACTCTTCGCCGGCACGGTCAGCCGAGGCATTCGGCTCTCCGTCGACGACAAGACAAAGGATTCGGTCCGAACCCCCAAGTCGTTTGAAGGTCTCGATCTCATTGTTGACCCAGAGCGAACGTGCCGCATTCGGTGAACCGATGACGATGAGATATTTCGACTCACGCAGCGCCGTCTCGATGTTGGAGCTGAGGGCCGCTGCCGTTGGTAGTTCTTCGCGGTCGCGAAACACTGGATAAAGACGCCGCGGCACACCAGCGCTGATGTCCTTCCCAATGATCTGGGCCGGTACGACGAAAGTCTCCAGCTTGCGGTGTAGCCAATCGCCCCACGACGAATCGCGATGGCTGTAGCTGATAAACGCCCAGTATTTGTAACCTTGGGGCGGACCGGATGCTTTGGGCCTAAAAAGGGTCAGCACGATTGAGCCCTCTGTCAGCTGGTCGTTTCAGCAAGTAAGCAGTGTTCGTATGAAGCATCGGTGAGGTCGGCTCTGGCAGGACAAGAGGATCATACCCCAAAGGCTACGCGATTTTGTTCCCAGACTCGCAGCGCGGCGGCAGCTCACTGATTGCCAAGCGTCCCAGGAAGCCCATGAGTGTCAATTGGGATCGATCCATGTCTGGCGGTTCCCAGGCTGATCCGACTCGCGTCGCACCACAATCGTGCTCAGGGCCACGACAAGCTGCTGAACCTCCACGCGGATCGTGCCCTCTGGCGCACCGCCTGCGATCATTTTATCTTTCCCATGAACAGGACCGGGAGCGGTACGCGTGACAGTGCCTATGAAGATTCAAGTCGTTTCGGATTACGTCTGCCCCTACTGCTTTCTGGCCGAGGGCCCTCTCGACGAGGCAATCAAGGAGCTCGGTAGCGATGCGGTGGTCGAGTGGCTGCCATTCGAGCTGAGACCCCATCCCACTCCCACGCTCAAGCCAGAAGACGATTATCTCCAGGACGGCTGGCGTAACTCGGTCTACCCGCTCGCCGAGCGGATGGGCATCAAGATCGTTCTCCCGCGCGTTTCGCCTCAGCCCTACACTCGTCTTGCCTTTGAAGGAGCGCTGTTTGCACGCGATCAGGGAAGGGCTCGCGAGTACAACCACCGTATGTTCACGGCGTTTTTTCAGGACGAACTGGATATTGGAAAACCCGAAGTTCTTACCCGATGCGCCCAGGAGCTGGGCCTTGACGCTCAATCCTTCAGGTCAGCTCTCGATAACGACACATACCGGAAGGAATGTGAGGGTCTGCTGCGCCTGACCCGGGAGCAATGGGGAATTGGGTCGGTGCCGACCTTCGTGATCGACGCGAGGATTGCCATCCCGGGACTGCTATCGAAGGAAGCATTGCTCAAGTCTCTTCGAGAGGAGCTTGCTCGCTCAGGCGGCATCGTTTTGCCTTCGGCGCCTTCCTAGGCGCGGCCGACTATTTGCGAGCGCTGCAAGCGCGGCGTGTGCTGGCCGACGCGGTTACGGAAAACACTGGAACGCTTTGACGTGCTGTTCCGCGCTAGGCCGATCGCCTGCCGCCCTTATGACTCGGTCGTGAGGGGAAGGTCGTCGACGCTGCCGCCAAGGAAGACTTCGCGGATGCGCCGGTCGCCCAGCAGCCGGTCGCAACGGTCGACGATGCGGCTGACGCCCTGTTCGAAGACATAGGCGCGGTCGCCGATCTCCAGCGCCTGGCGGGCGTTCTGTTCGACGATAACGACGCCGGTCCCGGTCTTGCGCAGCGCCTTGATGGTGTCGAAGACGAATTCGCTGGCGATGGGCGACAGGCCGAGCGTCGGTTCGTCCAGCAACACGACCTTGGGCTGGCTCACCAGCGCCATCGCCATCTCGACAAGCTGCTGCTCGCCGCCGCTGGCGTTTCCCGCGCGGCGGCGCAACAGCCGGCGCAGCGGCGGGAACAGCTCAAGCGTGCTTTCCAGCGCGGCGGCCCGTTTGGCGCGCGGCAGGCGCAGCAAGGCGGCCTCAAGGTTCTGCAGCACCGTCAGTCCGGCGAAATTGCAGCGGCCCTGCGGCACGAAGGCAAGGCCGAGGTCGAGCCGCCGGTCTGCCGCCACGTCATCGATCCGCTGGCCGCCCAGCATCACCAGGCCGGTCGTCTGGATGAGACCGTAGAGCGCGCGCAGGAAGGTCGACTTGCCGGCGCCGTTCGGACCGATGATCACGACCACCTCGCCGGCGGCGACCTCGAAATCGATGCCGCGAATGATCTCGCCGACGCCATAGCTGGCGCGGATGCCCGTGGCCTTGAGCGCAGGCAGGCCCACGGCCGTCATGACGGCACCTTGGCGGGCAGACTGTAGGCTCGACCCAGATAGGCTTCGGCCACACCGTCGTCCGCTCGCACACCCGTCGCCGGGCCGTTGTAGATGATGCGGCCGAAATTCAGCACGGCCACGCGGCTGCAATGCTTCAGCACGATGGGAAGGTTGTGCTCAACCAGCACGATGGTGACGCCCAGTTTGTTGAGGGCGTCCAACCGCTCCGCGATCAGGTCCACCATGACGGGATTGACCGCCGCCATCGGCTCATCGAGCAACAGGATCTGCGGGTCGCTTATGACCGCAAGGCCGATGCTGAGTAGTTTCTTCTGGCCATAGGACAGGTTGCCCGCCCGCTCATGGGCGAGATGCGTCAGCGACAGGAAATCGACCAGCTCGCGGACGCGTTGGGGCGACGGCGACTGGCCGCGCGCCTCTGCCGCGAAGATCAGGTTCTCCGTCACCAGCATTTCCGGGAAGACCTGGACGTTCTGGTAGGTGCGTGCGAGGCCAGCGCGCGCCCGCTTGTACTTGGCCCATCCGGTCACGTCCTGACCGTTGAAGTGGATGCGGCCTTCCGAGACCTTCTGGTCGCCGGTGATGCTGTTGAACAGCGTCGTCTTGCCCGACCCATTGGGTCCGATCAGGCCAAGGAATTCCCCGGCCGCGACCTGCAGGCTGGCGCCGTCGACGGCGGTGACGCCGCCGAAGCGGACACGAACATTATCGGCGTGCAGCAGCACGGCGCCTCGCCAGGTAACGCTTGATGGTGGGGGTCCAGCCTTCCGGCGAGACGAGCACGGTGATGAGCATGAGCAGGCCCGACAGCAGCTCGCGGAAGGACTGGCCCGCGCGCAGGATTTCCGGTCCGATCACCAGGAAGAGCGAGGCGCAGATCACACCGATGCGGTGGCCGGGACCGGCGATGACGACGATCGCCATCAGCAGCATGATCCACTGCAGCCAGGCGAGATCGGGGGTCACGATCGTGTAGTACTGGGCATAGAAGCCACCCATCACGCCCATCAGAACGGCGCTGAAGACGAAGGCCGAGAGCTTGGCCAGATAGGCGTTGAGGCCACAGGCCTCGGCAAGGTCTTCGTTCTCGCGAATGGCGAGCAGGCGCCGGCCGCGCGCGCCACGCAGCCACAGCAGCGAGACGATATGCACGAGCATCGCCAGCACCAGCACCGCGTAGTAGTAGCGCGTCAGGCTGTTGAGCCCGAAGGTGCCGATGCTGAGCGACGGGATCTGGTAGATGCCCTGCGGCCCGCGCGTCACCTCCACCCAGGCGTTGGCGACGACATAGACGATCACACCGAAGCCGAGCGTCACGATGCTGAAAACGAAGCCGCGCACCCGGCGTAAGACGACCGCGCCGATCGCCAGCGCCGTCACCGCACTGGCGACGACGCCGGCCAGCCAGGCCAGCCCGACATCGATGCCGTTAGTCGACAGGATGGCGGTGGCGTAGGCGGAAACCGCCAGGAAGGCGGCATGGGCGAAGGAGCGGTAGCCGGTGGCGCCGACAAAGCTGTCATAGGCAATGCCGATGCCGACGACGAACAGCGCGAAGATGCCGACGTGAAGCTGGTAGTCGTTGGCAACGACAAAGGGAAAGCCCAGAGCCGCGACCGCGACGGCCAGCCGCACCGGCCACTTAGTGGGCGAGGTGGGTTGCACCGTGCCCGCGCGCCCCGACGCGAGGTCAGTCATGACTGGGCCGTCAAGCGGGCAAGCCCGGTCGGCCGAAGCAGCAGGAATACGATCAGCAGCAGGAAGACGGCGCCGTCGCCGAGGTCGGAGGCGACATAGCCAACTGCCAGGCTTTCGCTGATGCCGACCAGCATCGCCATCGCAAAGGCGCCGGGGATGGAACTCATCCCGCCCATGATGACGATGGCAAAGCCTTTCAGCATGAGGCGGATGCCCATGGCCGGGAAAACGCCAAGGATGGGAACCAGCAGGATGGCGGCCACGCCGGCAAGCAGGCCTGCGACCACGAAGGTCATGGCGAGCGCATGTTCCGGGCTGATCCCGATCACTTGGGCGGCTTCGCGGTTCTCGCCCACTGCCGTGATCTTGCGGCCAAGATCGGTGTAGCGCAGGAAGGCGACCAGCGCGAGGACGACACCGCCACCGACCACGACCGAGAACCAGCGCGGCCCACTCATGACGAAGGGTCCCATGATCAGCGGCGAGCCCGCCAGCGGGCTTGTCACCTGCCGCGGCGTGGCATCGAGCAGCAGCAGAGCGGCGCTCTCGATCGCGACGCTGAGCGCCATGGACCCGACAAAGACAACGTTGGTGTTTCTGCTCAGCACCAGGTAGCGAAACACCACGTGATAGGCGATCCAGCTGATGATTGCGGCAACTACGACGGCGGCAATGCTGGCGTAATAATAGGCGAAGCCCGCTGCGACGATGATCTGCAGGGCATAGCCACCGAGCATCGCAATGTCACCATGCGCGAAATTGCCTACGCGGCCGACGCCCAGAAGCAGTGCGAGGCCGACGGCGAGCAGCGCATAGGACGCGCCAAGGCCGACGCCGTTCAGAACCTGCTGGATGAACTCAATCATGCCGTCCGTATTCTTGTCCCGCGCCCAGGCAGGGCGTCCGGACCGTCATTGAGGAAAGCGCATCAGGCGTGTGCTGCGGGGCGTAGCTGGTGGAAGTCTGTCGCAGCCTGGTAGGCCTGCGCAACGGCGATGACCTTCGCTTCCCCGTTCCGGGGGCCAAGGAACTGCAGCCCGACGGGCAGGCCGTCGCGGTCGAACCCGCAGGGCAGGGTGAGCGCGGGCACGCCGAGCACGTTGGCTCCGATCGTCAGCCGGGTCGCGATGTCGATGCGTGGGTATTCCTTGCCGTTCAGCTTGACGGCGGTGGCTGCCACGCCGGGCGCCGCCGTGACCGAGGTCGGCAGTACCAAAACGTCGTGCTGCGCAAACACGTTTGGCAATCCGGCAACCAGGCGATCCTGCACGCGCCGCGCGGCCAGATAGTCGGTGCTGCTGATCAGCGTGCCCGACCACAGCCGCACACGCAGCGACGGGTCGACGGCGGCGCCGTGACGCAGGTGGTCGACATACTCGCCGCTCGATTCGGCGATCATGATGATCCAGCCTGCCTGCCAGGCAAGATCGAGGCGGGTGTCAGCAGCGGGGGACACCTGCGCCCCCAGGCGGGCGAGATCCTGAATGGCTGCCCGCGACAGGCGGTCGACGTCAGGTTCGAGCACATCGAAGGCCCAGCCTTCCACGACGCCGATGCGAATACCCTTCAGGCTGTCTGTGGTTCTGATGATTGCCGCGGAAGAACCAGACGCCGACCCGGTAGCAGTCAGCGCCGCCATGGCGAGGCCAATGTCTTCCGCGCTGCGGGCCATCGGGCCGACGGCGTCGAGGTTGGGCGCCACCGCGCTGATGCCGCTTACGGGCAGGAGGCCAGAGGTCGGCTTCAGGCCGGTGATGCCGCAATAGGCCGACGGCGAACGGACGGATCCGCCGGTGTCGGTGCCGAGGGCGAGGGGCACATAGCCGGCGGCGACGGCGGCACCCGACCCGGAGGAGGAACCGCCCGCCATTCGCGCAGCGTTCCACGGGTTGGCGACCGATCCGTTGTGCGGGTTCTGCACGGCGCCGAAGGCGATTTCGTTGGTCTGCAGCTTGAACAGCGGAATGGCACCGGCAGCCTTCAGGCGGCGCACAACCTCGGCGTCGCGTCGCGGCCCTACCAAGCCCTTGGTGCCATAGGTGGTCGGCATGTCGCCAGTTTCGATGACGTCCTTCAGGCCGAAGGGAATGCCTTCGAGCAGTCCGGCGCTGCCGTCCTTCCAGCGTGTCTCGGCGCGTTGCGCGATCTGCAGGGCCATCTCGCCGGCCCGGCAGAGCACGGCGTTCAGCCGCTTGTCCTGCGCGGCAGCCCGGTCGAGGCAGGCACGCACGACGTCCACGGGCGAAAGCTGTCGTGCGCGATAGGCCGCCAGCAGCGCGGCGGCCGTCAGGTCACAGGGCGAAGTCATGGCTTCGTTGTGCGTGAGGAATCGTGCGTTTCGGCTTCGAGCACGGCCTGTGCTTCCTTCCGAAGGTCTACGATGGCGCCATCAAAGTGGCGATAGAGAGCCGCGGCGCGCTCCAGGTCGTCGCCAAGGGGGGAAATACCCGGTTGGCGCGCCAGCATGCGCAGCGATTCGACCAGAGGATCCGACATCGACTTACTCACTCAGGATTGGCGCTCAGGGCTGGATCCGGTCGCCCACCACGGTGACCTTGCAATCGCCCCCGCTGCAGTTGACGCGGCCGACATAGATCTTGTTGTGCGCCTGATTGTTCGCGTCGAACTTCATCGGCACGCCGGTCAGCGACACATAGGTCGTCTTGGCGATGGCATCGCGGATCTTGGCACGGTCGGTAGAACCAGCGGACGTGATGGCTGCTTTGGCGACGTCGAGCGCCTCATACATGGCGAAGGAGTTGAAGCGCGGCGCCTCGCCCCAGCGCTTTTCATATTTCTGGGCGAACTCTCGGCTCTTAGGCTCAGAGACCTCTGCATACCACTGGTCGGCGCCATGGATGCCGTCCGCCAACGTTGGTCCGATCGCCTTGAAAGTGGCCTCCACGAGTGGCAGGCCGCGGCCATAGATTGGCAGCTTCATCGACTGTGTGCCCATTTCCTTGACCATAGGCACGCCGCTTTCGATCGTACCGGCGAAGATCACGGCTTCCGGCGAGCGCGCCTTGAACTTGGTGATGATGCTGGAGAAGTCGTACGGGCCGGCAACGGGGAAGTATTCGATGCCGAGGACTGTTCCGCCCTGCTGCTCGACGGCGTTCTTGAAGCCTTCGGCGGCGCCGCGGCCGAACTCGTCATTCTGGGCCGTGATGACGACCTTGGTCTTCTTGTGATCCTTGATCATCACTTCGACGATCGTCGCGGCGGCGAAGTCGTCCGGCGGGTTGGTGCGGAACATCCATTCGTTGCCGCCCACGCCCGCTTGCTTGGAAATCGCCGGAGAACTCGCCTGCGAAGTCAGGAAGGCGATGTTGCCCTTGATTATGGGCATGGCGGCGAGCACGACCGACGAGCAGGCGCCGCCCAGCAGGACGGCAACCTCCGGCTGCGACATGAGCTTGCGAACGGCGCTGACGCCCTGCGCTGGGTCGCACTTGTCGTCCTGAATGTCGAGCTTGAGGGGGCGGCCAAGAATGCCACCCTTGGCGTTGATCTCTTCCATGGCAAGAATAGCGCCGCGGCGGGACCGTTCACCAACTTCGGCGCTGCCACCGCTGATGGGAATTGGCACGCCAATGACGATTGGTTCGCCCGAGGGAGCTTGCGCAAAGCTCGTCGAAAAGGAAAAACCCGACAGCACGGCCACAACGGCAGCTGCGCGAGAAATTTGTTTCATTCTTGCCTCCCAGAAATCGTTTGGAGCCGAGCGGTGCATGCGCCGAGGAATGGCCGCCAGGGACCATTTCATGGCTGGACAGATCTCAGATTTTCACGACATGCCCAAACTCGCAGGCCCAGACTGTTTTGCAGAAGTTCGTTCAGCCGGCTTGCGAGTTCACTGAAAACACGCAGGTTGTCAAAAAGATGCGGGGAGTCTGAAGACGCCGCATGCCATGCACAATGAAGAAAATCTAAACGACGAAGGGAGGCCTAGATGCCCGAGGCGGCACGCGCCTCGTCCAATATCCAGCTCCAGAAAGCACGAATTTTCTTCTGCTGATAGTCAGCCTCTGCGGTCACCAGGTAGTAGCTGAACGATTGCGGGTAGTCGAAGGCGAATGGCCGCACGAGTCGGCCAGAGGCAAGATCGTCTTCAACCAGGACGCTGCGCGCCAGGGCTACGCCCTCGCCCCGGATCGCCGCCTGCACGACCATGGATGAGAGCGTGAGGCGGGATCCGCGCTGCAAATCGACGCCTTTCACGCCCGCCGCCATCAGCCATCGCTGCCAATCCGGAAATCCTTCGATCGCGCGCGCCGTCTCGTCATGCAGCAAGCGGTGGTGGCGCAAATCGTGCGGCACTCGCAGAGGCGGCTTGCTCTCGGCGAGCTCGGGGCTGCACACCGGAAACACGTGCTCCGGCATCAAGGCTTCCACCTTTGAAGCAGGAAAGGGGCCTGGAATGTATCGGATCGCGATGTCGGAATTGTCGCGGCCGGCGGCGAGCTGATGAATGATGGCGAGCACGCGCACGTCGATATCGGGATACATGGCCTGAAAGCGGGGCAGTCGCGGCGCCAGCCAGATGTTTCCAAAGCAGGGGGATACGCTCACAGTCAGAAGTTCGCCGGCATCGCGTTGCGCCAGTCGTTCCATGCTTGCGGAAAGGCGGTCAAATCCCTCATGCACCTCAGGCAGACAAGCGCGCCCCTTGTCTGTCAGCTCCAGACCTCTGCCCTTGCGGCGCAGAAGCTTTACGCCCAGATAACCCTCGAGGGTCTTTACCTGCTGGCTGATCGCCGCGGGGGTTACGCAGAGCTCGTCGGCCGCCTTGGTGAAGCTCAAATGGCGGCCTGCCGCCTCGAATGCACGAAGGGCGTTCAGCGGTGGCATCCGGCGGCCTATCTGCATCCCCTAGCCTCGCTATGAAATTCGTAAACCAAATCTCGTTTGTGCGACGCGTGCTGTCCAAGTAGTCGTGTGCGGAACCGACACAGGCGCCTCAGCAGGAGCGCCGGATCGGATCATAGGATCAAAAAGATCGCACCTTCAAAGGGGATGCTCGAATGACGCGCAGCAGGCAGACCGGCGGTCGCTCACCTTCCGCAGAAGTCAGGGCGAAAATTGGGCATCCCGTGATCGATGGCGACGGCCACCTGATCGAGGTCGAGCCCATCCTGATCGACTACATCAAGCGTGTCGGCGGCCAGGGCATGGTTGATAGCTATGTCGACATGGTGAAGGACGGCAAGGCCTGGGGCTGGTACGACATGAGCTGGGAGCAGCGCCGCCGCACCGCGACGAAGCGGCCGCCCTTTTACCTCATCCCCGCCCGTAACACGCATGACCGCGCGACAGGCATGATCCCACGCCTGATGTATGAGCGCCTCGACGAATTCGGCGTCGACGTGTCGATCGTGTATCCGAGCCAGGGCCTGCTGTTCCTCGGCCTCGACAACACCGAGATGCGCCGCGGTATCTGCCGCGCCATGAACATGATGCACGCCGACCTCTATGGTCCGTACAAGGACCGGTTGATCGTGCCGGCGATGGTTCCCGTCTACACGCCGGAAGAGGCGGTGGAAGAGCTTGAGTTCGCCGTCAAGACGCTCGGCTTCAAGGGCATGGTGATGGAAGGCAATGTGCGCCGGCCGATCACCGAGGAAGACCGCAAGGCGGCGGCGCTCACGCGCGGCGGGCTTGCCTACTGGATCGACCCGCTCGCATTCGAAAGCCAGTATGACTACGACCCGCTGTGGCGCAAATGCGTCGAGCTTGGTGTCGCCCCGACCTGCCACTCGGGCACCATGGGGTGGCCGAACCGCACGTCGATCTCGAGCTATGTCTACAATCACCTTGGCCATTTCGCCGCCGCTGGCGAGGCCTTCTGCAAGGCGATGTTCATGGGCGGCGTGACGAAGCGCTTCCCGAGCTTGCGCGTTGCCTTCCTGGAAGGCGGCGTGGGCTGGGCCTGTAGCCTCTACAACGACCTGTTCGAACATTGGGAAAAACGCAACGCTACCGCGCTGCGCGAGAATCTGGCGCCGGAAACGATCGACCGCAAGCTGCTGGTCGACCTGGTGGCGAAATACGGCGATGCGCCACATCAGGGCGCGCTCGATCAGCTGCGCACGACGGACGGCTACTACTGGACGTCGCGGCCGGAAAAGCCTGAGGATCTCGAGGAGTTTGCCCTCTCCGGCATCACGCGCAAACAGGACATTGTCGACCGCTTTATCCCCAACTTCTTCTTCGGCTGCGAAGCCGATGACCGCATGGTGCCCTGGGCCTTCGCCGACAAGGTGAACCGCCGTGGCGCCAAACTGAACGCCATCTTCAGTTCCGACATCAGCCACTGGGATGTCGAGGAGGCGCGTGAGACGCTGGCCGAATCCTACGAATTCGTCGAACATGGCCAGATGAGTGACGAAGACTACAAGGACTTCGTCTTCCGTAACTCGGTCCGTCTGCACACCGGCATGAACCCGAATTTCTTCAAGGGCACGCCGATCGAGGCCGAAGCCGCCAAGGTCGTGGCGGAAGACCGGGCGCGCGCCCCCAAAGTCGCCGCCGAATAGGAGATGCCGTTGGACCTCGACCTCGCCCGTGCCACCATCATTGTCGATGCCGCAATTGCCAAGGCGCGGGAAACCAGCACCAAGCCTCAGGCAGTCGCCGTGGTGGACACAGGCGGCCACGTCATTGTGGTGAAGCGCGAGGACAACGCGGGTTTCCTCTATGTCGATATGGCGATCGGCAAGGCCTGGGCCAGCGTGTCGATGCGGCGGCCGGCCGGGGTGACGGGTGAACGATTGATGGAACGACCTGGCGTAATGAGCGTCATCGGCCAGATTTCCGGGGGCCGTTTCATGCCCGCGGGCGGCGGCGTGCTGATTCGCGATGCCGAGGGTCGTTTGCTGGGCGCTGTCGGCGTGGCGGGAGACGTAGCCCCCAAGGACGAGGTCTGCGCCATCGCGGGCATCGAAGCGGCGGGCCTGAAAGCCGAAGCCCGCTGACACGCATCCAGCCTCCTGCCACGGGAAGGACTCGATGTTCCGGACGCGCCTCGGTTGTGCGTCGCCCGGTGGGCGCGCGATCAACAGGCATCCGCTCGTATGAACAATTGGTCTGGCAAGACGGACTAAAGAAAAACTAGCATTTACCCCTCAACAGATGTTGGTTGTCCGCCCCTTGCCCCTCGGTTCTCCTGTTGTGGTCTGCAGCTAAGCTGCAAGTGACCGTGACCCAGAGCGCGGCGAAACCAACGGGAACAGGGGAGCGTTGCCATGACCGAGCATCAACCCATTGGATATGCCGTTCGCACCGGGATGCGCACGCTGGCGTTTGGCGCCGCGGCCTTGCTGGCCGGTTTCTCCCTGAGCCCCGAGGCCAAGGCCGTCACGCAGGAGAAAACCATCCGCGTCGGCGTGGCCAGCCTGCCGCCGGGCCGTGGCAATGTCTACACGCTGTTCGGCTCGCCCAGCATGTTCACCTGGTATGCGATGTTCGATCCCGTGACGCTGGTGGATGGCGGTGGCAACCCGATTCCATCGCTCGCCTCGTCGTGGAAGAACACGAGCCCCAGCACCTGGGAATTCAAGCTGCGCTCTGACGTGAGGTTCTCCAATGGCGAAGCCTTCAACGCCAACGCGCTCGTCGCCACGCTCAACTGGCTGATCTCGCCGGAAGGACTTGCCAAAGGAGCGGTCGTCGCCGGCCGCACCAAGTTCATCAAGAGCGCACGGGCAGTCGACGACACGACGGTGGTGATCGAGACGGTGACGCCGAACCCGATCGTGCCCAACGAGATTTCCATCGTGCTGGTTACGCCACCAAAGGCCTGGGCTGACCTCGGCGTGGATGCCTTTGCCAACGCCCCCGTTGGGACCGGGCCCTACAAGCTGGAAGGCGCCTGGCAGGAAAATGCCGCGAAGATGACCGCCTTCGAAGGGTCGTTCCGTGCGCCGAAAGTGCGGCGCCTTGAAGTGAACAACCTGCCGGAGCGTGCCGCCCGCTTCCAGGCGTTCACGTCCGGCCAACTCGACGTCATCATCGGCATCTCTCCCGACAACATCAAGGAAGTGCAGGCGGCCAACGGCAAGGTCATCGCGCTGCCCGGGCCCACGGTGCTGACCTGGGCGCTGACCCAGATGAACGCAAAAGCCGGCGTCGACATCAAGCCGCTGGCCGACCCGCGCGTGCGCCAGGCGATGAACATGGCGATCAGCCGTGACGACATGGTGAAGGAAGTGCTGCAGGGCTATGGCCAGGGTATGGGGCAGGGCGTTGCCTCACCCACCTTCGGCCACAACCCGAACGTCAAGGCGTATCCATATGATCCGGTGAAGGCGAGGGCGCTGCTTGCCGAAGCGGGCTATCCCAATGGCTTCGACCTCTTGGCCGAAGTGCGCGAAGGCTATATGGCCGGCGACCTGGAATGGCATCAGCGCGCGGGCGCCGACCTGCAGAAGATCGGCATCCGCACCAAGGTGCAGCTCATCCAGTTGCCGGAATGGCTGAAAAAGTTCGTCGATGTGACGTGGGATGGCGCGGCCTGGATCAGCGGCTGGAACTCCGCCCCGGCCATGGACGCGATGGGCGCCATTCAGTTCCACACCTGTGACAAGGGCGGCAAGGTCTACCGTTGCGTCGAGAAGGAGCAGAAGCTGGTGACGCAGATCAACTCTGAATTCGACGTCGCCAAGCGCAAGCAGCTCATCCACGACCTCATCCAGATCCAGAGGGACGACGCGATCGCGCTGTTCCTGTACGAGGCACAGGACCTGGATGCGATCTCCAACAAGCTGCGCGACTTCAAGAACGTCAACCGCTACCTGAACTACCACGAGATGTCGCTGGCCGACTGACCGGCGGGGCCTCGCCCCACCAGGGAAGAAAAGATGAGTATTGAAAGTTTCCGTGCGCCAGGTGGGGCGCAGTTGCACTACCGCTATGACGACTTCACCGACCCGTGGAAAGACGCGCCGACCATCGTTCTGGCGCACGGCTTCGGCGGTTTCTCGGCGCGCTGGTATTCCTGGGTTCCCCTCCTCGGCGCACACTTCAAGGTCGTGCGCGTTGACCTGCGTGGGCTTGGCCTTTCACATATTCCCCTCGCATCCTACAAGAACGTCTGGCCGGACACGCTGACGGCGGATGCGATCGCCCTGCTCGAGCACCTCAAGGTGAAGAAGGTGGTGTGGGTGGGCGAACATACCGGTGCGCTGGTCGGGCTGATGCTGTCGATGCGCGTGCCCGACCGCCTGCACGCCGTCGGCGTCATGGGCGCGCCGCCCCGGCCGCTCGCTATGACCAAGTACAAGACGGACGAAACCTCCGCCAGGCAGGAGGTACTAGGTTTGCGCGAGAGCCCGGAATACATGCGCAAGCGCGGCATGCGGCAATGGTACATCGACAGCGTCAAATATGGCGCCAATGGTCACGGCGCTGGCCCGCAGTTCTCACCCGCCTACAACGCGTGGTACCTCGACCAGATGGCCCAGGAAGATCCGCTGGTCTATGCGGCGTTCCGTGACAGCATGGTGGACATCAACGTCATTCCGCTGCTCAAGGACATCGGCGTTCCGGTCCTGTGGCTGGATGCGACGAACAAGCCCGTCCTGACCGAAGACGCCGGCGCCGACATCATCAAGAGCCACCCGAAGATCCGCTTCCGGGAGATCGAGGGGACGGGCGGCCAGATCGCGTACCAGTATCCGCAGGTCTGCGTCGCGGAAGTGCGCAAGTTCCTTGAAAACCTGAACCTGTGGCCTGCGTGACGGGCCATCCGACAACAACCATTGACACACAGGGGTGACGACCATGACCTCCGGTTCTCGACGTCTGCCGCAGCTCGCGGCGTTTCTGGGTGCGGTGGGCGTGCTGGCGCTTGTCGCCGGCTCCGGCTCGGCCTGGGCCCAGTCCAGCGCGACCGCGGCGAAGCCGCGCGGCACCGTGCGCGTGGCCTATGTCGATTTCGGCCGCGATCTCCTCAGCCCGCTCGGCGTCGTCCGGATGGGCACGCGGGGATACGGCGAAGCTCTTTATGACCCGTTGGTCGGTGTCAACGCGGACGGGTCGACCAATTTCAACAACGGGCTGCTCACGCGCATCGAGACGAGCGACGCACAGTTCTACACGCTGGCCCTGCGCCAGGGTGTCAAGTTCCACGACGGCACGGACCTGACCGCCGAGGACGTCAAATGGACAATGGACTACATCGTCGAGACCAAGGATGTCGGCGGCCAATCGGCGATCTATCTCCGCGCCAACTTGGACAAGGTCGAAGTCATTGATGCCCATACGCTTAAGGTCTCTCTCAAGCGCAAGGACGTGGAATTTCCCACCATGATCGCGCCGGTGGAATCCGATCTGGTGATCTACCCGAAGGCCTACTTTCTGAAGGCAACGGACAGCGGCTTCGAGAAGAAGCCGGTCGGCAGCGGGCCGTGGAAGTTCTCCAAGCGCCAGCTGGGCGAATATATCGAATACGAGGCGAACGAAAACTACTGGAACAAGGCACGCGTCCCTGGCTTCAAGACGCTGCGGCTGGAGCTGGTTCCCGACATCACCTCGCGCAAGGCCAAGTTGCGCGCGGGCGAGATCGACCTGATCCAGATCAACCCGAGTGACGCGCCTCAGATGGAGAAGGATGGTTTCCGCATCGTCGGCCCGCGCTACACCGCTTATCCGATGGTCAACTTCATGCAGTCGGGCGACACGGCTTTCCTGACCAACAAGCTGGATTTCCGCAAGGCGATTGTCCTCGCAGTCGACATGCCGGCGGTTGTGAAGGGTTTCTACCCGCCGGGCACGGCGGAACCGACGACTGGCACCCCGGGCTTCAGCCCGGTGACCATGGGCTATGACGCGTCGCTGCCGGCCTATAAATACGATCCCGAAGAGTCGAAGCGGCTGCTCAAGAGCGCTGGTTACAACGGGGAACTTGTCAGCTTCTACAACATGGCCGGTTTCCCCGGTGCACCGGAGATGCCGGAAGTCAACGTCGCCATCGCCAACTATCTGCGCCAGGTTGGCCTGAACGTGAAGCTCATCGACGTCGACTTCACCACCTTTTCGCCCAGCCGCCGGGTTGTTGATCCGCCCGCTGCGCTGATCCAGACCGGTGCGCAGCCGCGACCGTCCCTGCTCGGGAACATCCGGGTCTATATGCTCGCCAAGAGCGATGGCGGTGCGGTCGCCGCCGCGTCCGAAGCCGCAAAGATCAAGACGGCTTATGATCGCATCAGCGCCATCGTCGACGTCAAGGAACGCGACAATGCACTGCGCGCGTTCGGCAAGGATCTCTACAACGACTACTGGGCCATGCCGGTCGTGTGGCGCCACGGCGGCTGGGCCGCGAGCAAGCGGATCGCGGGCTGGGAGCCGGTGAACGGGACGTCCGACTACCTGCGCTTTGACACGCTGAAGCCGTCCGAAAGCGTCCGGAACTGATGCCTTTCGCGTACCGCTGGCGATAACGGCTATGCTGAGGTTCGTGGCGGGCCGCCTTCTGCAGGCACTGATTACGCTGTGGTTGCTGAGCCTCGCGGTCTTCGTGATCGCGCGGGTAAGCGGCGACCCCGTCATCATCCTGATGCCGATGGAAGCGAGCAGCCAGGAACTGGCGGCGCTGTCGAAGGAGTTGGGCCTCGACCGCAGCATCGCCCACCAGTACTGGGTCTATCTCCAGAATGTGGCGCAGGGGGATTTCGGCCGCTCCTTCCGCTACCGGCGGCCGGTGACCGATGTCGTGGGCCAGCCCCTGCTGAACACGCTGTGGCTGGCGACATCGGCCATCATCTTCTCCTCCGTTGTCGGAGTCATCCTGGGTGTGCTCGCAGCGACCAATCGCGGCCGATGGCCGGATCGCGTCGCCATGCTGGTCTCGCTTCTCGGCCAGTCGTTGCCAGCCTTCGCCGTCGGCATCATCTTCATCCTTGTCTTCTCGGTCACCCTGGGTTGGTTGCCCACGTCCGGACTGGGTGGGCCGGCGCATTACGTGCTACCCGTCATCACGCTCGGCTGGGTCGTCACCGCATCGGTGACGCGTCTCCTGCGTTCCAGCATGCTCGAGGTGTTGGACAGCGAGTTCATCAAGCT
Source organism: Alphaproteobacteria bacterium (assembly GCA_947473325.1). Taxonomy (GTDB): domain Bacteria; phylum Pseudomonadota; class Alphaproteobacteria; order SHVP01; family SHVP01; genus CANJEJ01. The sequence goes on along the minus strand of CANJEJ010000004.1, from coordinate 37,821 downwards.
CGCGCGGGCGAAGGGCCTCGGCAAACGCACGGTGGTCTTCAAGCACGCGCTGCGCAACGCGCTGGTGCCGGTGGTGACGATCATCGGCATGACCTATGGCGTGCTGCTGACCGGCGCGATCACGACCGAGGTGGTGTTCACCTGGCCGGGCCTTGGCCGGCTCGCCTACAATGCCGTGCTGTCGCGTGATTTCCCGCTCGTACAATTCTGCGTGCTGATCTTCGCCGCGCTGATCATCGGGCTGAATTTCCTGGTCGACGTCAGCTATGCGCTGCTCGACCCGCGCATCCGAGCCTGACGGTGGATGCACGTGTCCTGCCGGCCAGCAAGCCCATGACCCTAATGCGTGCCTTTGGCTGGATGAAGGATGCACCTAAGCTTCCACTCGCCATGGTGGTCCTTGTGCTGCTGGTGGCGCTCTTTGCACCCGTGCTGACGCCGCACGATCCCAACATGGGCGTCCTGGCCCTGCAGCAGAAGCCGCCGGCTTTCATGGAGGACGGCCTCTTCGACTATGCCCTCGGCACCGACCGCCAGGGCCGCGACATCCTGAGTCGCCTTATCATGGGCGCACGCGTCTCCATGGCGGTGGCGTTTATCTGCGTCGTGCTCAGCGTGGTGATTGGCACGGTCATGGGCCTGGTGTCCGGCTATGCCGGCGGCACCGTAGACAGCGTCATCATGCGAATCGTGGACGGCACGCTTGCCTTTCCCTCCCTGCTTCTGGCCCTGGTGTTTGGCGTCACGGCGGGCCCCAGCTTCTGGACCGTGGTGGCGGTGATCGGCCTCGTGTCCTGGGCGCGCTACGCCCGCCTGATCCGGGGCGAGGTGCTGCTGCTCAAGGAGCGCGATTTTGTGGCGCTCGCCCGCATCGCTGGATGCTCGCCCGCGCGCATCATCTTCGTGCATCTGCTGCCCAACGTGGCCAACACCATTATCGTCCTGGCGACCTTGCAGATCGGCAACGTCATCATCACGGAATCCTCGCTCACCTTCCTCGGCGTTGGCGTGCCTGAAAGCATGCCGACCTGGGGCCGGATGCTGGACGATGGCCGCAACCTTCTCGATTCTGCGTGGTGGATTTCAGCGATGCCGGGGCTGGCGATCATCTCGGTGGTTCTGGCCTTCAACAGCCTGGGCGACTGGGCACGCGATGTGCTCGATCCCAAGCTGCGGGCGCTGTAGCAAGTCGATGACGATCCTCGATTCGCAATCCCTCGAATCCGCAGCGGCCCCGGCGCGCGACGACGATGTCGTGTTGCGCGTGCGCGACCTGAAGACCTACCTCTATACCAAGCGAGGTGTCGGTAAGGCGGTCGATGGCGTCAGCTTCGATCTGCGGCGGGGTGAGACGCTGGGCCTGGTAGGTGAGTCCGGCAGCGGCAAGAGCATGACATGCCTCTCGGTGCTGCGACTCAATCCCGAACCGGCCTCCCGTATCGTCGGCGGCCAGATCCTGCTGCGCGGTGAAGATCTGTTGCAGAAAACCGATTCGGAGATGCGGACGGTGCGGGGGCGCCGCATCGCGATTGTCCTGCAGGACCCGATGACCGCGCTCAACCCGGTGCTCACGATCAAGGACCAGGTCGGGGAAACGCTCAGGCTTCATCAAGGGCTTCGCGGCCGCACGCTGTGGCAGCGCGCCGTCGAATTGCTGAAGAAACTGCGCATATCGGATCCGGAGCGGCGGCTGAACAGTTATCCCCACCAGCTCAGCGGCGGCATGCGCCAGCGGATCGTATCCGCCATTGCGCTCTCCTGCGAACCGGAGGTGCTGCTGGCCGATGAACCCACCACCGCGCTCGACGTCACCGTCCAGGCAGCGCTGCTCAAGTTGCTCAAGGATCTGCAGCGGGAGGCGGGCTTTCCTATCCTGTTCGTGACCCATGACTTCGGCATCGTTGCCCGCATGTGCGACACGGTAGCGGTCATGTATGCGGGCAAGATCGTCGAAAAGGCGAGCACCGCCACGCTATTCCGGTCGCCCGCCCATCCCTATACGCAGGCGCTTCTGAGGTCCGTTCCCGACGTGCTGGTCGAAACGGAACGGCTGGCGTCGATCGAAGGCCAGCCGCCGTCGATCTTCGCGCTGTCGCAGGGTTGCGCATTCGCTCCCCGGTGTCCTCATGTGATGGATCGCTGCCGGGTCGAATACCCGTCGGAGATACGTCTGGCGCAAGACCAGACGGTGCGCTGCTGGAGGCATGCATGAGCGGACAGAGCGACACCCTGCTCGAGGCCAGCCACGTGAAGAAATACTTTCCGGTGCGCTCTCGCATTCCCTTCAGTTCGGCCAAGGCCTGGGTGCATGCGGTGGACGATGTGTCATTCACGGTCCGCGCGGGGGAAACCCTGAGCTTGGTGGGCGAATCCGGTTGCGGCAAGACCACCACGGCCAAGATGACGTTGATGATGGAGGCCCCGACCGCGGGGAGCATGCGCTTTCGCGGGCAAGAGCTTTCCAGCCTGACAGGCCAGCGGCTGCGCGATTACCGCGGCGCGGTTCAGGCGGTGTTTCAGGATCCCTGGAGTTCGCTGAACCCGCGTATGCGGACGGCCCGGTTCATCGGCGAGCCTCTCGCTGTCAACACCGCGCTATCGCGGCCGGAGATTGACGAGCGCGTCAGGTCCTTGCTGGTGAGCGTGGGACTGGATCCTGCCTCTGCCGCGAATTTTCCCCATGAATTCAGCGGCGGCCAGCGCCAGCGCGTGGCTGTCGCGCGAGCCCTTGCCCTCGATCCTCAGGTGGTCGTACTGGACGAGCCGGTTTCGGCGCTCGACGTGTCGATCGGGGCCCAGATCATGAACATGCTCAGGGACATTCAGGCATCGCGCGGAATCAGCTATCTCCTGATCGCGCACAACCTGGCTACCGTGCGCTATCTCAGCGACAGGGTGGCCGTGATGTATCTGGGGCGCATCGTGGAAGAGGCCGACTCAGAAGAATTGTTCCGCAACCCGCAGCATCCCTATACCAAGGCCCTGATCTCTGCCGCCCTGACGATCCGGCCGGGAGAGAAGACGGACGAAATCATTCTCTCTGGGGAGCTTCCATCGGCGGTTAAGTTGCCGCCAGGTTGTCGTTTTCACACCCGCTGCCCTTTCGCCTTCAAGAAATGTTTCGTGGAGGAGCCTCAATATCGCGAGATCGCACCGGGGCATCGAGCGGCGTGTCACCTCCACTAGGTGATGGAGAACGCTCACCGGGCGCGGGCAGTCAGCTGCATCACTTGGCCTCGAACCACAGGCATTCTCGCATTGGTCCCCGGCGCCCGGCTCAGCGACCGCCCAAGTGCTGGCGAATGATCGCGGCCATCTTCGGAGCTTCGAACTCCAGGAAGTCTCGGTCGGCACCCTCAATCGTCTGCAGCTCGCCTTTCCGCAGTAATTCCAGGAGCTTTGGGCCCTGCCGGCCCAAATGCGCTTCCTTTGAATCCGCCAGCTCGATGATCAGCGTGGGAATGGTGATGGCGCGGAGCCCCTCAGCAAGATTGTAGTCGAGGATCGCGCGCCGCACGTCGGCCATGGTGTGAAGGCACAACATCACGTCAATCACGCGCTGTTCGATCTGTGTGAAGCGGTCGGTGCCTAACGCAGCATTCTTAAGGATGTCGAGATTCCAGTATTCACTGGAGATCGACTTGAAATTGGCGGCCCAGTCAACCATGCGCTGGAGCTCATCGGGTGGCGGCGGTGTGCGGAAGTGTCCGACCAGCTTCGTGATTTCATTGTTGCGTGTCTCGTGGTCGAGCACCAGGCTGTGCGTCATGCCGCACAGGATCAGGCCGTCAATCCTTTCCGGCTGGCGCACGGCGAAGGCGGTGGCGGTCTTGTTGCCGGTGTGCAGGCCGAAAACATGGGCGCGGGACACGCCCACGGCACTGAGGAAGTCGCCCATGTTGTCGGCCAGGCCCTCAATGCTGATACCGGTGGGCGGGGCGTCGGAAGCGCCGTAGCCCAGCGTGTCGGGGACCAGCACTGAAAAGTGTTCTGCCAGAATTGGCGCGAGCTTCCAGTAGAACCGGGACGAGCGTGGCCCCGGATGAAGGAGCAGCAATGGAGGCCCCTTGCCGCCATGCTGGTAGTGAATCTGGCCCAATGCCGTGTCCGCATAGGCGCGCCGCAGCTTGATCATGGGGGTCCGCCTACTTTCGGAAATGGGGATGCGTTTCGGCGTCGATCATGATGACGTACCAGCGTGCCAGTGCCGTTCCACGGTTTTCCCAGGCATGCGAAGTGCCGCGCTGGATCACGACATCGCCGGCCTTCAGAACGGCCTCACCGTCGTCCAGGATCAACGTAAGTTCTCCCTGCAGGACCAGGATGTAGTCTGTTGTCTTGGATCGGTGCATGCCAGCATACCTGTCGGAATCGACCAGGCAATGTTCAGCGTCCATGCTGCGGAAGCGTTGGCGCGCCTGCTGTTTCTTCTCGGCGAAGCTTAACGAATCGCCGCCCTGCTTCGGCATCGCTTCGTTGATCCTCAGGGTGGAGCCACCTGGCGGCGGCTCGAGTTTGGTGGGGTGGAATTCAAGAGCGCGGTCGTCATCATTCTTCGACGGGCCTGGTCCCGTGAACCAGATGCCCACGCGCGTGGCTTCCGGAAGCACCCGATCATCAAAGACAATCGACTTTCCCTGTGCGTCGTGTCCGGTCACAACGCGGCGAATCTTGCTGGGCATTTTATAGGACCTTGTGCAACGGGGCTTGGCGGAAACAGCATCAGTTGGCGAGGTCAACTCCGAAATAGTCGATGCTCTCGTTGAGCGTGGTGAAGTTTCGCACCCGCGGCCCGTATGACATCATTGATGGCACTTCAAGAAGCATCAGAACCGGCGCGTTCTCGTGGTTCACTTCGAGAAGGCGATGCAGGATTGCCAGCCGCTTGTCCGGGTCGAATTCGCTGTTGGCGGCAAGTACCAGCTCGGTTTCCTCCTTGTCGCAGTAGTAAACCGAGACCGGCGGCGTCTTCAGGCAGGAACCCAGCCTGAACGTCGCGCTCACGTCCATGGTTGGCGTGACATTGTAGCCAATGCCGAACCCTTCGCCTTCCCAGGTACCGGCGCCGAAGTTCTTGAGTTGCTGCGCAAAGGGGATGGAGTGCAGCTTGGCGCGCAGACCGACCTTCGTCAGGTCCTCCACCATCGCTTCATACATAAGCTTGGCGACAGGATCGTCGGTGCGCGCCTCGATGATGAAGTCGAACCCGTTCGGATAGCCGGCCTCGGCCATAAGCGCCTTCGCCTTGGCGGGGTCATAGGGATAGGGCTTTATCTTCGGGTTGTAGCCGTAGGAATTGACCGTGCCGGCTTGCGAGTTGATGGCACCCTGACCTTCAAAGATCGTGTCGAGCATCTGCTGCTTGTTGACAGCGTAGTTCGCCGCCTGGCGGAGGCGTTTGTCGCGGAAATGAGATTTGTCGCCCCGGTTGTCGGCCATCGGGGCGGTGACGAAGGAAATCCCCTGGATACGCGCGGTAGGCCCGAAGAAAATCTTGCCGCCGGCCGCCTTCACTGCAGCGAAGGAATCAGGCTGGGCGGCGTTGTCGATGTCTATTTGCTTGGATACCAGCGCGTTGACCCGTGAGGAACTCTCCGGGATCTCGGTGAACTCGATCGCGTCAATGCGTGGCACCCCGCGCCAATAGGCCTTGAATGCCTTCACCTTCGCACCATTGGTTGACCAGCCATCCATCTGGAAGGGGCCGGAAGCCATGGGTTGGGTGGCGAAGGTCTCGATACCCACGTCGTTGAAGTGCTGCATGTCGATAACGGGCAGAACCGCCATATACGCGGGAATGAGTGGGGACGGATTGCTCGTGCTCACCTCAACCGTCATTAGGTCGATTGCCTTCGCTCCTGTCACACCTGCAATGCGGAAATGGCCGCTGACATTGGTCTTGCGGCCTTCCTCCGACAGCAGGTAGTTGAGCCCGTCTGCCACGTGCTGGGCGGTCACCTGCCTGCCGTTCCAGAAAGTTGCGTTTGGCCGCATCTTGAAGCGCCAGTTCTTCGCTTCCGTCAGGGCCCAGCTTTCCGCCAGGGACGGGCGGGTCACGCTTTTTTCGTCGAGTGTCGTGACCCAATCAAAGGTGGCGGCCCACAGGACGGTGCTGGGGGCGCCCGTGCCGCCATAGACATTGCCGCGCGTCGGCGGCATCTGGGTCGCGCCGACACGCAGCACCTTCCCTTGCGCCTGCGCCGCCGTGCTGATGACGAGGGCTGCGAGAACAATTGCCGCGCTTACCAGATTTGTCGTCTTGTGACGCTGTGATGCAAGCACCGTCATGTCCGCCTCCCGTTCGACTGTCCGAAACAGGCGAATACGCTAGCAGTGCCGGGAATGTCGGGAACGTAGATTTGCTGCGAAGATTTGTTAGAAAAGACGTGAGTATGGTGGCGGACTGGCAAGTAGGACCAGGCAGTTTCCTACGGATCACCCATTCGCCATCGGTTGGAAGGGACTGACCATGCTGCGAGCCATGCTGATTGCAGCCAATCGCTAATTCTTTCGCATAACAAATTGCCCGACAGCAACATTCAGACTCAGCCTGAAGGACTTGAGGGAGGGCATCGCTAGATCACGCACGGGCACCTCGGGCCACCTGCTCCTTCTTCAGCACGGTCCCCATAAGATCCGAGTTGGGGTACTGATGTCGCTCGCGTTCCGTCTAGCTCGGCCGGCATAAGATGTCTTGGGCAGAGAGCGTTTAGCATTCTCCGTCTGAAGTGGTAGCCCCTAATGGACGGTGCCAGCTCATCGCGGCCCGCTACCCCCACCTCCAGCGGCTGGGGTGCTTCACTTGATAGAGATCAACTGATCAGGCACTCAGGTCGTTTCCCACGCAAAGAAGGACGCAGCCCTCCTCCGCGGCCGGAGTGCTGCCCAAGGCAATTTCCGTGGGCGGTAGCCACTCGATGTAGGAGCCCGTACCCAGCTTCTGCTCCTTGCCATTGGCGCGCACGCCAAAGCTGCCCCACAGGACATAGATGAACTGCCGGCCGGCGCGAGGCGCGACCCGCGCCCGGGAGGGCGTTTCGACCAAGCCGGGCGGCAGGTAGACGAGCGCAACAGGACCGGCGCCATTGGCTGAGCTGGCCGCGACCGACCTGATTTTGAGACCGGCCCGTGCATGGGGTTGCCAGGAAAGGGCGTCCGTTTCCACCACCGCAGGGTCGGTGAAGGCGTTGCCGAACATCGTGACGTCGGCCTCGAAAGGCACGCGGATGGTTTCCTTTGGGTCGGCATCGAAGTTGCCGCCATGCGAGCACCACATCAGCATCTCGCTACCGGTCTCGGAATGCACTCCCGGTGGCCGTGCGTGCAGGCCCATGGGTCGGCGATCCATATACGTGTTCTGGCGGAAGGTAAGGATGCGACCGTCGCGATCGGCCGGCGACGTGAACTCCCAGCAGGGGTAATCGCCGCTCAGGAAAAAGAAGCTCTCCCGAACCGTTTTGTGATAGACGCGCGCCGTCTGATCGGCTGCGCCGGGCGGAAAGTAGCGCAGGTGGACATAGCCGCCCGTCGCGGGATCGACGGACAGGATCTTGCGAAGGGACCCCTTGTGCAGGATGTGCCCCTCCCAGGGCATCCTCCGGGTATCAAGGATAGTCAGTGCCTGCTGGGCGGCTCCGGTCATGGCCATGGCGTTCCCCTACGCTTGCGTTTGGGAGGTAATATAGGGGGCTATTCTCTCAGGCGATCTGATCAGGCTGTTGATCTCAGAGAATCTTCGGTTTCCGGAGGGTGCATCTGGGGCCAGATTTGACGAGCAGAGAGTGTTTCATGTCGGTTTCGGCCCCTCCGCCAGCGCATCCGTGCTGACAGAACGAGCCGGCAGACGCTACCTCAACGGCCGTGAAATCGTTTGGTCGAACCAATCCCTATGGTCACGATCACCCCGCCATCCGGCCGCAACAAGGCCGGATGAGTGTCCGGCCCATGCTCGCCCACCTCAAGTTCCCCTCTTGATTCCCTCGTCATCACATAAGCGCCGCGATCTCGTTCACGTTGCCGCATATCTCTATGCGGTCGAGCGCTTCAAACAGTTCGCTCGGTGGCGCCGCCGGCCGTGACATGGATGTGCATTCCATAAACTTCTCCCTGGCGACGGAATCCGGCATGTCCATCCCTGGGCTGCCCCAGGTTTCACGCATGGTGCAGATCGCCTGATAGGTTTTTCCACCGACATCAATTTCCGCGGTGCCGCGAATCGACAGCCAGTCGAGATCCCAATAGGCCTGGGAGGCTACGGGATCCTCCGTGATCTCGATCTTGGCCGCCAGGTCCCGCGAGAAGGGATCGGCCAGGCGTTCCGGTGTCACCCACCTGGGTCCGGCCGGGATTCCCTGAACGACCATGGCGGCAGCCCACTGCGTCGAATAGATCGCCTGCCAGTATGACTGCGGCGCGGGCTCATTCAGCCAGGCGCGCTGGTACATGTTGGAAAGGCGCAGACGCAAGCCTCTTACCTCGCGCGCGTCGATCGCATGGGTTCGAACCAGATTCGCAAGGGCCTGGATCCCGCACTGACAATGGCGGCTGCAAACCCATGGCTTGAGTTCCATCTGTCCATCGACATGGTGAAAGGGGGGCGGGCCACCGGCCAGAATATCGAGGTCGTATCCTTTCAGGTGATGGTCAATTTCAGCGGGTACGCTTTCGAATCCGAGCTGCGCCATAACGGCTGCCTGGACGCCGTGACGTGCGCCAAACAGGGGCGCGCCGACTCCGGAAGACAATGCCAGCGGAGAAATCCGCTTGTGCATGAATTCAACACCACCCGCTTGATGGGTTCGTGGCGGAATCTCCCAAGCGAGGCTCAACGTGCGTGCTGTCGTTTCCGCATCCTGGCCGAGCAGCCGCGCGGCGATGGCCGCCGCGACCGTTCTGTGGTGAACCATGCTGGTACGCGGCCAATCCGAACCGCGCGCGAAGTGAAATCGCGCACACAAGGCATAGCCAAGTGCAATGGCCCCAAGCACCGCCCTGCCCGATGCACCCACGCGCTGCCCGACGGCCAACGCGGTGTGTAAGCACAACGGCCCGACATGCGTGCCGGGCCCGGTCTCCTCGAAATCCGTGTTTCGACAGACCTGCGCGTTGATCCCTGCCGCGAGTTCCGCGGGCACGCGCAGATCAGTCCCGATCAGGACAGCTTCCGGCCGACCGCCGACTTCGCGCGCATAGGCGTGCAGCGCCGAACCCGTAAAGGCCGCGCCCATGTATGTAATCCCGACGTGGTCGATCAGTAGACGCTTGGCCGCCGCCAGGGCGGTGGCGGGAATCGAGTCGAACGGCGTGTTCGCAATCTCTGCCGCGAGCGCCCCGGTCACGTGATCGCCGGGCGCGAGATCGGGGTTGCCGCCAGATCCAGTAGGGGACACCACTTCGAGACTCCTGCTTCATCGGAACCAGTTCTTGTTCCGCATCTCATCCTACCGGGCCGGCTGAAGATTGGTATGCCGAATTAAGCTTTTCAGCAGTGTAAATTCCAATAAGATGGTATCTGGCATGGAGCAATGGCGGGCACATGAAGCTCTATTTCAGTGGCAGGGACTACATTCACAAGGTCCTGGTGGTCGCGGCGGAAGCCGGCGTGCTCGATCTGCTCGAATTCGAAACAGAGAATCCCATCGACCGGGATGCGCCCATCTGGAAGGTCAATCCCTTGGGCCGGCATCCAGTGCTCGTGCTCGACGACGGGCTTGTCCTGAACCATGGACTGCTGTGTTGCGAATATCTCGACTCGCTCGGCAAGGGACCGCGCCTGTTTCCCCAGGATGAGCGGCGCTGGAAAGCCATGGCGCAAATGATCCTGGGGGATGGCCTGTTCGATGCCACCTCAGCGCTCGTGGTGCAGGGGCTGCGTCCCGTGACAGAACGGAACGGTCCCGACATGGCGCGTCATCGGGAACGGATTCTGCATGTCCTGCCAGCCATGGAGCGCGCGGCGCGCGAGTTCGCCCCCGGGGACTTCCACATCGGCCATGTCTGCTTTGCCGGCGGCCTGAACTTCTTTGACCTTCGGAAACCGCTTGGCCGCGTGATGCTTGTTCCCGAAGACGCAGATTTCGACTGGCGCGCCCGATATCCGCACCTGGCCGTCTGGTATGAGCAAGCCATCCGCAGACCATCGCTGCAGTTGCGGCCATCGCATCTCGGCATTCAATCACAGGGCGCGCCGAAAGTCTGAACTGGACCGGAAGGGTATGGGACCGTCCCGTCTGCACCATGCTCCGTAGCGGCCAGTCAATTGTGGGCGTCTCGATGAACCCTGGATTGCAAGAATCCCTGACCCGGAAATTGGCGCGCGAGATGGCGACAACGCCGGTCGAAGCAATTCCCGGGTTTGCGATAGAAAGCTTCACGGGCCTGTTCGTTGATCATGTCGGAATTACCTACATGGGTGCGGCGCTGAGCGGACCGGCGCTCTTTGGCTATGCACGCGACCTCGGCGGTCGCGCGGATGCCGTCCTGATTGGTGATGGCGCACGAGTCCCGGCCGAAATGGCGGCGGGCGTGAACGGCCAGCACTGCCGGATGACGAATTTCGAGGAAAGCGGCCCGGGCCGTCATCTCGGGCCGCTTTGCGTCCACACAGCCCTGGCCGTGGGACAACGCGTGAGCGCAACGGGACGGGCGGTGCTCGCCGCCGCTGTGCTTGGATATGTGCTGGGCAGCCGGTTCCATTTCGCACAACGCGTCGAAAATGGCTTGCCGCATCATCGCGTCGTGGCCGCCGCGATCGCGGCGCGGCTGCTCGGACAAGATACAGACGAGACAGCCCGAACGATCAGTCTGGCCTGGGAGCTGCCGCATCGCGCGCGATCCGGGTCGCGACCGGGGAATTCGACTCCCTTGTTCCGGCGCAAGCGTGTCTCGCCCCTGGGCACGCCCGGCGAGCTGGCGACGCCACTGTTTCACGCGCGGGCGGGAATCCAGGCGGCCCTCATGGTGAGCCACGGGTTCTCAAGCGTGGCGGATGAAGTTGACGAACATGCGGCGGACTACGACCCGGAGATCTTGACGGGCGGGCCCACGCCCTTCCATGTCGTCAGACAGATGGAGCTCAAGCCATGGCCCTGCGCGCGTCCGGCACAGGGCGCAATCCAGGCACTGCGTGAGCTAGTTCGGACGCACTCCATCGATGCCGACGCCGTCTCTGCGATAACCTTGCGTGTGCCCGGCGTGGCCACCGTGCCACACCAGTTTGAGCCAGACCCGGAGTCCTGGGAGCAGGCCGCTTACTCCCTGCAATGGGCTGCCGCGATGGTTCTCCAGGGTATCCCGCCGGGACCAAAATGGCTGAGCCAGGACAGGCTCCAGGATCCATTGAGCCGGCGCATCGCTGCGTCTGTCCATGTCATTGAAGACAAGGACGCCACGGTCGCGTACCGGGAATTTCGTCGCCCAGATGTGAAGGGAAGCGCGGAAGTCCGGGTTGCCCACCAAACCCATGTCTCGGAATGCACGCTTGGCGAGACCGAGGGCGGGGCGGATCGACCGATGTCGAAGGACAGTGTCGAACAAAAGTTCTGCGAATCCACGTCGCTGTCCATGCCGGAGACCCGAGCCCGCCAGCTCCTGAAGGCACTCTGGCGAATTGATCAAGTAGGCGACGTCCGCGAACTCGCGGCCCAATTCTGACATCCAGAAATCAAAGCTGAAGACGCCGTTGCAGTTTCGCATCGACACCCACACGGTAGGCATCTTGTACGTAAAAACGAAGGCGGAAGGAAAGAATGCAATGACGAGAAATACACCGGTTGGATGGTTGTTGGGCGCCATGGCAAGCCTTGGCACGCTTCTGCCAGTGTCTGTCGCACATGCCCAGGACGGGGCGAAGGAGACGCTTCGTGTCGCGATGTATCAGCAGGCGACGCCACGCGGAAACGTCTATGGCATTCAGTACATCTGGCCCCACAACTATTGGTGGGAAGGCGTGTTCGATTCGTTCGTCCGGATCGACGACAAGGCGCAGATCCTGCCCTTCGCCGCGCAAAGTTGGGAACTGGTAAACCCGACGACGTGGCGCATGACATTTCGCAGCGATATCGCATTTGGCAGCGGCCGGATGAACGATGCCGCCAACGTGGTCAAGGCCTTTAAGTACTTGCATTCCGAGCCGGCCAAGGGCGCCGGAATCATGCGCAACATGAAGCTTGCAAGTTATCGGGCGATCGGGCCCCAGACCGTGGAGTTTGTGACCGCTGAACCAGACCCGCTGTTCGTGCCCAAGCTGGCGGCGTTCTATGTGGTGGACATGGCAGCGTTTACCGAAATGGGGGTCGCGGCATTCTCGGTGAAACCCGTGACGTCCGGCCCATTCCAGGTGCAGTCCTGGACGGACCAGGAAATGACGGCGACCGCATTCAGCAAGAGCTGGCGTCCGGCCAAGACCAGAAACCTGCGCATCCTCAACGTGCCGGAGGCGGCGACACGGCTGTCAGCCCTCATCTCCAACGAAGTCGATGTCTCCTTCAATCTTGGCCCCGACGATGTTCCCGCAGTTCGCGCGGCGGGCCATGTCGCGGCTGTCGAAGGCGCGCCCTTCGTGTCCGCCGTCGGCTTGTTCACCGAGGACTTCGCCAAGAAGTGGGGCGGAAAGGCACCGTTCTCTGACAAGCGTGTCCGCCAGGCCGCCAACTACGCAATCAACCGCGAGGCATTGTCGAAGGACTATCTGAAAGGCATGGCGCCTGCCGCAGCACAGCCGGCCACGCCCTCTACCTTCGGCTACAACCCGAATGTAAAGCCCTATCCCTATGATCCGGCGAAGGCCAGGCAGCTCTTGGCGGATGCCGGCCACCCGAACGGACTGACGCTACTGATGGAAACAACGGCAGTGACCAGCGGTGCCAGCGACATCCTCCAGATCATGGCGGACGATCTCAAGCGGGTCGGGATCAATGTCAGCGTCCAGGTGATGCCGTTCGCGGAAAGGTCCAAGCGATTCAACGGCAACAGCTGGGCTGGGGATCTGACGTCGTTCGCGATGTTCTTCTCGCCGATGATGGACGCCTCGATCCCTTACTCCGTCTACGGGTGCAACCTTCCCAACACGTTCACCTGCATTCCGTCTCTGACGCCCCTCATCCAGGCACAGGAGAAGGAAATGGATGTGAAGAAGCGCCTCGCCATCCTGCAGGAGCTGATGCAGCGCCAGCATGACGAAGCGATGGCCTTGCCGCTGAATGAAGGCTTCGACGTGACCGGCGTCGCCAAGCGTGTGAAGGGCTACAAGAACTGGAACAAGATCATTCACTACGAAGCCATGTCCATCGACGGCTGACGGCAACCCCCTCTGGAAGAGGATGCGGATGTCTTTTCATCTGCATCCTTTTTCCTCTCGCGGGCGGAATGGGCCGGCAGCCGGGCGGGCGTTGCGTGGCAGGGCCAAGCCTCCCGCTCAGTTCAGCGCTAGGATTGATGCGTTCAGCAGCGAGGCGAAGGATACCCACGCGGCATAGGGCGCAAACAGCCAGGCCGCAACGCGATCCTGCCGCCAGGACACGGCGATGAACGCAAGGATGGTGGCGAGCAGCAAGCTGATGACGAGCAGCGCGAGCCCGATCCGATGGGCGGCGAAAAACACGGGTGACCAGAGGAAGTTCAGAGCGAGCTGAGTCCACCAAAGTCTCATGGGCCATCGGGGGCTGTCGCTCTTCCAGGCTCTCCAGCCCGCGATGGCGATGGCGACATAGAGCAGGGTCCAGGCCGGCGCGAACACCCAGCTCGGCGGATTGAACGAGGGCTTCTCGAGGGCGGCGTACCAGTCGCCCGGCGCTGTCAGATAGCCGATGACGAGGCCGCCACCGACAACAAGCACGACGAACACAATCAGGGCAAGGCGATGGCTCATGGTGCAACATACCCGCGGTGTTCAGCTGCCCGCACTCCCGGGCACCGGGGACCATATACCCTAAGCGACAACATTGCCTGAGTTCAGAAGCTGGCCGATACTTGGCCAATTCCTGCCAGATCGAGGTGTCCCCATGAAGACTGGATCCATCGCCGGCCAGCACCAGCACGACATGATGATGGACGTGAACCACGACGAGCTTGCCTATCAGCTGTTCGTGCAGAGCTACATTCAGGACATCAACTTTCGGCTCCAGGGCGGGCTCAAGCCGCTCTGCGACACCGAGGGCACGCCGGCGTCCCTGAAGCAGGTTGTGGAGCAGCGCCGCCGCATCCTGAAGCACCCCTATGGCCAGATGTGGTCAAGCCTGCGCCGCATCGCACGCGAATTCACCTGCGAAGCGGTCGGTCCCGCGGTCGAGAGGCAATTGCCGGACCTGATCGAAAAGGCCAGGAAGTACCGGTCCTCCAATCGCAAGATCGGATCCCTGCAGCTTGCCCCCGATGTGAAGGCCCCGCGCTACAACACGGAGATCGAGATTCACTGCAAGCCGGGTGGCTATCACACGGAGCTCACGGCCGACGACGTTTTTGCCGGCGCCGAATATGATCGCACCACCTACCTCAACACCGCCGGGTTGCTAGGACCCGTGATGGACAGGCTGGGGAAGGACGTGGCGCAGTGGGTGAAGCGAAGCCACCCGCAGCTCAAGCCCAGGCGCATCCTGGAGATGGGCTGTACGATTGGCCAGTCGACGGTCGCCTGGGTGGACGAATACCCGGATGCCGAGATTTATGGCATCGATGTCGCGGCCCCCTGCCTGCGGTATGGCCATGCGCGTGCAGAGGCCCTGGGCCGGCACATCCACTTCAGCCAGCAGGACGCCGAACGGACCGGTTTTCCGGACAACCACTTCGATATCGTTGCCTCGCACGCCATGATCCACGAAACCTCGACCGCGGCCTTGCACAATATCTTTGCGGAGTCCCTCCGCATCCTGAAGCCGGGTGGTTTGATGGTGCACAACGACGGCACGCCTTTCCGCGACCTGACGCCCCTGGAACGCGTTGTTCCCGACTGGGACACGCAATTCAATGCGGAACCATTCATCAGCAAGATGCGCGCTTCCGATCTGACGGAATGGGCCGTGGAAGCCGGCTGGCGTCCCGACCAGGTGCGGCACGCCTACACGAGCGAGAACCTGAGCCGGGGCGTCAGCGTGATTGGCGGCGCGGGTTATATGGTGGTGGGCCGGAAATAGCGCCCCACGGGGTCCACCCTGGGTGGCTAAGCCTTCGGCTTCACCACCACCTGTATGTTGAAGTCGAATGTGCCAAGCGTCTTCCAGAGACGAAGGAACAATGGCATCAGCATTTCCGTCGCCCGCGCCGAGGAAATGTTGCCAAGATCGATTACGTTTGACCAGCGGAACTCCTCGCGCAGAAGCAGGCTGACCTCGGCTTTCGCCGCCACATCGTTGCCGCAGACGAACATGTCGTGTTCGCCGGGAATGCGCGTGCCATCGACCATCGAGGGAAAGCCCACGGTGTTCAGCGTCTTGACCACGCGAACTTCCGGAAAGGCGCGCTGGATGCGCTCGCCCAGCGAGTCGTCGTTGCAGTACAGGAGCAACGGCGGATCACCCTGGCTGTAGTCCATGGGATTGGCAATGTCGATCAGAATTTTCCCGCGCAACGCGTCGTGGCCGGCCGCCTCCAGCGCTTCCAGCGTGTGGGCGCCATGCACGCAGTTGAAGAGAATATCGCCAAAGGACGCTGCCTCGGAAAAGCTTCCGGCTCGTGCATTGTTGCCCGCGGCCGCCGCCCATTCCGTTGCCGGTATGTTGCCGCGCGCACGCGCGCCCATCATCACATGATGGCCGCGCGATACCAGCTTGCTGGCGATAGCCCGGCCGACCATTCCCGTCCCTAGCACGCCAAACTTCATGTCGCCGCCCCCTTCGATCACCGCAAACGACCCGCCTCGCGACGTGTGAAAACCGGAGCCAGGATTGTCGGGTTCCTTGCAAGAACCTCACATCAATTTCATGGCGGCGTCCCGTCGCAATACATCGGCGAAGGGGCCGGCTATCACCTAGTGCCTGATCCGGTAGAGCCGTTCGGTGTTCCCGCGCAGAAACTTGTACAAAGGCTCTGGGCGGAGGTTCAGATCGGCAATGTCCTGCAGCGTCCGTTCGAATCCGAGCACGGGGAAGCCGCTCGCGAACATGACTTTGTCCTGGCCATAGGTGTTGATGTAGTGGACGAATTCCTTCGGCCAGTACTTCGGGCCATGTGCGTCCGACATGATGAAGACGTTGGCGTGCTTCCAGGCCATGGCGATCATCTCGCCAGTCCATGGGATGCCGACATGGCTGCCGATCAGCTTCAGTTCGGGGAAGTCGCAGGCCACGGCGTCGAGCGTGATCGGCTGACCGACGGTACGCAGGCGATAATTCGGTGAATAGATCATCGACTGGCCCACCTGCAGCTGGACTGGCACGTCGAGCTCGACACATTTGGCATAGAACGGGTACCACCGCGCATGGTCGGGTGGCAGTTCGAACCAGTGTGGGTAGAAGTGAGCGCCGACAAAACCCTGGTCTTCAATCGCGCGCTGCAACTCGACGACACCCTTCCGGCCCATGGTCGGATCGATCCCGGCAATGCCGGAGAAGCGATCCGGATGCTGCTTCACTGCCTCCACCACAAGTTCATAGGGGACGTGATGTGAATGGGAAACGTGGGCTGCTCCGGCACGGGACGCGATCAGAAAGCTGCGTTCCACCCCGGCAGAGTCCATGCGTTGCAGCAGGTCGCCAATCGTGATGCCGCGATAGGTTTCTGTATCGACACCGATCTTGTCCACGAAGAACTCCTGACGGTCGTCAGGCTGCGTCTTGAGCGCCTCCGGGGTCATCATGTTGACCATGGTGTCGATGACGGCGATATGGGGAATTGGCTTCGGCATGGATGAGTGAGCCTTGGGAACCTTGATGCATTGACGTCCGGGCAATGTAACAAACGATAGGGGGGCTTGGTTATTGCCAACTGCCGGGCGCAGTGGCCCGGGCCAAGGCAATCCTCCGCGCATGGGGCAGACAGTGTTGGGCAGCTATGCATCCAACACCATGCTTCCCTTCTGGGTGCGGCACTATTGTTCGTACTCACAAGCAAGAGGCAGAAGCAGAATGTTGCTGCCGCTTCATACCCCATACGAATCGGCACCTTCCTCGCCCCGCCGATTTGGCGGGGCTTTTTTGCGTATTGGGACACCAGCGGCCGGTTGAGTCGCCCCCGCTGTCGCCCTCGCTCGACCATGCCGGCACCTTCCCTTGCGCTGGCGCCGCCGTGCTGGCTGTGTTGATGACGAGGATTGCGAGGCCAACTGCCGTGCTGACCAGTGTTGTCATCTTGTGACGCTGTGCTGCGAGCACCGTCATGTCCGCGCTCCGTTCGCCAGTCCGAAACAGGCAAACAGCGCGGGGAATGCCCGGAATGTAGATTGGCAGCGAAGATTTGTTAGAAAAGACGCGAGTATGGGGAGGGCTGGCGAGGCGGACCAAGTATGTTCCTACGGACCGTCCCCGTGGCGGAATACTGGCGGGAAGGATGACATGCCGATGTCGGCTCTGCGGTGGCACTTCGACAACAGCTATGCCCGCCTGCCCGAGGCGTTGTTCTCGCGCCAGCGGCCGACGCCGGTGCGCGCGCCGCGCCTGGTGATCTTCAACCATGCGCTGGCCGACACGCTGGGGCTCGAGGCGGGCACGGCGGCCGACGGCCTGGCGCCGCTCTTCGCCGGCAACATGGTGCCCGACGGTGCCATGCCGATCGCGCAGGCCTATGCCGGGCACCAGTTCGGGCATTTCACCGTGCTGGGCGATGGCCGCGCCATTGCGCTTGGCGAGCACATCGCACCGGACGGCCGGCGCTTCGACATCCAGCTCAAGGGATCGGGCCCGACGCCCTATTCGCGCCGCGGCGACGGGCGTGCGGCGCTCGGGCCGATGCTGCGCGAATATGTCATCAGCGAGGCGATGCATGCGCTGGGAATTGCCACCACCCGCAGCCTGGCCGTGGTCGCGACCGGCGAGCCGGTGTATCGCGAAGAAACGCAGCCGGGTGCCGTGCTCACGCGTGTGGCGGCAAGCCACCTGCGCGTCGGCACCTTCCAATTTGCCGCCGCCCATCGCGACATCGAATCGCTGCGTGCACTCGTCACCCACGCCATCGACCGTCACTACCCGGCGTGCCGCGACACCGACGCGCCGGCGCTGGCGCTGCTGCGCGCCGTGGTCGACCGCCAGGCCAGCCTGGTCGTCGACTGGATGCGCGTCGGCTTCGTCCATGGCGTGATGAACACCGACAACATGACGATCTCGGGCGAGACCATCGACTATGGCCCCTGCGCCTTCATCGACGCCTATGATCCGACCACTGTCTTCAGCTCCATCGACCAGGGCGGTCGCTATGCCTTTGGCCGCCAGCCCCGCATCGCCCAGTGGAATCTGGCCCGTTTTGCCGAAACCCTGCTGCCGCTCATCCATGAGGATCCGGACAAGGCGGTCGAACGGGCCGAGCCGGCGCTGCGTGCGTTCCAGGATCTCTATGAGGCGCGCTGGCTCGCCATGATGCGGCGCAAGCTCGGCCTCCTGGGCGAGGATGCCGGCGATGCGGCGCTGGCCGCGGACCTGCTCGCCGGTATGCAGGCGCAGGGCGCCGATTACACCAACACGTTCCGCGCACTCTCGCGGGGAGACCTGCCGGTCGAGGGCCTTCGCCCCTGGCACGACCGCTGGCAGGCGCGGCGGGCCCAGGGTGCCGGGGCGATCGAAGCGTCGCGCGACCTGATGCGGCAGGCCAATCCGGTCTACATTCCGCGCAATCATCAGGTCGAGGCGGCGCTGGACGCGGCGGTGGCGGGCGGTGACCTGCAGCCCCTGCACCGGCTGCTCGACGTGCTGGCGCTGCCCTATGTCGAGCGGGCGGGGCTTGCGGCCTACACCGAACCCAACCCCGCGGAACCCGGCGCGTACCAGACCTTCTGCGGCACCTGACTTCGGGCGCGCAACTTTCCGGCGCGCTCTGTAGTCTCGGGCCTTCCGGATCGGCGTGCGAATCGCGCCACCCCACCCCCATGAAGAGAGAGTCCCAGTGAGCAAGGTGCGCCGCGGTTTTATCGATGTTCCCGAGGGCCAGATCCACTACCGCACGGCGGGGTCGGGATCGGGCGTGCCGCTCGTCCTGTTGCATGGCGCGCCGGCCTCGTCCTATGTGCTGGCGCCGATGGTGGCCGAGTTCGGCAAGTCGCGGCCGACCTATGCGCTGGATGCGCTCGGCATGGGCGATTCCTCGCCGCCCGCGGTCGACAATCCCGACACCGCCGTCTATGCCCGCGCAATGCTGGCGGCGCTCGATGGTCTCGGCATCAAACAGTTCGATCTGCACGGCATGCTGACCGGCGCGCGCGTCGCCATCGAGCTCGCCGTGTCGCAGCCGGAGCGCGTGCGCAAGCTGGTGCTGGAGCGTGTGTCGTTCCAGACGGCGGAAGAACGCGACGAATGGCTGAAGAATTTCGCGCCCAAGGTCGAGCTCGACGACCTTGGCACGCAGTTCAACTTCGCCTGGCAGTTCGTGCGCGACGAGTTCAGCTGGTTCCCCTGGTACAAGCGCACGGCGCAGAGCAGCCTCAACCGCACGCTGCTCGACGCCAGCCACCTGCACTACAAGGTGATGGAGATGCTGAAGGGCATCACCACCTACCACCTCTTCGTCCGCCAGGGGTTGAACTATCCCTCGGCCGAGCGCGTGCCGATGATCGCGGTGCCGACACTGGCGACGGAAGACGTGGCGAAGCGGATCACCGGCGCCGTGGCGAAGAAGCATCCGCCGGTGATCGACTGCGGCATGGTGACCGCCGACGACATCCGCAACAATGTCGCGGAGATCAACGCGTTCCTCGATGCGTGATGGGCCGTGCCCTAGAGCACGGCCCCGTGCTCTAGCGCGGTGCGCGGGTGACGCCCCGGTTGGTGTCGCGCTCGGCCTGGGCCAGCGCGTCCCTCAGGTTGGTGTAGCGAAAGTCACCATAGTGGAAATAGGCCACCGGCACTTCGGTGATGCCATGACGTGTCATCATGTCGGACTGGGTCGGCACGGTGGTCAGCGAAGCGGGATGGGTCATGGCGACTCTCCAGGCAGGATGCGGGCGCGGGATCGCGCCGCGGGCAGAAGATGTCAGGGACGGCGCGGCGGCGGTGCCGGCTGGCGCAGGCGGCCCATGCGCGGCCACGGATAGCGGCTGTCGTCATAGAGCGCGATCATCGCCGCCGAATCGAAGACGGCGCCGCCGACCTCCATGTAGGCAGCCTCGCGCAGCTCGGGCGCCAGCTCCTCGACGGCATAGCGCAGCGCATCGGCGGCGCGGGCGAACTGGCCAAAGCCAAGCGGCTGGATCGTCTTCCAGCCTTTGCGCATGAACTGCTCAGGATCGGCGTCGCGTGACAGCAGCTGCGCCGGCGCGGCGTAGTTGAACGGGATCGGCAGTGGGCTGGCTGTCATCCGGAAGGCGGGACGGGCGCGGTGTCGGACGTGGCGTCGCGCAGCAGCGCGGCGTCGAGGGCTGCCCCGTCCACCTCGATGCTTTCGCGCAGGCCGGGCGTGGTGCGCAGGTGCAGCACCGTGGCCACGCGGCGGAAGGCGGTGATCGAAACGCTGTCGATCCGCTCGTGTTCTTCATCCACCGAATAGCTGCCGGGCGGCAGCACGCCATCGACCTGGGGCAGCGTGAAGGGGCGGCGGAAGTGGACGATGCGGGTCTGTAGGCGCGTGTCGGCCATGCGGTCAGTTCGACACGACGATGCGCGGGCGCAGCTGCGGCGGCACCACCGGGATCAGGTTCTCCGGCGGGTAGTGGCCGATCGAGCCGTCGGCGAAACGCACGGTGACGCGCGTCGAGCGCCGCCAGCCACGGCCGCTGTGCTCGACCGCGACCACCTGGCCGCGGTCGTGATCCGGGGAAATGACGTTGTCGCCGTTCTTCATCGCCCCGTCTCCCATGGTTCAGCCGGTGGTGTTCAGGCGGTCGGCGCAGGCGCGCACGCTCTGCGGATCGGCGGTCTTCGAACCGTTCAGGGGCTGCGAGAAGTTCTGGGCCAGCGCCGTGCGCGCATCGTTGGCCGAGGCGCCGAAGCCGCGGAGCTCGCTGCTGTCGCCGCGCGCCAGCCGGTCGGCCGTCACGCGCGCTTCGCAGACGCGCGCCTCGCCATCCAGGCGGGCGGTGCTCACCTGCACGTCGCGCACCGATCCTGTGGTCAGGTAGCCGCTCATCAGCCCGACGACAACGGCGCCGACGATGCCGCTGCCGGCGCCAAGTAGAAATGGCATCACGCGGCTTGATTTTTCTTCAGCCATAGTTGCTCTCCCCGATTTTATTTATTGGTGTCTTGTGGATATGGGGTTTCGGGCTGGAAATTACCATTCGTTTATTTTCCGCGGTCCCGGCGGCGCAGGCATTATCCGCAGGAAATGCCGATTCCACGCGTCTCGCACGCTGGCGCGTCGCCCCTTTTCAGGGCAGAATCACTGGCGTTGTTTTGACGGCCAAATAGAGCGCAAATGATTCTGCCCGATGGGGCTGGCTATTGCGGAATTATGCGCGTAGAGTGGGTTTACAGTTTTTGGCGGCCGCTTGCCGACTTTGCCCACAGGGCATCTTCTTCAAACATCCGAAATCTACTGCTGCCTCGGCGCACGTGCGCCGGGGTCGAAAACTCTTGTCATATCGAGATCTACAATGGCTACAGGCACCGTGAAATTCTTCGACGCGCAGCGCGGCTTTGGCTTTATCCAGCCGGATGATGGCTCCAAGGACGTGTTCGTCCACGTTTCGGCCGTCAACCAGGCCGGCATGGGCACGCTGAGCGAAGGGCAGAAGGTTCACTTCTCCATCACGCAGGACCGTGGCAAGCCCGCTGCGTCTGACCTCCGCAACGCCTAACAGGCCGTTGCGAACGGGCGGATGGCGGCCTTGTGCCGCCATCCGCTTACCGCCTTTCCAGGCCGCCACCGGGCTGGCTTGTCCCCCGGAATGCCCGGCGCGTTGATCGCGCCGGCGGATAGCCCCTCTTCAAAACTGCGTCGCCGTTCCGTTCGCTTGCCCTGATACAATCGGAGCACGCCAGCGATTGCCGGGCCGTTCATGCCGTCGATGGAACACGCGCGCTACCCGGATCTGCCGGACGAGACCGTTGCCCCCGCGCGGCCGACATCGGCCGTGCTGGCCAACCTGCTGGCGGCCGACCTGCCGGCAACGGTTACGCCGGACTGGATCATCGACGGCCTTGGCCAGCGCTCCTATGGCCTCGTCATGCTGCTGCTCGGGCTTCTGGCCCTGATGCCGGGGCTCAGCCTTGTTGCCGGCCTCCTGCTCGTCTGGATGGCGAGCCAGATGATCCTCGCGCGGCCCGCCCCCACCATGCCGCGCGTCCTGCGCCGCCGCGCGGTGCCGACCCGGCGCTTCGCCGGGTTGCTGCGCCGGCTGATTCCCGCCATGCGCTTCGTCGAGCGTTTCATTCACCCGCGGTGGCCGACGCCCTTCGCGGCAACGCAGCGCGGGCTCGGCATCCTGCTGCTGCTGCTCGGCATCTCGCTGATGAGCCCGATCCCCTTCACGCAATATGTGCCGGCCATCGTCATCATGGCGATGGCCATCGCCTATCTCGAGCGCGACGGGGTGATGCTCGCGGGTTCGGTTACCGGCGCCCTGCTGTCGCTGGCCATCACGGGCGCGGAACTGTGGGTCGCCTATTCCGGTGCCGAGGCGCTGTAGCCGCCGATATTCCCGTTAGCCATTGGCCAGCACGGCCCGCCGACGCGCGCGGCTCACCGCCGGCCAGACCGTTTCCCGGTCATGGAATTCCGGCACGGCCGGTACGCCCGGTGGCAACACGACTCGCGCCGTCTCGATCATGGCGTTGAGCACGAAAGCGCTGCCGGTCTCGCGCTGGCACCAGCGGCAATGGCAGGCATGGGTGAAAAGTGGCGGGCTGGTCAGGCCATAGCGGACCGCGAGACAGACGCAACCCCCTTCGGCAGTGAACGCATCGGTCATTCCGCGCCTACCCCTGGATCAGCATTTCCGCCAGCATCAGGATGTCTTCCTCCATCTGCGACTTCATGCTGCGATAGAGGTCGCGGATGGAGATGATGCCGTAGATCCTGTCGCCGTCGAGTACCGGCAGGTGGCGATAGCCGCGCTCGGCCATCTGGTCGAGTGCGATCTGCACCGAGCTGTCGGTCTGGATGGTGTCGGGGCCGGGCGTCATCACCTCGGCCACCAGCGTGGCGGCGGGAGAACGCTGCCAGGCCACCACGCGCACCAGCGCGTCGCGTTCGGTGAAAATGCCGGCAAGCTTGCCGTCCTCGCCCACCACCAGCACGGCGCCGATGCGGCGTTCCGCCATCATCTGGGCCGCCTGCTCGACGGTGGTGTGCGTGCGTACGGTGACAAGGTCCTGCGGCGCCTTGAGCACGTCGGGCACGATGGTGCGGTCGGGGGGCAGCATCAGAAGAACATTTTCTGCAGGTCGATGGACGATTCGCGGCCGAGCTTGTCGTAGTTCTCGGCCAGCCACTCGTCGGCGACGCGATAGCCCAGCGTGTAGAGCAGTTCGATGAAGCGCGGGTGCACGTTCATCTTGCTCGACGCGCCATAGCGCGCCATTTCCTTCTCGGCATGCATCATGTGGAAGTAGATGCGACGCAGGTGCGAGCGGCCGGTCAGGCGATGCTGGTCCAGCATCTGGGTGACGAAGGCAATGGTGCGCATCTCGCGCATCATGGTGGCGTTGAAGCTGATCGAATTCATGCGGTCGGCGATGTCGCGCGCGGTCTGCGGCACCTTGTCGACGGCGATCGGGTTGATCTCGACCAGCAGGATGTCGTTCGCCTTGCACTGGTAGAGCAGCGGGAACATGGTCGGGTTGCCCATGAAGCCGCCGTCCCAGTAGTGCTCGCCGTCGATCTCCACCGCCTTGAACAGCTGCGGCAGGCAGGCGGAGGCGAGCAGCACGTCGGGCGTGATCTCCTTCATCGTGAAGACGCGGATCTTGCCCGTGCGCACGTTGGTCGCCGAAATGAACAGGCGCACATGCCGCACGCTGCGCAGCACGTCGAAATCGATGAGGTCGTCGAGCAGCTCGCGCACCGGGTGATAGCCCGACGGGTTGAGCTGGTAGGGCGAGAACAGCCGGCTCATGAAATCGAAGGCGTGATAGGCCGGCGAATGATCGAGGCTGTGATTGTCCATCAGATGCGCGAAGGGCGCGGGCTGGAATGGCGAATAGCGGCTCGCCTCGCCCATGCGCTCCCAGAACTTGCGCAGCACCTCGCGCGCGCCGTCGCGCCCGCCATGCGCCATGCCGAAGGCAAGCAGCGCCCCGTTCATCGCACCGGCCGAGGTGCCGCTGATGCCCTCGATGAAGATGCGCTTGTCGGCGAGCAGGCGGTCGAGCACGCCCCAGGTGAAGGCGCCATGGCTGCCGCCGCCCTGCAGCGCCAGATTGATGGTGCGGTAGTCTTCCGGCGGCGGACTCTTCGCGTTCCAGGTTTGCGCCCCGGCAGCCGGTGTCTTGATGTCGTCGTCCATGAGGCCCCCGCCGTCGCCGTGAGGTTATCCACAGACGCCAGAATTTCGCAACGATATTAATATGTTAACCAGTATTTACCGCCCGGGGACCAGGCACGGGGCGCTTTCGCGCCGCGGCAGGCGGGAAGACGGGCCGGGCCGCGGCGTCATAAGCTGGCCGCCATGGACCTTTCGAAAATCCCGGCGGGGGTCAATCCGCCCGAAGACATCAATGTCGTGGTCGAGATCCCGCAGGGTGGCCTGCCGGTGAAGTACGAGCTCGACAAGGCGTCCGGCGCGCTCTTCGTCGATCGCTTCCTGCACACGTCGATGCTCTACCCGGCCAACTACGGCTTCGTGCCGCACACGCTGTCGGGCGATGGCGACCCTTGCGACGTGCTGGTGGTGAGCCAGACGCCGGTGGTGCCCGGCGCGGTGATCCGATGCCGCCCGATCGGCGCACTGATGATGACGGACGAGGCGGGCGAGGATGAAAAGATCATTGCCGTGCCGGTCGACAAGCTGCATCCCTTCTACAAGGGCGTGAACAGCTACAAGGACCTGCCGGAAATCCTGCGCGACCAGATCGCCCACTTCTTCCAGCACTACAAGGACCTGGAAAAGGGCAAGTGGGTGACCATCGTCAAATGGGTCGACCGCGACAAGGCGATGACGATGATCCGCAAGGGTCTCAAGGCCGCCGCGCAGGACAAATAGGCGGCCAAAGCAAAAGGGCCGCCCTTGCGGGGCGGCCCTTCCATGGTCGTCTTTCGGCAGTGCCGAAGGACCGAAGCGCGGGTCAGCGGCTGTTGTTCACCACAGCGGCGATAACCCAGGTCCCGGCAACCGCACGAAAATGACAATGAGACACTGGATCACCTCCTCTCAATTGTTGAAGCTGGGGCGAGTCTAAGGGCACGAGGCCGGGCGACTCAAGGGGCGCGATGCCGCCTCAGGCCTTCTTCGCCGCCACTGCCTCCAGTTCCAGCAGCACCTCGGGCTTTGCCAGCCCGCTGACATAGACCAGCGTGCCGGCCTGGGCGTGATTGCCGAAGTATTTCTTGCCCGCCTTGACGATGGCGCCGATGTCGGCCGGGTTGGTCATGTAGAGGTTGGTCTTCACCACGTCGGTCACATCCATGCCGGCGTCCTTCAGCGTCTGAACCACCTTGGCATAGACGATGTCGGCCTGGGTGTCGGCGTCGGGCGGCGTGAATCCCTTGTCGTCGGTCGCGGTCTGGCCGCTGATGAACAGGATGCGCGAATTGGGCGGAATCTCCACGCTGCGCAACGTGTGGCCGCTGGTCGGGTTGCGGATGATGTTCATGGCATTCTCCCCCTGGATCATAACTGCGGCAGGCAGGATCGCGCGTCATCGCCGTGGCGGGAAGTCGAAATTGCTCTATGGTCGCGCTGATGCGCAGCCCGCGCATGACAGGAGGATGCGATGGCCAAAGGTCAGATGAAGAGCAACCGCGAGAAGAAGAAACCCAAGAAGGACAAGCCGGCCGCGGCCGTCACCGCCAGTAGCGGCACCAGCGCCTTCGCCAAGCCGAAGCCGGGCAAGAAGTAGCCGGGCGCAGGCGGTGAAGCGGGCGCGCGGCCTGCGCCTCGCTCTCCTTGCCCTGGCGGTCGTGGCCGGCCCCGCCTGGGGCCAGGCCTACGACCAGGGCAAGGCAGTGGTGGGGCGCGATGCGCCCAATTCCACGGCGCGCTTCATCGCCCATTGCGAGCAGGCCGTTCATCATTCCTTCTGCGAGGGCTACCTGCTGGGCGCGGCGACGACGATGACGCAGCCGCCGCTCTGCCTGTCGGAAAGCTATGCGACCGAGCGCTACCGCACGGATTTCATCGCCTGGGCGAAGGCGAAGCCCGGCGCGCTCGACATCATGACCGTGCTGTCGGTGATCCGCTTCCTGCAGGAGACGTTTCCCTGCCCCGGCACGCCGCCGTCCGGGCGCGGCACATGATTTCCCAGCTCTAGCGCGCCTCGCGCCAGACGAAGAAGATCACAGCCAGCATGGCGATGCCCTCGAGGCTCATGATCATCAGCGCGGCAGGCGCGCCGAGCCATTCGGCGAGCAGGCCGACATGCAGCACCCCCAGCGGTCCGGTGCCGACGGCGACCGACAGCACGCCCATCACCCGCGCCCGCATCTCCGGCGCCGACAGCACATAGGGCAGCGTCGACTGCATCGTGCTGAAGCCGGCGATGCCGAAGCCGCCGACCAGCGTCAGCACCAGCGACAGTTCATAGATGCGCGACAGGCCGAACAGCCCCACACAGGCGATCAGCATCAGGGCGCCGTAGAGGTAGAGCTTGCTGAAATGCGGCTGGCGCGCATAGGCGGCGATCAGCAGCGAGCCGGTCAGCGCGCCCACCCCTTCCGACGACAGCAGCAGGCCGATGGGAAAGGCCGACAGGTCGAGCTCCCCGCGCCCGATCACGGGCACCATTTGGGCATAGGGAAAGCCCCAGATGTTCATCACCACGGTGATCGCCATGGTGCCCATCAGCGCGCGGTTGCTGCGCACGTAACGCAGGCCCTCGATCACGCGCGTGCCGATGCTGACCGCACGGTCGAGCATCACGCGCGGCGGCGGCACCAGCCCCGCCATCAGCAGCATGCAGATCGTGTAGCCGGCGGTGCAGACGACATAGGTGCCGGTGATGCCGCCCAGTTCATAGACAAGGCCGCCCAGCGCCGGCCCGACGATACGGGTCGAGTTGTTGGACGTCAGGTCGATGCCCATGCCGCGGCCGATGCGGTCCATGCCGGCGATCTCGCCCATCATGGTGCGCCGCACCGGGAACTCGGTGCAGAAGACAACGCCGTTGATGAAGCCGTTGACGGCCATGTGCCAGGGCTGGATTTCGCCGGTCCAGGCGAGCAGCGTCAGCCCGGCGCAGCTCGCGGCCAGGATGAACTGGCCGCCCAGCAACAGCCAGCGGCGGTCGAAACGGTCGGCGATCGGGCCGGCGAAGACGCCGAGGAACAGGCTGGGCAGCGAACGCGCGAACATCACCAGCGCCACGGCCAGCGCCGAATTGGTGACGGCAAAGGTGAAGACGCCGATGGCGATCTGCTCGTGCCAGCGCAGGGTGGAGCCGGTGAAGCCGACACCCAGCAGGCGCAGGAAGGCGCCGTCGCGCAGCAACGGGGCGGGAACAGACGTTGAATCGGACACGGGCACCCAGGGCAGCGCGACAGGGTATCGCGCGGGACTCAGTCGAATGCAGGCGGCGACCTGCGTCAAGCGCTAACGGCTACAAATCGCCACCGACGCGAATGATGGGCCGCCCCATGGTCTCGCGGCGCTCGAAACGCGCGTGCAGCGCCGGCACGTCTTCCAGTTCGACCACGTCGGTGATGGGGATCTTCCAGCGGCCGCTGCGCACGGCATCGAGCATCAGGTCGTCGTCGCGGCCCTTGAGGTCGGCGGCCAGCGCGTTGAGGCTCATGGCGCCGACCTTGAAGGACTTCTTCATCAGCAGCTCGACCGGCACGTCCGGTCCGCGCCCTTCGCGCCCCGCCGTCGCGCCCATCACCAGCACGAGGCCGTTGGGCGCGATGGCGTCGTAGTTCTTTGGCGTCTCGGGGCCGCCATTGCCGTCGAGGATGACATCGGCGCCGCGCCCGTTCGTCAGGCGCATCACTTCCGGCACCCAGTCGGTGGCGCGATAGTCGATGAAGTGCTTCGCGCCATAGGGGCGGGCGAAGGCGATCTTGGCCGGGCCGCCGCACAGCGCAATCACCGTGGCGCCCTCTTCGCGCGCGATCTGCGTCATGACGATGCCGATGGCACCGGCGCCGGCATGAATCACCACGGTCTGGCCGGCCTGCACCTGGGCGGCGGTGTGCACCGAATGCCACGCAGTGCCGACCATGCCACGCCAGACCGCCCCCACCTTCCAGTCGATGCCGGCGGGCAGTTCGGAGAAGGTGCCAGGTTTGGCGATGGAATAGTCGGCGCAGCCGCCGAAATTGCCGCTCGACTGCACGCGCTTGCCGAGCCAGCCGGCATCGACACCCGCGCCCAGCTTGTCGACCACGCCGTCATGCGACACGCCGGGAATCAGCGGCAGCGGTGCGGCCCAGCGGCCCTGGCGGGCGAAGACGTCGACGGGGTTGAGGCTGACATAGGCGACGCGCAGGCGCACCGCGCCCGGCCCGGGTTCCGGCACCGGCAGCCGCGTGACCTTCAGGACGTCGGGATCGCCATAGGCCTCCGCCACCACCGCGCGCATCGTCTGCTCAGCCATGTCCGCCTCCTGTTCGGCGGGCATGGTAGCGCAACCCTGCACCGTTCCTACAGGTGGCGCACCTGCGGCAGTACCTCTTTGCCCAGCATTGCGAGGCCCTGGAAGGTGTCGGCGTTGGGCACGTTGCCAACCTTGAAGTTCAGGTTCATGCGGCCATGGCCGATGGCGGCGTGAATGTCCTTGATCTGCTGCACCACCATCTTCGGCGTGCCGCACAGGATGAGGTGGCGGTCGATCAGGTCGTCGATGGTGGCGGCGAGCGCCTGCTTCGGCGCATCGACCCATTTCTCGCGCTTGGCCTCGTCGAAGTAGCGCGTCTTCTGCACGACAAGCTTCTGCGCGGTGCGGATGCCGCCGCCCAGCACGGTGCCGAGGAACTTGCGGCCCTCGGTGATGCGCTCCTTGGCGCGGTCAACGTCGTTGTCGAGCGAACAGGACATGCCGACGAGGATGTCGTCGGGCGTCGGCTCCCAGCCATAGGACTTCGCGGCGTCCTTGTAGACCTTGATCAGGTGGCGCGCGCTGTCGACGTCGCCGAGCGTGACCAGGCCCAGGATGGCGTGGTGCTTGGCGCAGAACACGGCCGATTCCTCGCTGCTGCCCGACATCAGGATGCGCGGATGCGGCTTCTGGAACGGCCGTGGCCAGATCGAAACGGCGCGGAACTGGTAATACTCGCCCTCCCAGCCGAAGGGTTCCTCGGCGGTCCAGCATTTCTTGATCAGGTTGACCGCCTCTTCCAGCCGCGCCCGCGATTCGTCGGGCGCGGCGTTGTAGGCGACATATTCATGCGGGATGCCGCGCAGCAGGCCCGCGATCACGCGGCCCCGGCTCATCACGTCGAGCATGGCGCATTCCTCGGCCACGCGGATCGGGTTCAGCAGCGGCACCAGGCTGCCCAGCACGGCGATCTCGGCCGTCTTCGTGCGCTGGATCAGCGCCGCGGCGATGATGTTCGGGTTCGCCATCAGCCCATAGGGGCTCATGTGATGCTCGTTGCAGCCGACCCAGTCGAGCCCGCAGGTCTCGGCAAAGGCCATGTTCTCGATATAGGTGTCGTAGAGATCGGCGCCGGTCGCCGGATCGAAGCGGCGGTTCGCCACCGGCCAGTCGTCGCCCGAATCGCTCAGCGCGTCATAGGGCATCAGGTGCATGTAACCAAAACGCATGGGCTTCCCCGCTCAGAAAAGAGGCGGGGCCGCGAGGGGATTCACTCCCCGGGGGCCCCGCTCGACCGCGACAGACCGGACGATCAGTTCGCCAGATCGATCTCGTGATAGTTGATGATCATGTTGACCGGCTTGTAGTTGCGCACCTTGGCGCCGACGCCGTCATACTGGCGCACCTCATGCAGGAAGATCGCCGGTGCCTGCTCGTGATAGTGGCGCATGATCTGGGCCACGAGCTGCGCGCGCTTCGCCGGGTCGAACTCCTGGTTGGCGGCGTCGATCGTGGGCATGATATCCGGGTCGCAGTAATGCGCGTTGAAGAACTTGCAGGAATGCAGCGAGTTGATCGAGCGCAGCGCGTCGATGGTCGGCGACGAGCCGTAGTCGATGCCGAAGATGGTCGCCGCCCAGGGCGTCTGCTTGAACAGCCGGCGGGTGAACTCCTGGATGGGCATTTCCTGCAGCTGGATCTTGACGCCCAGCTTGCCGACGTCCTGCGCCACCCACTGGTAGATATCGCCAAGCCCGCCCTGGTTGGTGATCGCCGCCGTTATCTCGAAGCCATTGGCATAGCCGGCTTCGGCGAGAAGCTGCTTGGCCTTGGCCGGGTCGTATTCATACGGCTTGATGTCGGACTGGTAGCCCGAGGTGCCCTGCGTCGCCGGCTGGCTGACCACGGCGGAGGCGCCGCCGAGCAGTGAATCGATGAAGGCCTGCTTGTTGACGGCGTAGTTCAGCGCGCGGCGCACCCGCACGTCCTGGTGCGGGCCGGGCGCGGTGACGATGAAGGGCATTGCCCAGGCCGACGGAATGGCGAAGGCCTCGAGTTTCCCGCCGGCGCGTTCCACCGCCTGCTTGTTGTCGAGGTTGAGCGCGAGCGCGAGGTCGACCTGGCCCGACAGGAAGGCCTGGTTGCGCGAGGTGGTTTCCTCGATGCCGACATACTCGATCGCATCGACCTTCGGCTTGCGCCAGGACTTGTCGAAGGCCGCGTATTGCACGCGATCGACGCCCCAGTTGGTGACGCGGAACGAGCCGGTGCCGACCGGCTTCTTGGCGAATTCCGCCGGCCCCATTTCCTTCCACGCCTTGGGCTCGACGACGCGCAGGACGCCGAGCTTCTTGATCAGGATGGCATCGGGTTCCGAGGTCTTGATCTCGACGGTCAGCGGGTCGACGGCACGGGCCGCCACCATCGTGCGCATCTCGCCATAGACGGGGAACTTCTTGCCGTCTTCGCTGGTGATGAAGTTGATCACCTCGGCCATCGCCTCGGCGTTGAAGGGCTGGCCGTTGTGGAAGGTGACGTTGGGCCGCAGCTTCAGGATCCAGGTGTCCTTGCCCTGCGCTTCCCAGCTCGTCGCCAGGTAGGGCGTCGTGTTGCCCTTTTCGTCCATGAAGCTGGGCATCTCATACAGCGGCGCCCACCACCAGATGGTCGGGCGCGAGCCGGTCGAGGTGTGGGGATTGCCCTGGCCCTGCGGAATGCCATAGGCCGAAATCCGCAGCGTCTTCTGCTGGGCGGCGGCGGGCTGGCTCGCCAGGCCCGCGACGGCGATGGCTGCGAGCGCGGTGGTGCCGGCAAGGCGGGCCAGGCGCGCGAATCGCGCGGGGGTCTGTTTCCTCATCGTTTCCTCCCGTTTTTTCGTGTTTGTGGCCACCGGGCCGCCTGGGCGACAGAATAGGCCAGCGGCGAGACAGTATACCCTTTTTCTGCTCACGAAATTGTGATCCTGAGGCGGCCGGGCAGGCCATTGCCCAAGCCTTGGACATTTTCTGGCGTTTGCCTTTGGCGCTCTCCCGTCCCAGACTGGCTGGCAGCAGATTGTATCCACGGAGATTCCCGATGACCGAAGTCCCCCTCCGCGCCGGCCAGCGCTGGCACGCCATGATGCCGCAACCCGACCATGACGAAATGGCGCGCCAGACCTTTGTCTGGTCGCTGCGCCAGGAAATCCGCAAGACGGTCGAGCCGGTGATCCCGGCGGTCTACAAGAAGGTCGCGCCGAAGGTGAACAAGCCGGGCCGCCCGGCGACGATCCCCGAACTGCGCCGCGCCATGCAGAGCGAGCCGCAGATCCAGATGTGGTCGTCGCTGCGCCGTTCGACCTGGGAAGCGCAGTGGGACGCGGCGGGCCTTGCCATCGAACGCGACCTCGGCCGCCTCATCGACACCGCGCGCCGCTATCGCGATTCGAACCAGAAACTCGGCTCGCTCGAACTCGACCCGACGGTGGTGACGCCGCGCTACAACAGCGAGATCGAGATCCACGTCCAGCCCGGCGGCTACCATGTCGATGTGACGGAACATGACGATGTCTTCGCCGGTGCCCTGTGGGACCGCGTCTACACCGTTGGGGAACCCGACCGTGGCGAATGGGGCGACCTGCCCGGCATCGCGACGTCGAGCTGGATCAAGGAACAGTTCCCCGACCTGAAGCCGAAGAAGATTCTCGATGTCGGCTGCACCATCGGCCAGAGCACGCTGCCCTATTGCGACGCCTTCCCCGATGCCGAGATCCATGCGATCGACGTTGGCGCGCCGGTGCTGCGCTATGGCCATGCCCGCGCCGAGGCGCTGGGCAAGAAGGTGCATTTCAGCCAGCAGGACGCCGAGAAGACACGCTTCAAGGACGGGTCCTTCGACCTCATCTTCTCGCACCTGCTGTTCCACGAGACGTCGCGCACGGGCGTGGAAAACATCTTCCGCGAAGGCTATCGACTGCTGAAGCCGGGCGGCGTCATGTTCCTCGACGACATCCCCGACCGCAACGGCATGGAGCAGACGACAAGCTTCTTCTTCGACTGGATGACGCATAACGCGGCAGAACCCTTCATCAACGGCTGGATCGACACCGACCGTCATGCGGTGGCCGAACGCGTCGGCTTCGACCGCAAGAAGGCAAAGCAGGGCGGCCCGCAGAACCGCTTCTTCGCCTTCCGCAAATAGGAAAGCCGTTCGCTTCTCGCCTTCTCGAGAGGACCGTTTCATGAGGCAGCTTCAGCATCCGCTGCTGGTGGAATCCACCCATGACGAATCGGCGCGGCAGGATTTCGCCAAGTCGATGCGCCTCGCCGTGACCAGCGACATCCAGTTCGGCAACCGGCATGTCTATGAAAAGGAAGTGGCGCCTGCTTTCGAGAAGGCGCAGAAGCGCCCGCTGAAGAACCGCACCGAAGCCCGCCACGCGCTGCTGCGCGCGCCCTATTTCCAGATGTGGAGCTCGCTCAAGCGCACCACGCAGGAACTGGTCTGGGCTTCGGTGATCGAGCCGCTCGACCGCCAGGCCGACGCCATCAAGGCGAAAGCGAAGAAAGGCGGCAAGAAGCTCGGCTCGCTGCGCATGAATCCGGCTATCGACATTCCGCGCTACATCTCGGCGGTCGATATTCACAGCATGCCGGGCAACTACCACACCGAGCATGAGGACGAGGACATCTACCAGGGCGCGTTGTTTGACCGCGGCGCCTGGATCTATGCCATGGGCTCGCGCGGGCCGCTGCACGACAATGGCGGTTTCGTGCTCTTCGACTATCTGAAGAAGGCGCATCCCGGCTTCACGCCGAAGCGCATCCTCGACATGGGCGCCACCATCGGCGGCTCCACCCTGCCGTGGTGCGACGTGTTTCCCGATGCCGAGGTGCATGCCATCGACGTGGCCGGGCCCTGCGTGCGCTATGGCCATGCCCGCGCCGAAGCATTGGGCAAGAAGGTGCACTTCCACCAGATGAATGCCGAGAAGACGGACTTCGCGGACGAATCCTTCGATCTCGTCGTCTCCTGCATCATGATGCACGAGACCGCGACCACGGCGCTGCACAACATCTTCGCCGAGACGCACCGCGTGCTGCGCAAGGGCGGCGTCGCCCTGCACATGGACGGCCCCCAGTATGAAAACCTGCCGGTGATCCAGCAGGTCATCAGCGACTGGGACACGCAGTACAATGCCGAGCCCTTCATCGGCACGCTGCACGACATGAACCTGACCGAAGTGATGCGCAAGGGCGGCTTCAGCCCGGCCAGGGTGAAGGAAGTCCCGCATCCGCGCTTCGCCCCCAACCACACCGGGCTCGACATCAACAACGTCGCGCCGACGCACCGCGCCGGCAACTACCTGATCGTCGATGGCGTGAAGTAGGGCCGGGCGCGCCTCAGCGCGCGCCGCCGGCCTTCAGGATCGCGACCACGGCCGTCTGGCCGCGCCGCTCGGCGTGCTGCAGCGGTGTCACGCCCTCGCGATCAGCGATATCGGTGCGGGCACCCTTCGCCACCAGCAGGCGCACGATCTCCGCATGCGCCGGTCCGCCATCGCCCAGGATCACCGCCTCCAGCAGCGCGGTCCAGCCCAGCCGGTTGACATGGTCGATGTCGATCGCCGTTTCCAGCAACAGGCGCACCGTTTCGACATGGCCATGATGCGCGGCGGGAATCAGCGCGGTGCCGCCGAAGCGGTTCACGCTTTTCAGGTTCGCGCCTTGCGCCAGGATCAGCCGCAGAATTTCCAGCCGGCCTTCGGCGCCGGCGTAAAGAAACGGGCTGTCCGCGATGTCATCCCTGGCGTTGACGTCGGCGCCGGCTGCCAGCAGCACGCGCGCGACGGCCACCTGGTTGGCATGGGTGGCGGCCAGGAGGGCCGTGCGGCGGCGGGCATCGCGCGTGTCCACGGGTATACCATCCCGCAGCAACGCGCTGACCCGCTCCAGGTTGCCCGCCTCCGCTGCCCGGACGAGGTCGGCGGAAACCGGCGATTGCGCGGCGGCGAGGCCAGACGCCGCCATCACGGCAAGCAGCAGAACAG
This sequence comes from Alphaproteobacteria bacterium, assembly GCA_947473325.1. Taxonomy (GTDB): domain Bacteria; phylum Pseudomonadota; class Alphaproteobacteria; order SHVP01; family SHVP01; genus CANJEJ01. Next base: position 3,093 of record CANJEJ010000004.1, on the reverse strand, counting down.
CCAGCAGTCGGAACACAGCAGCCGATTCCCTCCCGAGAAACGTGTTCGTTCTAGCAGAATCGCCAGTACCGGGGCAGAATGACAGCGGCCTCTTGGGGGAGGGTGCCATGGTGGGGATAAAAGTCCGGTCCTTCGCGGGCGACGCGACGAAGGACGGTTGAGATGAATCGGCGCAATCTTCTGCGGGGCGGCATTGCGACCGTCGCTGCCCTGGCTGTGTTGCCGGCGCTGCCCGCTGCCACGCAGGAAAAGGCGCCGGCTCGGCGCAATCTGCTGGTCGCCCTGGGTGCTGCGGGCGCCACCTCCGGCGCCGTTGGCCAGGCTGTCTGCAATCTGATCAATGCGGGCAACAGGACGGATTTCGCCTGCAAGTCGCACGTCACGACCGGCTCGACGGCAAATTTGGCGGCGCTCACCCGGCGCATCGACGAGCTTGCCTTTGCCCAAACCGATGCGGTGTGGTCCGCCGTCAATGGCAAGGGCGAATGGAACGGCAAGCCGGTCGGCGTGCTGCGCGTCGTGCTGCCGATGTTTTTCGAGCCGATTTCCCTGGTCGTCCGCCAGGACGCCCGCATCAAGACCATGGCGGACCTGAAGGGCAAGCGCATCGCGGCCGGCGTGACCGGGTCGGAAGCGCGGACCAATGCGCTCGATATCCTGTCCTGGTACGGGTTTCAGCCGGACCGCGACCTGCAGGTGCTGCCACTGGAACTGGGCCAGGCCCTCGGCAAGATGGTGACGCGCGAAATCGACGGCTTCGTCCATGTCGGCGCGCACCCGTCCGAAGCCATCGCCCGGATGGTCATCTCGGCGCCAATCGCCCTGGTCCCCATCGACGGTCCGCAGGCCGATGCCGCCCTGAAGCAACAGACCTATTACGTTCCCGGCAACCTGCCCGGCCGGCTCTATCGCGGCGTCGCCGATCAGCCGGTAAAGACCGTGGGCGTGCGGGCGCTGCTGATGACGCATGACGGCCTGCCGCCCGAGATCTGCTACGAACTGACCAAGCTGCTGGTCGAGCAGTGGGACACGCTGCGCGCCGCGAATGGCGCGATGCAGCCCTTCCAGCCTGCGGAAATCGCCGGCCAGAAGATCGCGCCCTATCATCCCGGCGCGATGCGCTATTTGCGCGAACGCAAGTTTCTGTAGCACCATCGGCCGCGGCCCGCTGGAGCGGGCCGCGCGCGCGAAAACAGACCTGCTTCCGCAGCCCCTGCGCGGCGGCGCTACCGCGCGAGGCGACTGAGGGGTGGCTGGAATGGATCGACGCGGCTTCGTTCAAGGCGGTCTCGCGACGGTTGCCGTGCTGGCAGCCGTGCCCGTGCTGGCGCAGGAAAAGGCCCCGGGCAAACGCAACCTGCTGCTCGCGAGCGGGGTTCCCTATGGCACGTTCAACGCCGTCGGCCAGGCCATCTGCAATCTGACGAACACGCAGGGCGGCGAGACTTTCGCCTGCAAGCCGCGCGGCACCGCCGGCTCGGTCGCCAACGTGAACTCGCTTGGTCGCCGCATTGACGAGCTTGGCATCGCCCAGGCGGATGTCGTCTGGTTTGCCGCCAATGGCACGCGGGAGTGGGACGGCAAGCCGGTGCAGACGCTCCGCATCGTGCTGCCGCTCTATTTCGAAGCGATCACGCTGGTGACGCGCGCGGACGCGAAGATCGAATCCGTTGCCGACCTCAAGGGCAAGACCGTCAGCATCGGCAACGCCGGTTCGGGCGCGCGGGTCAACGCGCTGGACGTCCTGTCGTGGTACGGGCTTGAACCAGGCCGCGACTTCGTGGCGCAAAACCTCGACCTGACGCATGCGGTCACGAAGATGGCGGCGCGCGAGATCGACGCCTTTTTCTTCACCGTCGGCCACCCGACCGAGGCCATCACCAAGCTGGCGGAGTCCACGCTGATCTCGCTGGTTTCCATCGACGGGCCGCCGGTAGAGGCGGCCCTGCAGCGGCAGCCCTACTATGTCTCCGGCAACCTGCCGTCCCGGCTCTACCGTGGCGTGATCGCCCCGGTGCGCACGGTCGGCGTGCGCGCGCTGCTGGTCACGCATGACGGTTTGCCGCCCGACACCATCTATGCCTTCACCAAGGCGCTGGTCGAGCAGTGGGACGGGCTGCGGGCGGCGCATCGCGCGGTGCAGCCGTTCCGGCCGGAAGATATCGGCCGGCAGACCGCCGCGCCCTATCACCCGGGCGCTATCCGTTATTTGCGCGAACGCGGGTTCCTGTAATCGAGCCTATTTCAGCCCGGCGAAATCCACGATCGCCTTCGCAGCGGCATCGGGGTCGTTCCACGGCAGGAAGGGCTTGCCCGGCAGGGTGAGGTGTTTCGCGCCCTTCACCAGCGCGGCCGCTGCTGGCGCGTGCTTCGCCATCGCGTCCTGGTCGGCGGAGACGAACAGCGTCGGCACCTCGATGCGCTTCAGCCCGGCGGCAAGGTCATAGTCCTTGTAGGCCGTCAGGCCCCAGTGATAGCGGCTGTAGATGTTGAAGGCCTCGGTGAAGACAAGGCGCATCTGCTCGCGTTCAGGCCCGAAGCGGCGTTCGAGCCGCTGCCACATCTCCTGCACATGGCTGCCGTCCTGCACCGGTGACGGTTCGCCCAGCTCCTTCATGTAGGCGGCATGGCCGGCGGGTTCGACGGGCGGCGTGGCGAAGGCGATCAGATGCGTGGCGCGACCGGGCGCCTGGCGGATGATCTCGGCGGCGATGCCGACGCCGATCTCGGCCCCGACAAGCACGAACTTTTTCGCGCCCAGGGCGTCGATCGCCTCGATATGGCGGCGCGCATACTCGGGAAAATCCTGCTGCGTCAGGGTCGAAGGCGACATGCCATAGCCGGGTGCGTCGAGGCCCCAGGCCTGGGCATGCTGGCCGACGCGCGCAATGGTGCGCTCGAACTGGCGCGACGACAGCGGCCACTGGTGCAGGAAGAAGACAAAGGGCGCGTCGGCGCCGGCGGACACGACGCGCGCGTGGATCTGTTCCTGCGGTTTCGGCGTGGTGATGTAGAAAACGCGCTGCTCTTGGGCCATGGCTCACCTGAACGGGAAGCCGTCATGGTGGCGCAAGCCTGCCGGGGATGCCAGTG